>DASWBL010000213.1:0-7707 GCA_036390615.1 Steroidobacteraceae bacterium | reverse complement strand
GTAGCAGTGCCAATTCGCCGGCCGCAATGCCTTCATCGCGCTGCGCGTACTCGTAGATAACCGTATAAACGCCGGGCGATCCGGCGCTTCGTGTCTTGCCGAAGGTGACGGCTTCCCCCGCGATGTTCTGCAATTCGATCGCCACATGCTCTAGTACGTGTCCAAGCCAGGTGCCCCCTTCCTCGCGCATGCGTCGCAGGAAGCCACCCGGCGCGTTATAGGAGCAACCATGCTCAGCAAGTCCCGGCAATGCGGCTGTCAAGGCGTCGATAAATTCATCGCCAAGGCGACCAGTCGGCCAGGCTTCCAGCGGCCCAAGATCCAGTTCCAGGCGAATGACTGGAAAGTGGGCGTACAGTGATGGGCCGACATATACAGCGCGGTCGAGGATTTTCATCGGGTGATGCCCAGCCTTTCGGAGTGCCGTAAGGTGCGAACTGCGCAGTGGCAGCTAAAGCTGCATACATTGGAGCGCGTCTTCATGGCTACCACCGCGCGTACTCGCGCTGTTCTGCCGGATTCGCGACGTCGCGCACCAACTGCGGCGCCGCGCGATAGCGATCGCCGGGTGCCCGCATCGAGCCGGCTGCGCCAGTCGTTATTCTGTTCCGGGGCCTTCCGGGGAGGCCTGAAGGAAGTGTAACCACAACGCGGGCGACGTCAAGCCAGTCGCCAAATAGGGCAATTATTGCTTGGCCCGATCGATTCCGCCGGCAGCAGCAAGGTGCGTTCGCGCATTAAAGGTAGCCCCGGCAATCAGTACGTGCACCCGCAACCCAAGCACGCACACCGGTTGCCCGTCGGTAGCCCCATCGATGGACGAATAGCTGGCTTCGGATGCATCAATGACTGTCGCGCCACCGCTACCCAGAATCTCAAGCGTATCGTCGGGCCCAATGAAAGCTGCTGTGTCCTCATCGAGGCCAATGCCCACGGCAAATGGATTGTAGGCGAGCGCCGTGATTAGCCGACCGAGACGGTCTCGTTGACGAAAATGCTGATCAATAATGAATCGGTTCGTCAATCCGAGCCCGGGCGCGAGCCGAACACTACCGGCAATCACCGCGGCCCCCTCGTCACCGAAAGCGATCATGTGTTCGCTCAAAATGCTCGCGCCGGCGCTAGTGCCGCCGACCGTGACACCTTCGGCATTACGGGCGCGGATCAGCTGTGCGACCGGCGTGCCGCCGAGCAGGGTTGTTAGCCGCAGCTGATTGCCGCCAGTGAAAAAGATGCCGCTCGCCTGTTCCAGTCGTTGCAGGCGGCTTGGCTCGCGGCAGTCGCGGCGCGTATCAAAATCCATGACCGTCACGTTGGCGGCGCCAATATCTGTGAACAGCTTTACGTAGCGCGGTCCGGTTTCATGCAAGCGACTCGCGGTTGGGACCACGACGATATCCGCCGCGTCGCCGCCGGAGAGTCTCACAAAACGCTCAAGGATATGGCGATCGTTTTCCATATTTTCGGCGCCGCCAATCGGCACGATCCAGCCACGCTGCTTACCTTCAGGAACTTTGCTCGGCATCCAACAGTGCTCCTCGTAGCTTCAGGTTTCAAAATGTCCGCGACGGACCGCCGTGCCGTCCCGCACGTGCACTTCGCCTCGGACAATAACGGTTTGCGCCGCACCATCCGCGTCCAGGGCGACGAGGTCCGCGTCGGCGCCGGTCGCGATGATCCCTTTGTTGTTCAGTCGGAGCAGGCGTGCCGGGTTGCTCGTGAACGGCGGCAGGGCCTGCTCTAGCGACATTCCGTCGGCCTGTAATTCGCGCAGCGATTGCAGCAACGCGCCGGCCGATCCGACTTCCATACTCGCGAGGTGACCTTCGTTGTCAAAGCATGCGAGGCAGCCGCCGGCATCGGAACTTACTGTTATCCGCTCGGCTGGTGCGCCGCTCGCGAAGTAGCGTTGCAACGCCTCAGCAGCGGTGTAAGCGTCCTCGCCCCGTTTCACCGGAAAGGCCGTGAGGTCCACGGTGCTGCCGTCCCGGGCAAGCTCTACGGCCTCCTCGAATAGCGCACGACGGCGATTGACGTGGGTGGGATTAAATACGCGCGCGGGAATCTCACTGTCGGCAATTGCCCGACGGATAAGTTCCAGGCCGCGTAGGCCGTCACCCAGATGCAAGTGCAGAACGCCGGCCTTACCGGTCATCAATCCGGCGACGTGCGCGGCTCCGGCGAGGCGCAGCAACTCATCGCAGGTCGGCTGACTGGAGCGATGATCGCTGATAGCAACTTCGCCGATGCCAAGGAAGGCTTCGATAAATACCAGGTCACCGTGCACGCTGCCGGTAAGCGTCGCCGGCGGTACATGGTAGCCACCGGTGTAGCTCCAGGCGTTGAGTCCCTGCTCGCGCAGCGCGTATACCGTCGCCAGCAGCTCGCGCGGACCACGCGCCACATCGTCGGTGCCGAGCAGCCCGACCACTGTAGTCACGCCACAGGTTGTGAATCGACTCAAAAACTGCGGTGGTATGCGGGTGGCAAAGCCCGCCTCACCGCCCCCACCGGTCACATGCACATGTCCATCGATCAGGCCAGGGATTAACCGCGCACCCTCGAGATCGATAACCTGACCTTCGGCGCGCAAGGCCACCGGAAGTTCAGGCAGCTCGCGAGCCGGGCCCAGCCAGAGAATTTTACCGCCGCCGAGCAACAGATTTCGCACACCAAGGGCGCGAGGCGCGAAGACCTCGGCATTGCGAATCAGCAGCATACTTGGGCGCTGCCATTGGTAGGGCCAGTTGTTGTCCCGAATCCCGCTGCGTGAGCGGAATCGGCGCGGCGCCATTGATTAGTTCGCGTGAGTAGTTCCATGGTGGATTCAATGCGCATTGCTTGCCCCGTCATTGATCGCAACGTGCGAAGCGGGCCGCCATGATGGCCGACGCCCTTCACGGCGTGCAAGAACGCGGTTCGCAAGTTGAGCGGATCAACACCGCCGACACGGAGTAGCCGTTGGCCAAGACTGGTCAGGCGACCGAGGCGGCCGCCCAAGAAGGCATGAGAGTCAATACCAATTTACCCGACAATCGCTACAGAATCTGCATATTTAACCACGTTCGCGGCTAGTCGGCATCTAATAAATTCGACCCCCGTTCGGTCCATGATAAGGGCATAAAATGGAACCGGCGCAGTAAGCATATCTTCAGTTTGCGGATTCACAGCGGCGCTGGTGGCCGCGCGAAATGGCGCTCCGCCAACACGCCGCCTGCAATTGTCAGCAGCATTGCGCCAAACGCAATGAACCCGTACGAGGCCAATCCCGGTATGGTCCACAACAGCAAAGTGTCATTGCCGCCCGGAACCAGCAGCGCGCCGATCGAAAGTAGAATGCCGCCGACGAAGCGCCGCCCCGACCCCAGTACCGTCGGCGCATGCCAATGCCAGCGGTGCCGGGCGCCGATGACAGCTCCCGCAAACAACGCTAACGCCGAGCAAAGGACTACAGGCTCGAGCACCGCGTGATCGGCCGCAGCCAACTGTTCCAGCAAAGTGCCGTAGCTCCAGTTTGGGTGGCGCGCAAAAATTACTGCCGCAACAGCACCGCAGAATGCGGCGGCCCAGCCCATTCTTCGGCTAATGCGGGCAAATCGCTCGTCATTTCTAGCTCGACTCGCCATTAACCACAATCCTGTCGACAGCACCAGCAGGCAGCCGAGAGTTCCAATCGCGCTGAAATAAGGCCGACCCGACAGCTGTGCGGCAGCCGGCATAATTCGCATGCCGAACATTATTGCGGCAAATCGGGCTCCGGCCACGATCCCAAACAGTGTGAAAAGAAAATTGAGATTGCCGCGGCACAGATATGTGATGCTGCCCAGATAACAGCCGCCGTTGATCAGCGCGCCGGCGCCCAAAATAAAGCCACCAAGCAGCGCCCAGCCGGGCACGGAGCTATCGAGAGGCAGTCGAATCTGCTGTGGCCAAATCCAGGCGAACCCCAGCAGCACTGCTCCGGCTGCGCTGGCAGCCACCAGAATACATAGCAATGAGCGCGTGTCCCGCTCCAGAATATGCGTCCGTACCGCTGCGACCGTACACACGCTTGTGCGCGTGAGGCCGAAACCGAATACAAACGCCAATCCGAGCAGCAACCAATCCAGCATGGCTACAGTCTACTCTGTACGTGCCGGGCCGACGGATGACAATCGTTGCAGATCAGGATTGAATCGCAGCCACTTCTTTCGGGCGAATCAAGGCATCTAGTACCTCTGGCGCATAGTTTTGTCTCATCCCACTGGCGAGCCGCAAATGGTTGTTTATGCTTTGGGCCTTAAAGGGCGCTACTCGGTAGCCACCACGCAGGCACCGTCGGCATAGAGCCGTCGTTTCCCCGCTTTTGTCGGCACCGCTGCTGCCGTCAGGGACCATGACAGCTCGCGCATTCATTGCTGCTGTGCATGGCCAGCCTGGATGTAAGCATCGACAGCGGCAACCAGCGCGGCTTTCTCTGCCAGCTTGAATTGTGCCGTTTCCATACTGCGATCGACATTGATTGACATGTCCGCGGGCTCGTGCGCGCGAAGCCAGCCGTCAATCTCTGCCAGCGAAATGCCATTCCAGTAAGTCCTCGGAACAAGTTCGGCCATTGCCGAGGGCGCATACCCGGAGAGCGGTGCCATCAGGGTTTCAGCATGGTTGCTGAAAGTTTGCCAAGACAATTGCGGATGCTCGGCCGATAACTTGGTGACCATGTCGACGCGTACAGTCGAATCTTCCGGCGGGAGCTCTGGAGACACCGAGATCTCGGCTACCTGGATGGCCAGTTGCCGGTCACGCACGTTTGCGAGTGCACGGTAGATTCGCTGCCGATCTATGACGTTAACTGCCCGTTTTGCAAGGGCACGCAATTGTTCGAACGTTGCCGAATCGGCATTGCGAGAAACGATATTTAGTATGAACGGCTGACTATCCGGCTCAATGACATCGCGGCCGGCGAATAAACCCTCAAATCGCAGGCGGGCTTCATCAATCACACTTTGATCGCCCCAAAAACCGAGATCCTCAAGAACTATTTGCCGCAGCTTGCGCACTTCGGGGCCTTCCTCAGCTTTCGCAATCCAACCGAGCCGATTGGCCACAGGCTTGAGGACTGAGCGCGCTAAGCTCGCAAAGGCGTCGTGTCCGGGCGACCCGCGCATGTCAAATTCGATTGTAGCCAGTGAGCTGGCAATCTGTTGCCAAGCGCGCATGTCCAGATTGCTTCCCATGGATGTGGCCAAATTCAGGTAACTGGCTACCGGCACGGCGCCAGCTTCGACCAACGCCCATTGGTCATCGAGCAACGCAATTTTATCGCCATCCGGCAGTGACTCAAAGTTACGGGTATTGATCGCCAACGTCGCATCGTCGTATTGCGAACGAAAGTAACCAATTGCGCCTGCGTTCACGCTCAACGGCTCCTCGCATCTGCCAGCGACTACAACCTGCCCGTCCTGCGTCAGCAGGACGCTTTGTGGCGTGCCAGTGACACCGGTTCGCACCAGCAGCGGAACGCGCCAGTGCGAGGCCTTCAGATCCGAGCCGCGCAACAGGAAGCGCGTCTGCCTAAGGCTGATGGTTCGTGCTCCGGCCGTGTCACAGTGCCTTGCGACGTTGACCAGCGGAAAACCTGGCTGTTCCGTCCAGCCGCTGGCGATTTGGTCAACATCTGTCCCGCTCGCCGCACTGAGGGCGTTCCATAAATCACCGCTAGTAGCATTCGAATACGCTCGCGCCCTAAGGTACTGGCGGATGCCGTCGCGAAAGGTGTCCGGACCTAGATAGTTCTCCAACATTCGCAACACCGCCTGCCCCTTGCTGTAAACGATGTCCGAATCAAATGCGCTATCGGCCTGCAACTCGTCGCTGATGGGCTGGTGAATGGGTTGCGCGGTACCTCGGGCATCGGAGGCCATGGCCTTTTCCTTATCCTCATCCGTGGTCTCCCACCATTTCCAGGTAGGATTGCGCAGGTCGGTTTCTTTTCCTGCGCGCCACTCGGCAAAACTCTCATTCAACCACGCATCGTCCCACCAGCCCATGGTGACCAGATCGCCATACCATTGGTGCGCAATTTCATGGGCCTGGTCGCTAAAGGCGTGCTGGCGCTCATCTATGGTGCTCGTCGGCGGCAGCACTAGGAGCGACTGGTTATAGGTAATCGCTCCCCAGTTCTCCATCGCGCCGGAAAAGCCGCCCGGAACAGCGATCGAGTCTAATTTTGGTAACGGATAGTGGTAGCCAAAATATTCACTGTAGTCAGTTAGAATTTCCTCGGTGTTGGCGAGCGCCTCCCGGCCATACTGCTCTTGGCCGCGAATGGCCCAGACTCGGAATTTAACGCCGTCTCTTTCGCCGTCGATGTGCGCCAGATCCCCACCGGAAAACTCTAACAAGTAAGACGGCATGTTGGGAGAGGTTTTAAAGGTTATGGTCGCCGTGGCACCGTGCACGGCGCGCTTGGCGATTGGCATGTTTGAAACCGCCTGCCAGTCAGCAGGTACAGTCATAGTCAGACGAAACCGTGACCGAAACGCCGGTTCATCCCAGCAGGGAAACATCCGGCGCGCATCGGTATTTTCCATTTGTGTCGATAACATCAGTGCGTTACCGCCCCCCGACTTTTTATAGGGCTGAGCGAACAGCCCTTGCGGGCCTTGCTCAATTTTTCCGGAGTAAGAGAATGTAAGCGTATGCAATCCGGGTTGGGCCGGTGCCGGCAGAGTCACAGTAGTCAGTTGCTGCTCGTCGCTTGATACGACATTCTTGACCGGTTGCCCGTCAAGGCGGACGTCTCGCAGCTTTTCATTGAGCGAGTCGAACTCGATGGTCGCGCTAGCCGATCGGAACCGCAGGCGTACCGACTCGGTACCAGTGAGAGTAAGCGCGTCAGTGTCAGGGACAACGGCAATGTCGTAACTCAACGGGACGATGTTTTTGGGCAACCGTCCGAAAGCCGCATCAAATGAAAAGGGCAATTCCGGCGAGGCCATTGTCACCAGCGGTGCGCCGCCGATCATGAGAATGCATGCATGTTTCAGGATTTTCATTTCAGGGAACCTCTAGCGGGGCGGGCCATGCCGGTCGGTGGTTAAGGCGATCGCGGGAAAATAACGCGCGCTCTTTATTAAAGAGCATTGTGATGAGCTTGGAGGGCGCTCTTTGCCGCGGCCATAGGTAGGACACCGTGCGCAGCGGCAGGCCACCGCCGTCCAGCCGAACCTCGACGCATGCTGGTCACAGGTAACTAGCCCGACAGCGAGTAACGCAATGATTTTAATAATATTTCTGGTAGGCGTTTTCTCCGCCTGCCCGTTGCGCTGGAGCTGCAGCCGAGCAGACTGGAGGTCACTGCCATGCTCACTGCTTGCGTAGCCAGGTGGCTGTGCCCAGCCGGCCGGTTGCAAGCATGGTATTTGAATTAGGGAATTGATAAGTCCCCCCATCAATCCAACTCGGCGAATTCGTGGACCACTTGCCATCCACAAACGTCGCCGAGCCACTGTGCGATGGGGCAGCGCCCGGACCGGTGGCCCAGAATGCGTAGGATCCATTGGCGCGAATATCCCAATACCAGATGCTGACGCCTTGGGGATTTGGTACTCGTAACGTCCACGTGCCCTGTGCGGTTCCTTCTACCAATTTGGTGCTGCGGGCCGCCGGCGGAGCGGCTGTGGCAACCACCGTTGCCGGCGCTGGTATTGTTGCTGGTGCCCGACT
>DASWBL010000212.1:0-12219 GCA_036390615.1 Steroidobacteraceae bacterium | reverse complement strand
CCTTGGCCGCGACTGTCGAGCCGATGGTCGCCGTGCCGACGTTGATCACCAGCGACATCCGGATGCCTTCGAGAATCAGCGGCATCGCCAGCGGCAGCTCCACCGAGAACAGCCGCGTTCGCGCGCTCATCCCCATGCCATCGGCTGCCTCGACCACCGATCGCGGACAGCTTTGCAGCCCGGTTACGGTATTCTCGAAGATCGGCAGCAGACCGTAGGCAAACAGCGCGATCAGCGTCGGCGTCTCGCCAAATCCTACGAGCGGCACCGCCACAGCGAGCACGGCCACCGGCGGGAAAGTCTGGCCAATGTTGACCAGCGTGCGCGACAGCGGCAGGAATTCCCGGCCACTGGCTCGAGTCACCAGGATGCCAAGACCGACGGCGATTAAAGTGCTGGCGGCGGCCGCCACAAAAACGGTGCCCAGATGCGCAAGCGCCAGACCGAGTAGGTTGTCCTGAGTGTAGATCGGCGGTGCGCCGTATTCGGTCAGCGGCGCAAAGATTGGTGCGAAACTTCGCGGCGTCAGCAAAAAGACCACCAGCAGGCCGAAGGCGGCGAGCCGAAGCACGGTGGCGAGGCGCGGCATCAGGTTTGCCTGCCGTGGGCGAGAATGGCGGCGATCGTCAGGCGCCCGGCCGGCTTGCCATCGCTGCCCATGACGGTTGCAGCGCCGGCGCCACTCCAGACCAGGTCCGACAGCACGTCGCGCAGCGACGCGGAACCGTCCACGCTTGGACCTTCGCCAATGCCGGGTTCTGCTGCCTCGGCAGCCGTAGTGAGCGAGAGGAGTTTCATTGCCCGGTCGCCCGTGCAGGTCAGGCGCGACACAAATGGATCAGCAGGTTTGGTGAGCAGCATGGCGGGCCGATCGTACTGCAGCACTTTCCCATCGCTCATGACGGCAACGCGATTACCGAGCCTAAACGCCTCATCCATGTCGTGGGTCACAAGCACGATCGTCGTGCCAAAGCGACGCTGGATGCCGAGCAGGTCGTCCTGTGCCTTGCTGCGGATGATCGGATCGAGCGCACCGAACGGCTCATCCATCAACAGCACATTGGGCTCGGCGGCCAGCGCGCGAGCAACGCCGACGCGCTGCTGCTGCCCGCCCGAAAGCTGGTGCGGGTACTTACCGGCAAAGGCAGCCGGATCGAGCTGGAACACTGCAAGCAGTTCCTCGACCCGGGCGCGAACGCGAGCCGATTTCCAGCCCAGCAACCGCGGCACGGTCGCGATATTTTCGGCAACAGTGCGATGAGGGAACAGTCCGTGACCCTGAATGGCGTAACCAATCCGGCGCCGCAGCAGGTGTGCAGGCTCAGCCGCTGTGTCCCGGTCATCGATCAGCACGCGGCCGCCACTGGGCTCGACCAGCCGGTTAATCATGCGTAACAGCGTCGATTTGCCCGAGCCCGACGTGCCGACGATAACAGTAACTGTGCCGCTCTCGATGGTAAGCGAAACGTCATTAACGACCGTCACCGGCCCATATTGTTTTCTCAACAATTCGATTTTGATCATCGCAGCGCCTTATTCATGACGTCGACCAGGGCATCCAGCAACACGGCGGACGAAAACGCCAATGCGACGGTCGGAATGGCGCCGAGCAGCACCAAGTCAATCGCGGTCTGCCCGAGCCCCTGAAACACAAAAGTGCCGAAGCCACCGCCACCGATCAACGCGGCGATGGTCACAAGACCGATATTCTGCACCAGCACGATGCGGATGCCGGTAAGTATGACCGGCAGTGCCAGAATGAATTCGATAGCGACCAACACCTGCCAGTTCGTCAGACCCATACCGCGAGCAGCGTCGACGGTCGCCGGCGAGACGCGTGCCAGTCCCGCGACGGTATTGGCCACTACCGGCAGCAGCGAGTACAGGAACAAGGCGATCACCGCCGGGGCGGCACCGATGCCACTGATGCCAAGCTGCGCCACCCAAGGCTCGCGCGCTGCTAGCACTCCCAGGGGCACCATCAGAATGCCAAATAGAGCGATCGATGGAATAGTCTGAATAAGGCTCAGTACCTCAAGAATTACTGCTCTGATTCTTGGCAACCGGTGACAGAGGACCCCGAGCGGCAGGCCGACGAGAACCGCCGCCACCAGTGATCCGACTGCGAGCAGCACGTGTTGCCGCGCTTCGCGTGTAAAGCGACTGGCGTTTACGGCGTATTCGCGCATGATCGACAAATGATCGAAATAGCCGCTCGCCAAGGCAGCTGCCACTGCAACGGCGGTCACCAGCAGCGCCAGCACCCGCACGCCGGGACGCGGCCGCAGGCGCGCAATTGCATCGGTTGCGATCAGGCCAAGCGCGATCAGCAGCACCCAAAAACCCGCGCCAGGAGAGATCCGGACCCAACGGTTGCCGGGCGGCGTCAAAGCGTCGGCCGCGCCACCGATCACGAGCGCCACGGCAACGATGCCGAGCAAAGCAGCCACCAAGCGAATCCGAGCGTTGCCGACCGCAACCGCGATTACTGCGATCAATGCCAGAGTCGAGTAAAACGTCAACGTCGACCATTGCGGCAACACATCAATCAGCGCGCGCGGATGGCCGGACACAATGCGATTGATTTTGAAGACCACAAATGGCAACAGCCATATCGCGGCCACGCCGACCAGGCTTAGCAGCGTGCCTAGCCGGTCAAAGTGAAGACGACGTGTTGCGGCATGAGTCATCGCAATGGCCACTCGCGGCCGGCCCGGCTCTGGCGGCGAGCTTCTGCCTGCGGTCCGCTCGAATTCATTTGATGAATCCCTTGGATCGCAGGTAATCCTCGGCAACCGCTTCTGTCGGTTCGCCATTGATCTGTACGCGACCGTTCAATTCCTGGAGCGATTCCTGGGTGAAGCTCTCCATCAGCGGCTTCACAATTGCCGCGATCCTCGGGTTAGCCTTGAGTACCGCCTCACGGATGATAGGTACTGGGGCAAATGCTGGCTGGTCGTGCCGGTCATCGACCATTAGCACAAGGTCCGAGGCCGCAATGCCACCGTCAGTGCCATAGACCATTGCCGCGTTGGTGCGGTTGGTCTCTTCGGCCGCCGCCTTGATCGTGGCTGAAGTGTCGCCACCTGCCAGCACGATCAGCTGATCAGGCCGCATCGCGAATCCGTAAGTGTGTTCGAGCGAGCGCAGCGTCGAGGAATTTACGAATTCCGATGAGCAGGCCAGTACCACCCTGCCGCCGGCCGATACCCAGCGGGCAAAATCACTCATCGTAGCCAGCCGGTACTTTCTGGCGACGTCGCCGCGCACCGCGATGGCCCAGGAATTATTGGCGTTGGCAGGCGTCAGCCAGACTATTTTGTTCGCCTGATAGTCGAGTTGCGCGCCCCGCTCGTAACCGCGCTTCAAGTCCGTCCAGACCGGATCCGAGGCGACATTGAAAAAAAACCCGGCGTTGCCTGTGTACTCGACGTACATGTCGATCTCACCGGCCAGGAGCGCCCTGCGGACGACCGGTGTGCCTCCGAGCGTCATGCGATCGACGGTCTGGATACCGTTGGCGTTCAGCAGCAAGCGGATCATGTGCCCGATCATTGCCGACTCGCTCGACAGTTTCGAGGAGACTACGACTGCCGCGTGCGCCGCAGGGAGTGCCAAAAAAATGAGCACGGCTGCCATCGCGAGCGACTTCAGAAATTTTTCTATGGGCCACCTCCGCGCGGCCGATCGAGACCCCCCTCGCGCGCTGTCGGCCGAGACGCCATCGAAACCGGGTCCGACACCTTGCGGCGGTCGGCCGCCGGGCGTCAATACACCTTGTCGTTTGCGGCCCGGGCCGTCAAGGCCCGACTTGCCCCCGCAGAAAATGCAGTACGATACGATCGAATTGCGGCCACGGTGCCGGGAAGTGAAGCGTGAAAATCAATCTCTGACAATACTACATGTTCTTCTTGCAACTATTTGATTTGTCATGGTCTTGAGGTACTCAGCTCATTTCTTTCCCGGTCCGCCTAACTACTCCGCCAGCCAACGCATCCGCACCGCGGCTTGCGCTCGCCGGTGGCGCATTTTTGATTGCTATAGATAAGGTGTGCGATCTGTCCCGCCCAAGCCGCGCGGCGACGACAGTCGGGGCGCTCGGTCAATGAGCAGTAGCGCAAATACGAGGCGTGAGTCGTCTGGGCGGTATTCCGGATTTCGATTGCTTTGGGAGGGGCTACGCGGCCATACGGGCTGGCCCCACGCTTGGCGCAAAGCGGAGCCGCGGCCCCGTTACCAGGTTGTGATAGTCGGCGGCGGCGGCCATGGCCTCGCGACCGCGTACTACCTCGCCACCGAATTCGGCATTCGCGACGTCGCGGTTGTGGAGCGAGGCCCGATTGGCCTTGGCAATGTCGGGCGCAACACCACCATCATCCGCTCCAATTATTTTCAGCCGGACAATGTGCGCTTTTACGAGTTCTCGCTGAAACTGTGGGAGGGACTGGAGCACGCGCTGAATTTCAATGCGATGGTCAGCCAGCGCGGCACGCTCAATCTGTTCCATACCGAAGCGCAGCGCGATCTCTTTACCCGCCGGGCCAACGGCATGAGGCTGCAGCGGGTGGACGCAGTGGCACTGAATCGCGCGGAGGTTAAGGCGCGGGTGCCGCTGGTTGACCTCGACAACGGCCGCTACCCGGTATTGGGCGGCTTCCTGCAACCGCGCGGCGGCACGGTGCGGCACGACGCAGTCGCGTGGGGCTATGCCCGCGCCGCATCCGCTGCTGGCGTTGACGTCATCGAGCAATGCGCAGTGACGGGCATCCGGCGCGACGGACGGCGCGTCACCGGGATCGACACCACACGCGGCCTGATCAAGGCCGATACGGTTTGTCTCGCTGTTGCCGGGCATTCCTCACAGCTCGCTGAAATGGCGGGCCTCACACTGCCAATTGAAACACACGTCCTCCAGGCCTTCGTCAGCGAAAGCATCAAACCGGTGCTCGATGTCGTACTGACTTACGGCGCCGGGCATTTTTATGTGAGCCAGTCAGACAAAGGCGGCCTGGTGTTCGGCGGCGCGATTGATGGTTACAACACCTTTGGTCAGCGCGGCACACTGCCGATGGCCGAGGAAGTGGCGGCCGCTGCCGTAACTTTACTGCCGGGGCTTGCCCGCCTGCGCGTGTTGCGGCAATGGGGTGGCGTGATGGATATGAGCATGGATGGCTCCCCCATCATTTCGAAGACACCGGTTGACGGCCTGATTCTGAACGGCGGCTGGTGCTACGGCGGCTTCAAGGCCATCCCGGCCGGTGGGATGACAACGGCGCACCTGATCGCGCGTGGCGAGCCGCATCCCGCAGCCGCGCATCTGGATCTCGGGCGCTTCGCGGCAGGTCGGACTATCGATGAACGCGGTATCGGTCCCTACCCCTACCTGCACTGAGAGCGGCGACGATGCTTCGGATCCCCTGCCCGTGGTGCGGTGAACGCGACGAAATCGAGTTTCGCTATCGCGGCGATGCATCGGTGTCACGCCCCGCAGCCGATGCCGGAATCGAAGCGTTCACGACCTACACCTATGCGCGCGAGAACCCGCGCGGCTGGCATCTCGAGTGGTGGTTGCACGTTGCCGGCTGCCGCAAGCTGATAAAAGTCGTGCGCCACACCTTGACCCATGAAATCCGGGCGGCCGGCCGCGCCGACGAATCGCTCCTTTTGCCGCCGGAAGGCTCAGGCGAATGACCGGTCCCCATCGCATCACCGCCGGGCTGCTGACTGACGCGGCCAAGGCTATTGGTTTTAGCTTCGACGGCCGCACCCTCACGGGTCTGGCCGGCGACACGCTTGCCTCTGCCCTGCTCGCCAACGGCGTCCGGCTCGTTGGCCGGAGCTTCAAATATCATCGGCCGCGCGGCGTCGTGACGGTGGGTCCGGATGAGCCCTGCGCGCTGGTCGATGTGCTCACTAAAAGTGGCCGGGAACCCAATCAACTGGCGACCACGCTCGAGCTCGCCACGGGGCTCGCGGCCGAGAGCCAGAACCGCTGGCCGTCGCTTGGCTTCGATATGTTCGCGATCAACGATCGCCTGAGCCGGTTCTTGCCCGCCGGCTTTTACTACAAGACTTTCATGGCGCCCGGCTGGGCCTGGGAACGGCTATATGAGCCGTTGATTCGCCGCGCGGCAGGCCTCGGTCGGCTGCAGGCAGCAATCAGCGATCACGCCGCGCCGGCCGAGACGTTGCACGAGCACACGGACGTACTTGTGGTCGGCGCAGGCACCACCGGCCTGGCCGCTGCCGCGCTCCTCGGCGCGAGCGGGCTGCGCGTGCTGCTCGTTGATCAGGACGTCGCCCTGGGAGGCGGATCGCTGCTTGATGCGCGCTGGACTTCGTGGCGCGAGGCAATGCTTGCGACGCTCGCAAAACTCGACTCAGTGTGTTGCCTGCCCCGTACCGCGGTTGTCGGCGCCTACGGTCACGGCGTGTTTGGCGCAGTCGAGTCCTTGGCGCCGCATAGGATTGCCGCCAGCGGCGGGCTTCGGGAACGCATGCGGATTATTCGTGCCAGAAGGGTGATTTTCGCGACAGGTTCGGTTGAGCGGCTGATCGCTTTCCCTGGGAACGACGTGCCGGGAGTGATGTTGGCAAGCGCGGCACTGGGCTATTTGCATCGCTACGGGGTTGCAGTAGCTCATCATCCGGCACTTTTTCTCAATAACGACGAGGCCTATGAGGCCGCGTTTGCGCTTGCGGACGCAGGAGTCCGGTGTGCTGGCATCATCGACGTGAGGCCGGCATCCAAAGCGGCAGACCGCGCCCGCGCGCGTGGCATTGAAGTGCATGGCAACGCCGTCGTCGCCGGGGTTACCGGGCGCCGCTGCGTGCGCGCGCTGCAAGTCACGGACGCCGATGGGCGCAATCGCCGCACTATCGCGGCCGATTGCCTGCTGATGTCAGGAGGCTATTCACCGGCCAGCGCACTTGCCAGTCAGCTTGGCGCAGCTCTTGTATGGCAATCGGCCATCGCGGCCTTCACGCCGGCACTTGATTCGGCGAGCGGCTACGTGGCGGGCGCGGCGCGCGGCTGTTTCGGGCTCGCGGCCGCGGCGCAGGACGGCGCATCGGCGGCTGTGGCGATCGCCAGAGATTTAGGCAGAATTCTGCGAATCTCGGCCCCGGCACCTGACCTACCCGTGGACCCGCAGGGCACCTCCACATCTGCGGTCTGGGAAATTCGCGGTCGTGGCAAGGCCTTTGTCGATCTGCAGCACGATGTCACTGCCGATGATGTTCGGCTGGCGCAACGTGAGGGGTACGAGCACGTCGAACACATGAAACGATACACGACGCACGGCATGGCGACCGACCAAGGGCGCATCGGCGGCCTAGTCGGCAGTGCAGTACTTGCGGCTGCGCGCGGCGTGCCGCTGTCAAGGGTCGGGCAACCGCATCCAAGACCATATCTACAGCCGCTATCCTTCGCGGCTCTCGCCGGAATGGAAGTGCGCGAGCATTTCAAACCCAAGCGACGACTACCTCTGCATCAATGGCACGAAAGCGCAGGGGCGACGTTTGTCCCGGTTGGCGTCTGGTTGCGGCCACTCGTGTATTCAAAGCAGACCGGCTGGGATCCGGTGCTCAAGGAGGCACGTGCCGTACGCCACTCAGTCGGCGTCACCGACGTGTCGACGCTCGGCAAAATCGACGTGCAGGGCGCCGATGCCGGCCGCTTCCTCGATTTCGTTTACGCCAACAGCATGTCGACCCTCGCGGTCGGCCGTGCCCGCTACGGTATCATGCTGCGCGAGGACGGCATGATGCTCGATGACGGCACCGTATCGCGATTCGGGCCAGAGCATTTCCTGCTGACCACCACAACCGCCAACAGCGCGGCCATTCTGGAACACCTCGAGTTCCAGCTGCAGGCAAACTGTCCGACGCTCGATGTACTACTGACCGACGTCGGCGACCAATGGGCGCAGTTCGCGCTGGCCGGGCCGCGCTCGCGCGAGGTGCTCGCCGCAGTGGTCTCAGGTATCGATGTCGCGAACGAAGCCTTTCCTTTCATGGCCACGGCCGAAGCGAACATCGCGGGCCGCACCGGGCGGCTGTTCCGCATTTCATTTTCCGGTGAGCTGGCTTACGAACTGGCGGTGCCCGCGTCCGAAGCGCAGTCGGTATGGCTGGCCGTGCTCGAGGCTGGAAAGACATTTGATATCAAACCGTACGGCCTGGATGCACTCAATACCCTGCGCATCGAGAAGGGCCACGTGACCGGCGCGGAACTCAACGGCAATACCAGTGCCGATGACCTTGGCATGCAGCGAATGCTCAAAAAACAGGGCGACTTCGTTGGCAGGATGCTGTCGCAACGATCCGGATTGTCCGCGCCGGACCGGCTGCAGTTGGTCGGTGTGCGGCCGGCCGACGCGGCGCGGCGTTTGCGCAATGGCGCGCATGTGACGCTCCGCGAGACCGACACGGCCAGCCTCGGATACATCACCTCCTCCACACCGACGGTCGAGCGCGAAGGCTGGGTTGGACTTGCGCTGGTGGCCGGTGGCCGCGCGCGGATCGGGCAACGGCTGTTCGCCCGCTCTGTGATCCACGGAGAAAGCCTGCCAATTGACATCGTCAGTGCGCACATGCTTGATCCGGAGAATCTCCGTGTCCGCGCCTGAGCAGAATCCGGCGACCGCCGACGGCGCGCGCGTGCGGTTTGGGCCCTGCGCGACCGCAATCGTGGAATTGGCTGCGCGTCGCGGCCGATCTGCCGCCGTCGAGGCCGTTGCCGCTCGCAGAGGTCTGCCACTCCCGGCGTACGGCCGGGCCACATTTGGCGGCGGGCAACTGGCAATCTCGGTCCGGCCCGAACGCTGGCTGCTGCTGAGTCCACCGGCAACGCCGGGCTTGGCGGGCGACACGTGGCAGGAGGCATGCGCCGGTAATGCCGCGGTAATAGACTTATCCAGTGGGCTTGCGGTTATCTACCTGGCAGGTGCCGACAGCGCCGAAGTACTGATCCGTGGTTGCCGGCTCGACTTGCACCCCACCAAATTCCCGGCCGGTCACGCCGCCGCGACGGTTATTGCCCAGGTGGCCGTAACAATTGTTCAGTTGCCTGCCGCACGACTGCTGTTGACACCGGCGACTACCGCACGGCATTTTGCCGCATGGCTCGCCGCCACCGGCGCGCCGTTCGGAATCAGCCAAACGGGTGCGGTTCCGTTTACAGCAATATCCGGAGAGTCGTTTTCATGAAGTCCTCGGCCCAGGCGGTCATCATCGGCGGCGGTGTTGTCGGCGCCAGCGTCCTCTACCACCTCGCCAAGATCGGCTGGAGCGACGTGCTGCTGCTCGAGAAAAGCGAGCTGACCTCTGGCTCGACGTGGCACGCGGCCGGTGGCATGCACACGTTTAATGGCGAGGCCAACATCTCGCGCTTGCAGAAGTACACCATCGACCTGTACCGCGAAATCGAGGCCAAGTCGGGGCAATCCTGCGGACTGCACCCGAACGGCGGGCTGATGCTGGCGGCAACGCAGGGCGAGCTCGACAGCCTCAAGCTCATCTGCTCGCGCGCGCGCTACCTCGGCATGGAAACCGAGATGATTTCGCTCGCGGACGCCAAACGCTTCAACCCGCGGATCGATCCGCAGCATTTCATTGGCGCGCTGTGGCGTGCTGATGGCGGGCATTGCGATCCCTCAGGCACTACGCAGGCCTATGTCAAAGCGGCTCGACTGCTGGGTGCCTCGGTGGAACGATTCACGCGCGTGCTGTCGCTCTCGCCGCGCGGCGATGGCTCTTGGGATGTCATCACCGACAAGGGCAATGTGCACGCCGAGCACGTCGTCAACTGTGGTGGGCTGTGGGCGCGGGAGGTCGGGCACATGGTCGGGATCGAGCTGCCCGTATTGGCGATGGAGCATCATTACCTCATCACCGAGGACATTCCGGAGCTGAAGGGTCGCGACAAGGAAATCGTCAACACGACCGACTACGCCGGTGAGATCTACATGCGGCAGGAACGGGGTGGCGCACTGATCGGTACTTACGAGCCGCACGGCATCGTCTGGGCACCGCGCAAGACTCCCGACGACTTTGCGATGCAGCTGCTGGCCGATGACTTCGAGCGGCTCGCCCCTTATTTCGAAGTCGGCTTTCGCCATTTTCCGGCGCTGGGCCAGGTAGGCATACGCAAAGCCGTCAACGGTCCCTTTACCTTTGCACCGGATGGCAATCCGCTGGTTGGGCCCGTGCGTGGCGTGAGGAATTATTGGGTCGCCTGCGCGGTCATGGCGGGCTTCAGCCAGGGTGGTGGCATTGGGCTCGTGCTCTCGCACTGGATGGCCGAGAACGATCCTGGCCAGGATATCCTGTCGATGGACGTGGCGCGCTTTGGCGGCTTTGCGACGCCAAAGTATACGTCCATCAAAGTCCCGGAAAATTATGCGCGCCGGTTCCGGCTTGTATATCCGAACGAGGAATTGCCGGCGGCCCGTCCGGTGCGCCGCTCGCCCATTTACGACAAATTGCGTGAGGCCGGCGCCGTGATGGGCGCGAATTTCGGACTGGAGAACGCACTCTGGTTCGCTCCGGCCGGCGTCGCTCCGGTCGAGACTCCCACCTACCGACGTTCGGAAGCTTTCCCCGTCGTGCGCGCGGAATGTCAGGCAGTACGCCGGACGGTGGGACTGTATGAGACCACCAACTACGGCAAGTACGAAGTATCGGGGCGCGGGGCGCGGGCGTGGCTCGATCGGGTGTTTGCCTGCAAGATACCAAGACCTGGTCGCCTGGGACTGGCCCCCATGCTGAATCCGGCCGGGCGGATCGTGGGTGACCTGTCGATCGCCTGCCTCGCCGATGATCGCTTCCTGATCGTCGGCTCTGGTTTTGCCGAGGAGTTTCACCTGCGCTGGTTCTGGCAATCGAATCCGCCGGCGGACGTCGCCGTGCGCTCAGTCGCCTCGACGCTGGCGGGAATCTCGGTCGCCGGGCCCAACGCACGCGAGCTCGTGCAGCGCCTGGTGCGTATCGATCTGTCGGCGGCAATCTTCAAGCTGTTCGATGTCAGGGAAACTGCGGTCGGGTTCGCACCATCCATTCTGACTCGCGCGGGGTTTACTGGTGAGCTGGGCTATGAGATCTGGACTACGCCAGATTACTTCGCCTCACTCTACGATGATGTCCGCGAAGCGGGACGCGAACTCGGGCTGGTACATTTCGGCGGTCGCGCTTTATCCTCGCTGCGGCTCGAGAAGGGTTACGGGTCGTTCAACAAGGATTTCCGGCCGGATTACACGCCCGGAGAAACGGGGCTTGACCGATTTATCGATTTCAAGAAGGCGGAGTTTGTTGGCCGGCCGGCGGCATTGGCCGAGCGCGCCACGGGACCCAAGCGACGTTTCGTAGTCATGGAAGTCGAGGTGCGCGATGCCGAAGTCATAGGCTACGAATCCATCATGCACGATGGCGCGGCTGTGGGTTATGTGACCTCGGGCGCCTATGGTCACTGCATCGGCAAAAGCCTGGCCGCGGGCTACGTGCCGGCCGCGCTCGCCCGCGACGGCGGCAGGTTCGAGATCGATATCTTCGGTGAACCCTGCGCGGCGACCGTGCGGCTCGAGCCGTTTTATGACCCACAGGGCGGGCGACTGCGCGGTTGAGAAAAGCGAGGCGCCTGGCTGCCCGCTGTGACTTTTGGCCAATATTGCGAGACACAGGACAGATTAGATGGACCCGAAAATTGTTACCCCAATTCTAGTGACCGGGCTAGTGCTCTGGGCGATTTATCGCCGCATGCGGCGCACATTCGGCCGCCAGAAAATCAGCGAGAAACGAATCTGGATTCGAATCAGCGTGCTCACCATTGTCGGCGGGCTATTTTTCTTGGGCTCGCTGCGCAACGCTCCGGCGCTCGGCGCACTGCTGGCTGGCCTGATCTGCGGCGCTGCGCTCGGATATCTGGGTCTGCGACACACTCAGTTCGAAGTCACTCCCGAGGGCGGCTTTTACACGCCGCACACCTACATTGGCTTGACCGTTAGCGCGTTGTTCCTCGGCCGGGTCCTGTATCGGTTCCTTGCGTTGCACGTCGGTGCCGAGAATTCCGCCGCTGCGAACCAAAATCCTTTCGCCGGTTACCAAGGCAATCCGCTGACCACAGGTATTTTTGGCGTGCTGCTCGGCTATTACGTGCTGTTCAACCTGGGCATACTTCAAAAAATCAAGACTTTGGCGGTGGCGGGGCTCAAGCCAGCAGGA
>DASWBL010000211.1:0-3124 GCA_036390615.1 Steroidobacteraceae bacterium | reverse complement strand
GGCAATTCAGGGCGGTTGCGGCGGACGGCTCATGGGCCGCCTACAGTACCGACCATCAAATGAAGCGCGCGGGTCGCCTGGTCACCGTTTGGCTGCGGCAGGAGTACCCCGAGCCGCAACGAAGCAATGGCGGCGACATTTACATGAGCAACGTCGAGAAAATTCAGTATGACTGCGCCAACGAGCGGGCGCGCGCTTTGCTGATCATCTACTACTCGGAAAACAATATCAGCGGCACTCAGCAAAGCGAGGCGACCGACATCAAGCAAGCCCCATGGGATCCCATTGTCCCCGGAACACAAAGTGAGTCCCTCTATCAATGGGCCTGTGAAGCCGGCGCCGGCAAAGCACATCCTTAGGATCTAGACCAAGTTGACGGTCGCGACCAAGAGCTGCGCGCGATCGGCGCAGGGACCGACTAGAATCTCGACCTCGCCCGGTTCGAACACGGGCTCCAGGTCCACGCCGAGAAAGCGCAGTTCCGAACACTGCAGAGCCAGCGTCACCGTGCCCGATTCTCCGGGCGCCAAATTGATCTTGCCGAAGCCTTTGAGTTCGAGTACCGGCCGCGCGACGCTGGCTACCTTGTCGTGCGTAAACAAGAACACGGTTTCCTGCGCCTCCCTCGTGCCCTGGTTGCCGACATCCACGAGAATCGTGAGGGTGTCAGATTCCCGGACATTGCCCGGCGACACGCGCAGGTTCGAGAGCACGAATCGCCCGTAGGTAAGTCCAAATCCAAATGGAAACAGGGGCTCGTTCGCTACGTCAATGTACTTACTGGTAAAGCGATCGTTGGCATCGAAGGGTCGACCGCTGGGGCGCGCGCCGAAAAAGATCGGCACCTGGCCCGCATCTCTCGGCCAAGTCACCGGCGTGCGGCCGCTGGGGCTCACGCGCCCGGTCAGGACATCGGCGATTGCATTACCTGCCTCGCTGCCTGGAAACCAAGCGGCGAGTACGGCGGACGCTTTCTCGATGAGCCACGGCACGATCAGCACCCGCCCGCAGAATAAAATCACGATGACGGGGACCTTCAAGCGCTGTGCTCGCTCGAAGACGGCGTCGGCGAATACGCGTTGCATTCCCGGCAGCCCTAGATGCGCACGGCTGGACGCTTCCCCGCTCATGCCCGCGGCTTCTCCCAGGCACAAGATGATGCAATCCGCAGTCGCGCAAATTTCCAGCGCCGCGGCCGTGCCGCTGTTATCTTTGGTTGCGATCGCAACGCCCGCAGCGTGCAGGACCTCGGCCCGGGGCAACGCGGCACGCAGCCCAGCGAGCACGCTGACAGCGCTGCCGGGGTCCGCAGAACTGGGCCACGGGCCTCCCATTTCGGCCGGCGCATCGGCCAAGGGGCCGAGCACGGCGAGCCGCCGCACCGCACCCGAGAGCGGCAGCGTTTTTGCATCGTTCTTCAGCATGACAACGGCACGCGCCGCGATGCGGCGCGCCGTTTGCCGCCGCTGCGACAGAGCAGCCGCAGATTCGGGCGTCTTGCCGCGACGATAGGGATCATCGAACAATCCCAGCCGTTCCTTGAGCACCAGCACGCGGCGCACGCACGCATCGATTTCCGCCAGGGTTACGAGACCGCGCTTCAGGGCCACCGGCAATCCGCGCCGGTAGGCGCCCGCCATCATGTCGATATCCACCCCCGCCTTGAGCGCAAGGGCGGCGGCTTCCGCGAGATCGGCTGCAATTCCAGGGCGGATGAGTTCGGCGATGGCGTTGAAGTCGCTGATGATGACACCGTCGAAACCCAAGCGCCCGCGCAGCCAGCCGTGCAGCATGGCTTTGTTTGCCGTCATGGGTATTCCCGCCAGATCGGTAAATGCCGGCATGATGCCTGCCACGCCCGCGGCCAGCGCCGCGGCAAATGGCGGCAGGTGTACTTCGCGCACCGTGCGCTCGGAGATGTCGACCGGGGCGTAGTCGCGTCCCGCGGTCACCGCACCATACGCACCGAAGTGCTTGGCTACGGCCGCCATCGCGTCGGACTGGGCAAGGCCGGCCCCTTGGAAGCCGCGCACTTTGGCCTCGGCGATGCGCGCGCCGAGGTATGGATCCTCGCCGGGGCCTTCGGCACTGCGCCCCCAGCGCGGATCGCGCGCAACGTCCAGCATCGGTGCAAAGGTCATGGCCAACCCTTCGGCGGCGGCTTCCGTGGCCGACTCTCGGGCCGAGAGCGCCCAGGCTTCCGTATCGAACAGCGCGGCTTCCCCGAGCGGTATGGGAAATAAAGTTCGATGCCCGTGGATGACATCCAGCGCGATCAGCAACGGAATCCCCAAGCGCGACTCCGTTACCGCCAGCCGCTGCATCTCCCGAATATGCTCCGCCCCAACCAAGTTGAGCAAATTGCCGAGCGTGCCGTCTTTGATGGAATCGGTTGAATCGCCCGCAATAATGGGCCCGGTCACCGCGAAACCACAGGCCGTCATGGTCAGCTGACCCAGTTTTTCAGCCAGCGTCATGCGGCCTATGAAGCGCTCGACCCGATTCATTTAAGTTGCTTCCCCAAGGAATCGCAACGTGACCGATAATGAGGCCGTCACAACGCTTGAGAGAAGGGTATGAATAACGACTGGCCAGACCATGCGGCGACTCCCACCTCTGAGGCAGAGGAAATCGAGAATGCGCGCCTCCTACCGCAGCTTAAAGTGATGGCGGCCGCGCTCTGGGCGGCGCAGGTGCGTAACGTCCTGTTCTTGTTGTGGGGAGCTTTATTTCTCGTCATTGCCGCTACCGCCTATGGTCAGATAAGACTGAATGCTTGGAACCAGCCCTTCTATGATGCACTGTCGCATCGAAATTTTGCGCAATTCCTCGATCAGCTGGGCGTTTTTGGATTGATCGCCGGAATCCTCCTGGTTCTCAATGTGGGCCAGAGATGGCTTGGCGAAACTTTGAAGATCAAGCTGCGCCAGGGGCTGGTACTCGACCTGGTCCAAAACTGGCTGGTGCCCCGCAGGGCCTTTCGTCTGGCCAACGCAGGTGCGATGGGCGTGAATCCCGACCAGCGTATGCATGAGGATGCGCGCCACCTGACCGAGCTGTCGACCGATCTGGGCATTGGTCTGTTGCAATCATCGATTCTGCTTGGCAGCTTCGTGGCAGTGCT
>DASWBL010000210.1:0-3454 GCA_036390615.1 Steroidobacteraceae bacterium | reverse complement strand
GGCGCGGCGCTCAAGGTGCTCGTGACGGTCGCGCTGTTCGTGATCGCGCTGCGCAGTGGCCGCTTCGTGGGTGGCGGCATGCTGATCGGATATGTGGCGACTTTTATAGTTTACTGGCTGGCTCTGGCGCGGAAGGCACCGCCTGTGGCAAAGAGTCCGGCTGGCACTATGGGACCGTAGGAAGTTGAGAAGACACTGGTACAGATGATGGCTGCCGAATCCCCCGCCACGGTCACCGACTACATCAAGCATCACTTAGATCACTGGACGTGGCAGTTCGGCAATAGCCCCTTTTGGACCTTGAACGTCGACAGTCTGCTCTGGTCCGCTGCGCTCGGGCTGCTGTTTGTCGGTAGTTTTTATATTGCGGCGCTGAGCCTGCGCAAGGATCCGCTTTCGGCGCCATCGCGATTTCGGATCTTTGTCGAGTTCGTCGTCTCCTGGGTCGACGAACAGGTCAAGGACACCTTTCACGTCGCCAACCCGCTGATTGCGCCGCTGGCGCTGACCATTTTCTGCCTGGTGCTGCTGATGAATTCGATCGACCTGTGGCCGGTCGATTTCTGGTCGACCCTGGTTGGCGAGCGTGGCTTCGGGCTGCATAGCTTCAAGGTTGTGCCGACGACCGATCTGAACATCACCTTCGGCATGGCGCTCTCGGTGTTCGTGCTGGTGCAGTATTACAGCGTCAAGATGAAGGGGGTCGGCGGGTACGCGAAGGAATTTTTCTTTCACCCGTTCAATACCATCTGGCTGTCCTGGTTTAATTTCATCCTCAAGTGCATCGAGGAGCTGGCCCGGCCGGTTTCGCTCAGCCTGCGATTGTTCGGCAACATGTACGCTGGCGAGCTGATCATGATCCTGATTGGACTGTTCGCCCTGGCGCTTGGCTGGCCGACGCACTTCGGCCCGCAATTCGCCTGGTTCGGGCAGATCGTGCTCGGCCTGGGGTGGATGATTTTTCACCTGCTGATCATTACGCTGCAGGCGTTCATTTTCATGATGCTGACGATTGTTTATCTGGCTCTCGCCCACGAGCACGCTCACTAGCTTTCCGACACCGCGAATTTCTTTAAGGAGTTGACATGGATCTTACTCAAATTGCGCACGTAAACGGCATGACCGCGGTGGCGGTCGCCATCCTGATCGGCCTCGGTGCGCTCGGAACCGCCATCGGCTTCGGGCTGCTCGGCGGCAAGTTCCTCGAGGGCGCGGCGCGCCAGCCGGAGCTGGTGCCGATGCTGCAGGTCAAGATGTTCATCGTCGCCGGATTGCTCGACGCCGTGTCGATGATCGGCGTCGGCATCGCCCTGTTCTTTACCTTTGCGAATCCGTTCCTCAAGTAACACTGATGGTTAGGTGAGGTTAGCGCCGTGAATCTGAACGCAACAATCATCGCGCAGATGCTGATCTTCGGCCTGCTGGTCTGGTTCACGATGAAGGTCGTGTTCCCGATGTTCATGGACCCGGCGGCTGAGCGCAGCCGGCGGATTGCCGAGGGCCTGGCGGCGGCCGAGCAGGCCCAGCGGGACCTCGCCGAGGCGGAAACGAAGGTCACGGAGATCGTCCGCGACGCGCATAGCCGGGCGCTGGCCATAGAGCACCAGGCGCAGCTGCAGGCCAATGAGACCGTCGAGGCCGCGAAGAAAACCGCGCAGGCCGAGGGGCAGCGGCTGCTCATCGCCGCGCGCGATCAGATCACACTCGAGACGCAGAAGGCGCGCGATGAGCTGCGCGGCCAGGTCGGCGCGCTCGCGGTGGCCGGTGCGACCCGCATCATCGGGCGCGAGATCAATGCCCGCGATCACGCCGAGCTGCTCGAAAAGCTCGCGGCCGAAGTCTAGACGCTGACGCCATGGCTGAACGCATCACCATCGCGCGCCCTTACGCCAAGGCGATATTCAGCCTGGCGCAAAGCCAGAAGCGCCTGGCCGACTGGTCGCAGATCCTGCAGACAGGCGCTGCGGTCGTTGGCGATGCGCGAGTGCAAAAGTTGCTCGGTGATCCGCGGGTCACGGCCGCGCAGCTTGCGCAACTGGTGGCCTCGGTTTCCCCCGTGCCGCTTGATGCGGAGGGACAGAATTTGTTCTCGACCCTGGCGGCCAATCGGCGACTCGGATTGCTGCCGGAAATTGCCGAGCGTTATGAAGCGCTGCGGGCTGAGGCGGAAAAGACCCAGGACGTGACCGTGGCGTCGGCCACGGAACTCTCGGCCGAGCAGCAGCAGCGGTTCGCCGAAGCACTCAGCCGCAGGCTTGCGCGCAAGGTGCGGCTCCATGCCGAGCTCGATCCCAAGCTGGTCGGCGGCGCTGTGCTGCGGGCCAACGATCTGGTGATCGACGGTTCGCTGCGTAGCGCAATCGCTGAACTGGCGTTGTCGGTGGCCAGCTAGGCGCTGGCTTGATGCCACCGCGCAATTTGAATTTAAGAGGAAGGATCCATGTCGATTAAGGCTTCTGAAATCAGCGATCTCATCCGCCAGCGCATCGAGAAGTTCTCGGTGGCCAGCGAGGCGCGCAACGTCGGCACCGTCGTGTCGGTGACCGACGGCATCTGCCGGGTGCACGGCCTGGCGGACGTGCGCTACGGCGAGATGATCGAATTTCCAGGCAACCTGTTCGGCCTGGCGCTGAACCTGGAGCAGGACTCGGTCGGCGCGGTCGTGCTCGGCGATTACAAGTCGATACGCGAAGGCGACACCGTCAAGACCACGGGCCGCATCCTCGAGGTGCCGATCGGCGCGGAACTCTTAGGCCGCGTGGTCGATGCACTCGGCACCCCGATCGACGGCAAAGGGCCGCTCAAGACCTCCGCCACGGCGCCGATCGAGCGCGTGGCCCCCGGCGTCATCTACCGCCAGAGCGTGTCGCAACCGGTGCAGACCGGCTACAAGGCGATCGATGCGATGGTGCCGATCGGCCGCGGCCAGCGCGAGCTGATCATCGGCGATCGGCAGACGGGCAAGACCGCGCTCGCGATCGACACCATCATCAACCAGAAGGGCTCGGGCATTAAGTGCGTGTATGTGGCCATCGGGCAGAAGCAAAGCTCGATCGCCAATGCAGTGCGCAAGCTCGAGGAAAACGGCGCGATGGCGCACACCATCGTCGTCGCGGCCTCGGCCTCGGTGCCGGCCGCCATGCAGTACCTGGCCGCCTACGCCGGCGTGACCATGGGCGAGTACTTCATGGACAACGGCGGCGATGCGCTGATCATCTATGACGATCTGTCCAAACAGGCGGTCGCCTACCGGCAGATCTCACTGCTGCTGCGCCGTCCGCCGGGGCGCGAGGCTTTCCCCGGCGACGTGTTTTATTTGCACTCGCGGCTGCTCGAGCGCAGTGCGCGCGTCAACGCCCAGTACGTGGAGATGGTCACCAAGGGCCGCGTCAAGGGCAAGACCGGCTCGCTGACTGGCCTGCCGATCATTGAAACGCAGGCGGGCGACGTCACC
>DASWBL010000209.1:0-5727 GCA_036390615.1 Steroidobacteraceae bacterium | reverse complement strand
GGCGCGGTAGCCAAAGCCCGTGCCAACCGGAGCGTTCTGCAGCGCCGTCGCGTACAGCTCCTGCGCGGGCGCAGCGCTATCGGAACCACCGGTGCCGTCAAAGCTCAGCGAGCGGCGCTCATCCAGCGGAATGGTAAAGTTCAGGAATACGCTGAAGCCGCTCTGCACCGGTTCGCTGCCGGCACCGGAACCGATCGTGGTCCGATTGAGCGTCAGGCTGAGCGAGTCGCGCGCGTGAATGGTCAGGTTGTAGCCAAAGGTTGCGGTGCGCACGGACGGCTGGAAGAAATAGCTCTGTGCCACGAATGCCGCGTACACCGATCCGCCCTGCCCCAGGTTCAGGCCCGCCTGCGCGAGTGCGCGCTGTTTGAACTGGGCGATCTGGCTGCCGGCATCCTCGAGCTGACGATAGCCGGCACTCGCTACCGAAGTGCCCGCGGTCAGGCTGAAGATGCGGCCCTGGTGCGCAAGCGAGGCGCCAAGCAACGTGCCGCTGCTGCCGGGAGCGCCGCCAGCGGCCGTGGTGATGTTGATCACGCCGAAACGACCCACGCCTGCTGCGACGTTGAATCCGGCGGCGTACGGCCCGCCGTGCAAATACTCGCCGTGAAATTCCGCCGTCAGCGAGGAACTCAGTCCGCGTCGGTAGGTGGCGGCACCCAGCAGTGGACCGTAATCGTCAGATTCGAGCGCATAGTTCTCCCGCACGGCGCCCAGGTTCACTGCGTACTGACTAAGACCCGGCGCCAGCAGCTGCGGGCTTGCGTAAAACGATTGCGTCACGGTCTGTTCGCGGCCAAGGGCGTCGCGCACGACCAGCGTGATTTCGCCCGGTCCACTGATCGCCGGCAGCCGGTCAATGACAAAGGGGCCGGGAGCGAGGTTTTGCGACGATACCGGCTGGTTGTTCACCAGCACGTCAACGGTCGATGGCACGACCGCTGCGCCATTGGCTGTCAACAGCGGCATCGTCAGCACGTCCGGTCGCAGCGCGAAGTCGCGCCCCCAGCCGACGCCGCCAAAATGCAGGGCGCTGCCGAAGCTGCCAGGATCGCTGATGTCATCGCCGAGGATCAGCCGTTCGATGCGGTCAGGCATGTCGTGCGTCACCGCGCTGTCGAGGCGCAGCACGGCGCTGCCGACATAGTCGCCCGTGCGGGCTGCTACTGTTTGGGTGAAAACGCCAGGAGCGGCATAGATGCCGAGCTCGGCAAAGGCGCCAGTGGTTGAATTGCCATCGATGCGCTGTTCGGACAACTGGTAATTCAAGAATGCGCCGAACGCCGCGGGCGTGATCACCAGTTCGCTGCGGCTTGCCGCCGCCAGCAGCGTTGGCGTGAAATCCTCGGGCGGCGCATCCAGGTACACGCGGCAACGGCCGCTGTCGATGCGAAGCTTCATGCGCGGCATGGTTGCCAGCGGCCAATACTGGCGCCCGTCGTGAATGATTTCCTGACCTGCCACCCGCTTTAACCGCAGCCGCGCCAGATCATCGGCATCGATCCACAATGCGCCGCGCTCATCCTGCAGCAGCACCAGCACTGGCCCGGAATCGGCCTCGTTAAGAATGACTTCGTAGATCATCTCGCCGAATTCCGCCGGCTCCGCCGGCTGAGCGGTTGACGTCAGGCCAAGTGCAATGCCAAGACATAATGTTGTACGGACGGTTTTTTTTATTAGACCGCGCATCACGGGTTTTTGCGCTTCAGGGGCCGGCGCGGTCGACCTCTGACTTAAACGCCCCGGCGTCGCTTTGGCCCTGCACGGCAAGCGGCGTATCCGCTGCGACGCTGGCAGCGGGCTTGAGGTTCCAGGTCATCTCGCTGCCCGGCAGCACGTAGCGGATTGCGCTCGCGTGGGCGAGCGGCGCGTCGGTAACCGACAGCAGGTCAAAGCCGGTGATTTGTGCATGCGCATTGCCGAGATTGGCTGCCGCCACCTGCACGGAGCCGTCCGCAAGACTTCGCGCCTGCCAGTGCAGCTGTGCCTGGACTGGCGTTACGGGATTGACGAACACCGGCACACTGAGCTGCAGTGCTATCTTCAGCCCCTGGCCCTGCTGCGACTCGGCGTCATCAGCCGGCGCGACCTCGGTAAGCAGCAAGCGGTAATCGAGCTCGCGCGACGGGTCGGCGTCGCGGCGCAGCGCCACGCGCAGTACCTGTTCGCCGTGCGGCGCAACCTGCACGATCAATGGCGTAACCAGAAGCTCATGCGTGTCGACCGTGCGCTCCTCGCCATCGTCCTGCGACCAGGCCACGGCGCGGGTCTGCAGCAACAGCGGCGCATCGCTTTGGTTGCGAACGGTAACGGACTCGATGCGATGCGCGTCGCGCAGCTCGACCCGAATCGGCGCTACGCCAAAGGAGCCGGCGGCAGCCCACTGGGCCGCCGCCAGGCTGATCAGCACGCACGCGACCTGCGCCGCCGGGCGGCGGCCTGCGACTCGCCGCTCGGCCAGCTGTCGATCGGGACGCATGCTCAGAACGTCGCTGTGACAGTGATCAGGTCTGAGTAGGACCCGGTCGGCGCGACCTGGTTGATCGCATTGTCCGGCAACAGGCCGTACACCGTCAGATTGACGGGCGTGGTAACGCCGGCGCCGGTTGTCGCCTCGCTCGAGCCTTGCGTGCCGTTGCCCCACAACGTGGTATCGGCTGCTTGCTGGTAGAGGTTGTATTGCAGCGTGTTGGTACCGTTGGCCATCAGGCGCTGGGTGATCGTGCCACCTGTGGTCGTGCCGCCATTGAGGGCCACGGTGACCGCGCCCGTCGTGCACTTGAGCGTGATAGTCGTGGTGCCGGTCAAAGCTCCGCCGCCGGGAGCGTAGTTGCCGAAAGCCAGACCGCCACCGGCCGTGGACACCAGGCAGTTGGTGGTGACGGTGGCGCTGACTGGAAAGGTCGCGGTTGCCGTCCCGGCCGAAGCCACGCCGGCAACCACAAGGGCCGCCAGCAGGGAGGCCGAAATGAACTTGCGCATAGGATCTCCAAATTTTTGTTTCAGATTTAAGTCAGGGACGGCACCCACCGGATGGAGCGGAAATCCAGATTTCCTCAGTCCTGCTCTTCCGTGGTGCACCGCACGAGCCGCGAATGTAGACATGCGCCTCGTACCAGGCGTGACTTCGGTCGCAGTTTTGGGGCGATTTTTTTTAAGCGGCGAACGAAATGTCGACTCGTTCGCAAGTCGCTCGGGCGACCTTTGAAGAATTCCGCCGGAACATTTGGACAAGTCTGCGGAAGGTTTTGATGCCGTGGCGAGCGCCCGCGGCGGCTCAACTGCCGATCAGCAGCTCCGGCGCGGGGGCGCGCAGGTTGTAATTCGAGCTCATCGCGTGACCGTAGGCCCCGGCGTTGGCGATGAGCAACACGTCACCTTCCTCGCTCGGCGCGAGCAGCCGGTCATGGCCCAGAAAATCGCCGGATTCGCAGATCGGCCCGACCACGTCAACGACTTCCGTGGCCGGCAGGTCAAGCCGCGTGAGGTTGACGATCTCGTGCCAGGCGCCATAAAGCACGGGCCGGATGAGCGAGTTCATGCCGGTTGCCACGCCGACGTAGTGCATCTCGCCTTTGGCCTTGATCTGCGTTACGCGCGCCAACAGCACGCCGGCGGTTGCCACCAGGAAGCGGCCTGGCTCGAGCCACACCTGCAAAGTTGGGCGCCGCGCCGCCACCACGCCCAGAACCGCATCGAGTTTTTGCAGATCAAGGCCTGGCTGCTCGTGACTGTCGGGCACACCCAAGCCGCCGCCCAGGTCGAGCGCCTGCAGCTGTGGGAACCGCTCGGCGGCGCCGAGCAGCACCTCGGCGGTATCGGCCCAGCTGCCGACGTCGAACACGCCGCTGCCCGGATGCGCGTGCAAGCCCACTACGGACACATCGCATTCGGCGCACAGGGATTGCAGTGCCGCGAGCTCATCGAGCGGCACGCCGAACTTGGCATGCATGCCGGCGGTGCGCACGTGCTGGTGATGGCCGCGGCCGGTGCCGGTGTCCAGCCGCACGAAAATGCTGCGGCCGCGGAAGGTCTGCGGCCAGTGGCGCAACGCGTACAGGTTATCCACGGTCACGGTGACGCCTTGCGAGAACGCCCATTCGTACTCGGCGCGCGGCGCAAAATTCGGCGTAAACAGTATTTGCGCGCGCTCGATGGCCGGCAGGCACTGCAATACGCGCTCGATCTCGCCGCGCGAAACGCAGTCAAAGGCGACGCCGTCGGCGGCCAGCTGCTTGAGCAGCTGCGGATGCGGGTTAGCCTTCACTGCGTACAACAGCCGATTCACAGACTTGAGCTGCTGCAGTGACCGCACTGCCGCGCGGAGCACCTCGAGGTTGTACACATAGGCACAGTCGCGCTCGGCCAGGAGCTCCAGCAACTCGGGGCGGCTGGTGCGCCACCACGGCTGCAGCGCGCCGCTCACCGCTGATGCCGTCGCATACAGCTGCTCCCAGGTGGGTCCGAGGACCGTGTCGCCCGGTACTGGCCGGATCAGCAAGCCGTGCAGTTCCTGGGCGAGGCGATCGCCCTGGTTCTCGTCGACGACAAAGGTCAGGTTAAGATCGTTGGCGGCCTGCGAGACCATGTAAATTCGCTGATCCGCGAACACCTCAAAGGCGCCGCCTAACTGGTGCAGGATGGCGCGGATATTGCGGCCGACGAGACTGACCGAGGCGCACGGCCCGATGACCTGCGCGCGGCAAAGGCCGGACAGATCGGCGGTCAGGCGCTTGAGCACGGCCGGATCGAGCGTATTGGCAGCCGGATCAAGCGACACAGTGACGTTGGTTTCCGAAGTCGCTACCTGGTCGACCGACAGGCCGTGCTGCTTGAAAATCTGGAAGGCATCGGCGAGGAATCCGACCTCGTGCCACATCCCGGGACTATCAAGGGTCACTAACGTGATGCCCTTCTTGATGCACACCGCCTTGACCTGGGCCCGGCCGTCGCCGCCCGCGGCGCTGATGTGCGAGCCCTCGAGCCCCGGCGTCTGCGTCGCATAGACCCACAGCGGAATCTGGCCCTGCTTGGCTGGCAGAATGCAGCGCGGGTGCAGCACCTTGGCGCCACTGCTGGCAATTTCCTGCGCTTCGTCGTAATGCAGCGCCCGCAGCAGCCGTGCCGAGGGCGTGGCGCGTGGATTGGCGCTGAACATGCCGGGCACGTCGGTCCAGACCTCCAGGCGCTGCGCCTTGAGCTTGGCGGCGAGGTAAGCGGCTGAAGTATCCGAGCCGCCGCGACCGAGCAGGACCGTGTCACCCGCTTCGTTGCTGGCCATAAATCCCTGCGTCAGTACGACCCCTGGAAGATTTTCCAGCTTGGCGCGCAATACCGGATCGGGCGCGAAATCGCAGGTGGCGGACAGATAAGTCGCGCGGCTCGCGAGCCCGTGCCGTTGCTCGGCGTGCAATCCGTCGCGCACGTCCCACCACGTGGTCGTTATGCCTTGCGCCGCCAGATACCGGGCACCGATCTCGGTCGCCAGCAGCTCACCAAAGGCCAGCACCCGCGCCCGCGTCCGGTCGCTCGCCTCGCCGCTCTGCGCCAGGTTCGCGGCAATCTGGCGCAATTCGGCGAAATAATTTTCAAGCTTCGCGCTGGAGTCGATGCCAAGCTGCGTGGCGAGTGTGAGGTGCCGCTCCTCGATCAGTGCCAGCACGCCTTCATGGGTGCCGCTGAACGCAGCACTCAGCAGTTTCTCGAGTCGGTCGGTCTCGCCGCTTA
>DASWBL010000208.1:0-4419 GCA_036390615.1 Steroidobacteraceae bacterium | reverse complement strand
TTTTTCTGTTCAGCCAGGGTAAAGCCAAGCTTAAGCAACGCATCCGGCGCCTTACGAGAGTTCGGATAATGCTCACCCACAGCGCGAAAGGCCTCGGCCGCCTCATCGTACTGCCGCGCAACGTAGTGAGCCTCGCCGATCCAGTACTGGGCATTGTCCTGCAGTGAGCTCTTCGGGTAAGTATCCATGAAATCCTGAAACTGCTTGATGGCCGCATCGAAATTGCCGCTCTTTAGCTGCTCAAAGGCGCGGTTATACGCAGCCTGCGGATCCGTATCTCCGGCGGCCGCTCCGGAGCCACCCACCGCTGCGCCAGACTGGGCCGCGTGCAATTGACCCTCTAATGCGCTGATGCGCTTGTCCAGGTCGGCATACAGGTCGCGCTGCTGCTTGCGCAGCGCATCGCCGCTGTGTTGCTGCTCCTCTGCACTGCCGCGCAAGTCACGCAGCTGAGATTCAAGCGCATCGATGCGGCGCGCCATACCGGCCAACGTGTCATTGCCCAGCACCCGCTCGATACGCCCCAAGCGCGTATCCAGGTCATTGAGCCGTACCAGTGTAGGGTCGGGCTCAGCGGCCTCGCTGGCGCAGCCGGCCAGAGCCAGAAGCGCCGCGAGCGATAGCCATCGCATGGTAAGCATGGAGCACCCGACCATTAGTTCAGGTAGACAAACTCGACCCGGCGATTTTTCGACCACGCCTCCTCGGTGTGGCCCGTGACCGCCGGGCGCTCCTCGCCGTAGCTGACGGTACTGACTTGGGCCTCAGTCACTCCCTGCAGCAGCAGCGCGCGGCGCACCGACTGCGCACGGCGCTCGCCGAGACCGATGTTGTATTCGCGCGAGCCGCGCTCATCGGTATGCCCTTCCAACCGGATTTTGATGCTGGCATTGGCCGCCAGCGCTCGAGCGTGTCCCGCAACCACATCGATGAATTCGGGACGGATTTCGGCACTGTCAAAATCAAAGTAAATGACTCGTGCGAGCGGACCTCCGGGTCCCCCTGCACCGGCACCCAGCGCCCGATTCCCGGCGCCTGCAGCCGCGTTATTGGCGTCTGCGCCGGCGCTGTTGGCACCACTGTTCTCGCTGGAAGAACTTGCGGCCGGCGCCGCGCTTTTTACCGGCGGCTTGCTGGCGCAGGCCGCAAACGCCAGCACCGACAAGCACGACAGCAGCAAAATTTTGATATGTGTATGCATCTTTCCTTCCACTCCAGATAATTCAGCGACCCGCTGCGGGCCACCTGCCAAGTAAATAATCCGCGGGCCGCCGTGCGCCGTTAGGGCGTGAACGGCCCCCACACCGGCTCACGTACCTCGGCTTGCGATGACTTGAGCCGCTGAGTCACCAGGCCGTCGACCGACACAGTAGCGAGCACACCCTGCTCGCCCTGCCGGGCGGAATAAATCACGCTCATGCCGTTGGGCGCAAAGCTCGGCGACTCGTCAAGGCTGCCGTGCGAAAGCACCCGCATATCGCCACTGGCCAGATCCTGTACTGCAATGCGGTAATCGGATCCCACGCGCGTGACAAAGGCCAGCTGCTTGCCGTCCGGTGACAGTCGCGCGCGGGCATTATACGAGGAGCCAAACGTCAATCGCTCCACCCGCTCGGGCGCCGCCAGGCTGGCGCGGTAGATCTGCGGACCGCCCGACCGGTCTGAGGTGAAATAAAGCACTGAGCCGTCTGTCGACCACACGGGCTCAGTGTCGATGGCCGGATTGTCGGTAAAGCGCTGCAGGGTCTGCGTAGCCAGATTCAGCACGTAAATATCGAGATTGCCGCCGGTCCCGGACAGCACCAGTGCCAGTCGCTGGCCGTCGGGAGACCAGGCCGGCGCCCCGTTGACGCCAACGCGCGCTGACACCTGACGTCGCTCGCCCGTTCGCAGACGCTGCACAAAAATCGACGAGATACGATTTTCAAAGGACACATAGGCCAGCCACTGCCCGTCAGCCGACCAGGCCGGCGACATGATGGGCTGATCCGAATCCAATATGACCTTGGGGTTCTCCCCGTCCGCATCGGCCACAATGAGCGAATAGCGCTGCGCCCCGATATTGCCGGTCACCGAAACGTACGCGATCCGGGTCGCGAACGCACCGCGAGCGCCAATGAGTTTTTGGAAAACGAAATCACTGACCTGGTGGGCGGCATTGCGCAGGTTGACGGCAGTAGCGACGAGCTGCGTGTTTCCCAGGCGCTGCCCCGTGAGCGCATTGACCAGCTCGGCTACAACCGAAAGCTGCCCGTCCGCCGTTGCCGTGACCCTGCCGACTAAAACATAGTCATTGCCGGCAGCCCGCCAGTCGGCGATCTGCACGTCGTCGGCCCGGGTAGGCTGGCTGAGCATCGAGGCAATGGCCATCGAGCGGAATCGGCCGCTGCCGTCCAGGTCATGACGCACGACTTCCGCCACGTCCAAGCCACCATCGGCCGGTACCGCGCGCGAAAACGGCACAATGGCGATGGGTATCGGATCGGTTACGCCCTGAGTGATATCAATCTGGAGTTCGGCGCGCGACGCAGGAGCAAGACCTAGCAGGCTTACTAGTCCGAAAAGCTGCAAAGCGTTTTTAAATTGCATAGTGTCCGGATCAGTCAGTGGGCGCAAAGTTCACAGTAAATTCCCGCTCAAACAGATCCGGCGTCGGCGGAGCCGGAAGCGGCGAAGCACGGTACACCGCTGCCTCGACCGATTCTCGCACTGCTGCATCCCCGTTGCAGGTCCCGACCGTCACGCCAGTCACCTCGCCACCCGGCACCTGAGTCACATGGACTACGCAAACGACTCCCGGTTTTGCGCTCGGCGGCCGGATCCAGGCGTTGGTGATCCGAGCGTACAGCAGCTGCTTATATTGTGCCTCCTGCCCGCCGGTCCGTGCCGCGTTCAGCCGCTCTTCGGCTGCCAGCTGATCACGCAACTCGGCCTCGCGCAGAGCCTTGTCTTTCGCTGCCTGTTGCCGGGCCAGTTCAGCAGCACGCTGTTCGGCATCCTTGCGGGCCTGTTCGCGGGCTACCTGCGCGGCTTTGGCTTTGGCCTGGGCCTCGGCCTCGGCCTGGGCTTCAGCCTCCCGCGCGGCTTTCGCGCGCGCCAATTCCTGCTCCTGCTGCTCAGCGATGCGCCGTTCCTCCGCGCGACGGGCTTCCACCGCCGGATCCGGCTGCGGCGCAGGCTGGGCCACTACCGGGACCGGTGGCGCAGCTGGCTCAGGCGGCGCTGCCTGTGGGGCCGCCTGTGGGGCTGCGGCCTGCACGACTGAACCTTCGATTGGCAGCACCATCGGCGCGCGAGTCGGGCGGATGAAATGCCATCCCGTGAAGGCGATGGCCCCGATGATCAGCCCATGCACCATCACCGACAGGAAACTAGCGAGCCATTGATCCCGACGGGCTTGATTCATGGATGGTCAGGTGGAGCCGCGGCCGGGGGCGGATCGGTCAAAAATCCGACTTTGCTCGCACCGGCTTTCTGCAACAGCACCATGGCTTGTACGACTCGTCCATAATTTACCGCCTGGTCACCCTTGACCAGCACCATGCGCCGCGGCGCACGTCGCAGTGCAGCCGTGGCTCGCACCAGCGCCGTTTCGTCATCGATGGGCCGCGCAGGCTCAGCACCCACATTGAGGAACAGGTGCCCAGCCGCATCGACCGACAAAATCAGCGGCTGCTGGTTTTGGACCTCGCGCGAGTCCAAGGGTTCCGCATTGGCTTTGGGTAATTCGACCTTGATGCCTTCGGTCAGGAGCGGTGCGGTGACCATAAAGATGATCAGCAGCACCAGCATCACATCGATATAGGGCACGACATTGATTTCGCCCATCAATCTGCGCTTTTGCTTGCCGACCATGGCCATGGGCAAGTCAGCCTTTGATGCCACGCGCCGCGTGGCGCTGCAAGATTGTGGAGAATTCCTCCATGAATGCGTCGTAACGGAGCTCCAGGCGGCTGACCTGATCCGCGTAGCGGTTGTAGGCCACGACTGCCGGGATCGCGGCAAACAGGCCGATCGCGGTCGCCACCAGGGCCTCGGCAATGCCGGGCGCTACGGCGGCGAGGGTCGCCTGCTGCACGTTGCCGAGCGAACTGAAGGCGCTCATGATGCCCCAGACGGTGCCGAAGAGGCCCACATAAGGACTGGTGGAGCCGACGGTGGCGAGCGTCGCCAGGCTATGCTCGAGCCGGTCAATTTCCTTGATCTGCGCTACCCGCATACCGCGCCGGGCACCTTCAAGCAGCATGTCGGTGGCTACACCACCCTGCTGGCGCGGGCGCGCGAACTCGCGAAATCCGGATTCAAAGATGCTCTCCATGCCGGTGGCGCCGCCGCGGCCTTCGATCTGCCGGTATAGCGGCACCAGGTCGCCGCCAGACCAGAAACTATTCTCGAACCGATCGGCGTCCTGCTGCGCCC
>DASWBL010000207.1:0-4780 GCA_036390615.1 Steroidobacteraceae bacterium | reverse complement strand
CAGACACATACAGATGCCGCTCATCCTGCGCAGAAGATGGACCCTGCCCGGAGAGCGGCTGCTGCTGCTGGACCTGGTAGCCGCCGATCAGCTCGAATACGGATTTCTTGCCGGTCCAGTCTGTGCGCATCTCCGGCAGGTACAGCCACTGCGTGCCGCCCAGCGTCGGATTATCCAGCTGCTCCACGCTGAAGCGGGGGCCAATGCGCCAGGCGCGTGGCAGCACGAACCGCGCGTCCCAGGATAAGGTAATACTGCGCTGACTTGGGGAATTATCGTACCGAACGCCGAATATATTCAGGTCGCTGGCCTGCAGCAGGCTTGCCCCCGACATTTGCACCGACACGTTTTTATCAAGGCCGGTCGAGGTCGTGGCCGTCACCCCGCCAGAGGCGGGCGTACCCGACAGTTTCAATGCCGAGACGTTGCCGATGAATTGCCAGCGCTCGCCGATCGGTCGGGTGGCCGAGAGCACGTAGGTATCGCTGATCGCGGTACGATCCTCGGCCAGCTGCTTGATCTGCGACGGGGTGAATTCGGTCTCGAGCGTGGTCAGATCCGGGGCGCTTTGCCCGATCAGCGCATTGCTCAACAGCAGCAGCGGGCTGCGGCGGCTGTCGAAATCAAAGCCGAGGATCCAGTGCTTGCCGACCTTCAGGTTCCCAATCAGCGTCGCTGCATCGAGTTGCTGGAAGTAAATATCGTAGTCGACCAGCCCCACGGCTGAGCGTCCCGGCTCGGAATAGCGCACCTGCGCGCCGACCGCGCGCCGATCGGTCGCGCCGCTATCGACCTCATCAAAAAGATAGCCGTCGAAGACCCAGACGCCGCGGATGGGCCCGTACTCGGCCGTCACCGTGCCGAATTTCTGCTGCGAGGAAAAATCGGAGTAGCTCGTGTAGGCCGGGAAACCCGCGGCTGCGCTCACCATGAGCTTCGATGTGGCCTGATAGCCTACGTACAGGCCGTCGAACAAACCGATGACGCTTTCGCTGGCAAGTGACTGCCGCCCTATTCTGCCGGTCAGCCCGGTGTGCCGGTCGCTGAGCTCAACGTAGGCCACCGTGGTTCGGTCCTGATTGCCGCCGACGTTCTTTACCAGGTTGGCCGTATAGCCGGCATCGACCCGGGCCGTGAATTCAAAGCGATCGCCGCGATCGCGCAGCAGCAGATCGCCGTATACCAAAAAATCATTGAGTGACTGGGTGCTCGTACTGGTGCCGGCGGTGGTGATCTGATCCTGGCCGTACTCGTAGGTCAGCGCGCCGCTGCCTGCCATGGTCCAGTGATCCGCTGCCGCCCCCCCGCCCCATTCGCCGGTTGATTTGGCGTTCAGCGCGGCGGCCGCCAGCGCCGCCAAACGGCTGCGTACCCGCGCGGCGGCAGGACCGTCGGGATAGCGGCGTAGATACTCCTCGTACTCGGCCTTGGCATGCGCCAGCTGACCGGAGCGCTCGCGGGCCAGACCCAGCAGCTCCTGCGCTTCGGCCCGCCCAGGAAACTCGCTTTGCCGCTGCAGGCGGGTCAGCAATTCAATGGCGTGCGGATATTGGCGCTGCGCGAGCGCCGTGCGCGCCTCCTCCAGCAGTCCGGCGCGCTCACTGTCAGGGAGCGGCGGATCCGTCGGCGTAGTCTCGACCGAAGTCGCGGCCCCAGCCCGCGCCACCGCCGTCAGGTCGGTGGCTTCATCGTTGATCGCAAGCCACGCCTTCGGGTAGGAGGATTGCGCAATCTGCAACACCCGTTCCGCCTCCTTGCGCGTCGTGAACGGACCGACACGCAGCCGGTACCAGTGTTTGTCCTCGATATCGGTCTCGGAAACGTACGCCTGGGTCTTCAGGGCCGCGGCGGCAGCCTGAACGGCCGCGGCATCGAACGGCTCGTAGGAGGACGCAAGATTCACGGAATAACCTTCCGGCGCCTCATCCGTCGTGATGTAGCCGCCGCCGCTGGCCTTGCGGCGACTGGTGCCAAGCAGCCGCAGCCGCAAGCCCTGCCCGCTCGCGCTCGGTGCCATGACAAAATCAAGTTCGCGTGACCAGCTCAGCTCCAGGGTGACCTCGCCGGGCACCACCGAATCCACGCGCGCCCCGGTCACCAGCTGGCCGCCGCCGGCGACCAGCGGCAATTCAGGCGGCACAACGTTGAGCAGCGAACCGCAGTCCGGGCCGAGTCGCAGCGTGAAAGTGGTGCCGGTGCCGTGATCGATGGGCGTGTTGGAAATGTAATGTACCGTGCAGGCAAACACGATCGATACATTGGTGTGATCTTCCCGCTCATCGGCGTCGATGAGTTGCACCAGTGGACCACCAATGGGCGGAGCCGCGCACCAACCGAGAGCGCTTACCGCAAGACTGAAAAACCCGACAAAGAGTACCGGTAGCCGCGCCAGCGGGCGCGGTTCAGACAATCGCTGCATCGCGGCTCACTTGACCGGAGGGACGGTGGCACCACGCGGCGGCGCCGCGCCAGGCCGCGTCATGACGGGTGGCGGGGCAATCACGGACCAAGTCTGCGTATTGTGGCAGCTGGAGCAATCAAGGGTCGTCGCCACATGCTGCAACGGTTTGCCCGAAGCCGTCAGCCCATTGTGGCAGCTCTGGCAGGTACCACTGATGCCCTGGTGATTGAAACGCACCGGTAGCCAGGCGATCGTACTGTGGCAGGCACCGCAATCCTGCGACGTGACCATATGCTGCAAGGGCTTGCCAGAGGCCACGACGCCGTTGTGGCAGCTGGCACACGCGCCGTTCACTCCCTGGTGGTCAAAGCGCGCCGGCAACCAGGCAATGGTTGTATGGCAGTTCTCACACTGGTTGTTGCTGGCGATGTGATTGGGGCCTTTGCCGGTCGCCAGCGTACCGTTGTGGCAGCTCACGCAACTTGCGGTCACGCCGGCATGCGAGATCGAGCGGACCGGTGCGACCGGTCCGCGCACCGGCACCAACAGGGGCGAGCCGGTCGCGGGCGGCGCCGGCGCCACCGTGCCGATGACAGAGCCCGGCACGACTTTGGCGGGACCGACCTTTTTCTGCGCGGCATCGTCCCAGTTGTTAGTGCCGTGGCAGCTGCTGCAGTCGTTGGTCAGCTTGCTGCCTGAGCTATGGTTGCTCGGCCGCGTGGTCAGATTGTTCACGCCATAAAAACTCAACGGCGGCGTAACGGCGTTATGGCAGGCATCGCAGCTCTTGCCGATCACGGTAAACATCGAGGTGTGCTTGGCCGAGCTCATCGTCGTGCCACTGAAGGCAGTAAATACCGTGGCCGTATGGCAATCCTCGCAAGGCGTGGTGCTGGTAGGGATATGGACCGGCGAGAGCACCGCGGATTTCGGCGTGAAGTTGTTGTAGAAGGTCAAAGCCCCGGCTGGGCCGCCATGGCAGGTAATGCAACCGCTGGTGATGCCCGTGTGCAGGATGGCGTTGGCGGCGAGCGTCGCGGTCGAATAATCGGCCGGCGCCGTGGTATGGCAGAGCGAGCAGGCCTGGCTGGCCGGGTTCGGCATGTGCCCGGCGGGCAGCGCGGTGCTGTTCCAGTTGGTAGTCGTGTGGCAGATGCTGCATTGATTCGGCGCCACCATCTGACCGCTGGTGTGATCGGCCGGGCGGCCTTGCAGCGCCGGCGTACTGCTGCCCATATAGAAGACCACGCCGGCCTCATGGCAGGTGTTGCAGGTCGAGGCCACAAAGGCATGCGTGGCCTGCGTCATCGTGATCGGGCCAAAGCCGCCGACCGTGAAGGAAGTCGTCGAGTGGCAGTCCTCGCAGGGCGTGGTGTTCGTCAGCCACGGGATGTGCGAAGGCGTCAGCACGGCGGACTTCGGCGTGAAGTTATTATAAAAAGTGAGAGCCGCGGTACTGCCGTGGCAGCTGATGCAGCCGCTGGTGATGCCAGTATGCAGTACCGGATTGGCCGCCAGCGTGGTGTAGTTGCTGGGCGCCGCCGTGTGGCAGATGTTGCAGGTCTGGTTGCCAGGGTTTGGCATGTGACCGGCTGGCAATGCGGTGCTGTTCCAGTCGGTCGTCTCATGGCAGCCGCTGCAATCGTTGGGCGCGGCCTCGCTCACCGACGTATGGTCGGCCGGCCTACCCTGCAGGTTCAGCGCCGCGCCGGGATAGAAACTCAGTCCTGCTTCATGGCAGGTATCGCAGGTCGTAGCCACAAAGGCGTGCTTGGCCGCACTCATTGTCGTACCGGCGAAACCGCCCACCGCGATGCCGGTGGTGATGTGGCAGCCGCTGCAGTCAGCACCGGCAATGACCGGAATGTGCGCTGGCGACAGGCCGGTTGAAGGCTTGGGCATGATTCGCGCGGGCGAACCAATCCAGGAGGCGCCGGAGTGGCAAATGTCGCAGGATCCTACAATCGAGCCGGTGTGGACGCCTGCTATCGAGTATTGCGTGTAATCGGGCGTGCCCGGTGTGCTGCTCGGCGTCGTATGGCAGGTGGCGCAAGCATTGTTGGCCGGATTGGGCATATGGCCCACCGGCGGTACGTTGGAAGCCCAATCGTTGACGTTGTGGCACAACGAGCAGTCGCCGCTGACCTGGTTCGGATCGGTGCTGGTCAGGTGATTGAACGTGCCGCTATTGGGCCTACCCTGCAGGTTCAGTGCCGCACCGGGGTAGAAAGTGAGTCCCGCTTCATGGCAGGTATCGCAGGTGGTGGCCACAAAGGCGTGCTTGGCCGCATTCATCATTGTATTGGCGAAGCCGCCGACTGCGATACCGGTGGTGATGTGGCAGGCGCTGCAGTCGGTTCCGGCAATGACCGGGATGTG
>DASWBL010000206.1:0-6042 GCA_036390615.1 Steroidobacteraceae bacterium | reverse complement strand
CTCGTTTGCGCTGCTGACCTATATCTCCTGCTGGCTCAAGTGCCATGAACCGGCCGCCTTCATCGCCGGGCTCCTCAACAGCCAGCCGATGGGTTTTTATCAGCCGGCGCAGCTGGTGCACGAGGCCAGGCGCAGCGGTGTCACGGTGCTGGCGCCGGATGTCCTGCAAAGTGAGTGGCATTGCACGCTCGAACCGGTGACTGACGGGTCACTTGGCATCCGCCTCGGCCTGTGCCAGATCCGCTCGCTCACCGAGCCCGAAGCACAGCGCATCGTCGAGTGCCGCCGGCCGCAGCCGGCCGCGAGCATTGCGGAACTTGCGCACCGCGCCGAGCTTCGCCCGCACACGGTGCGTACGCTGGCCGCTGCCGGCGCGCTGCGCAGTTTGAGCGCCCATCGCCACGACGCCGCCTGGCAGGCGCTCGGCACCGAGCTGCTGCCGGGGTTGCTCGCTGGCCTGTCGGCGCAGGAGCCGCAGGTTACTCTGCCCAGGCCCGCAGAAGGCCAGGAAATACTCGCTGACTATCAGTACTTAGGCCTGAGCACCGGGCGGCATCCGCTCTCGTTGCTGCGTCCGCGCCTGGCACGCTGCAAAATCCGCACCAGCCAGCAATTGCGCGAGCTGGCCGACGGCACGACGGTGCGGGTGGGCGGCCTGATTACTCATCTACAGCGGCCGGGCACCGCCTCGGGCGTCGTGTTCATTTCGCTGGAGGATGAAACCGGCATCGCCAATGTGATCGTGTGGCCGAAAATCTTCGAGGCGCAGCGGCAGACAGCGATGCGCGCCAGCCTGCTGATTGTCAGCGGCACCCTGCAAAACCGGGAAAATGTTCAGCACGTCGTGGCCGGCCGGCTGCACGATCGCTCCTCCTGGCTCGGAGCGCTCAAGCGTCGCGCGCGCGAATTCCGCTAGCGGTGCGCCCTTTAGCCCGCTCAATGGCCGCGGGCCAGGTACGGCACGGCGCTGCGCAGGTAGATCGCCATCGAGATCAGCGTCAGGATCGCTGCCACCACTGTCAGCCACTCGCCCATCCGGTAGATCGGCAATCCCAGCCAATCGTGCCGGTACAGCAGCAATGTGAGGCCGGTCATCTGCACAATGGTCTTGTATTTCCCAAGGTTCGAGACCGCAACCTTGGCCCGCTGGCCGATCAGAGCCATCCATTCGCGCAACGCAGAAATGGCGATCTCGCGGCCGATGATCACTACCGCAGCAAGCGTCAGCACGAAGCTCGGATCTCGGCTCGTGATCAGCACCAGCGCCACGGCAACGATCAACTTATCGGCCACCGGATCTAGAAAGGCACCGAGCGCGGTAATCTGACCGAGACGACGCGCAAGGTAGCCATCGAGCGAATCGGTGATCGCCGCCGCGGCAAACGCCAGGCCCGCAGCCGGATCGCCCATACCCTGCGGGTTGCGCCGGCCGAGGGCGAACAGCACCAATACCAGCGGAATCGCCAGCATGCGCAGCCCCGTCAGGATATTCGGCAGGTTCCAGATCATCACGCCCCCGGATGCAGGTGATCATAAAGGGTTCGGGCCATTCCCGTCCCGACTCCCGGCACCCGCGCAAGATCGGCGATGTCGGCGCGCAATACGCCGGTCAGCCCGCCAAAATGCGTCAGCAATGCGCGCCGCCGCGCCGGTCCCAATCCCGGCACCGTCTCCAGAATCGATTCGCGAAAGCGCTGCGCTCGGCGGCGCCGATGGCCGGTAATGGCAAAGCGGTGGGCCTCATCGCGGATGCGCTGAATCAGGTGCAACGCCTCGCTGTCGGCCGGCAGTATCAGCGCGACCTTATCGCCCGGCAGGTGCAGTCGCTCTTGGCCCGCCCGCCTGTCCGGCCCCTTGGACACGGCGGCCAGCGCCAGATCCGGGCATTTCGCTTCGGCGAGTCCCTCTTGCGCGGCCTGCAGCTGCCCCGTGCCGCCGTCGATCAGTACCAGATCGGGCCTTGCGAGCTCGCCGGATACGACGCGCGTGCCGTAACGCTGCAACGCCTGACGTATGGCCCCGTAATCGTCCCCCGCGGCAATATCTGCAATGTTGTAGCGCCGGTAAGCGCGTTTATCTGCGCCCGCAGGTCCAAACACGACGCAGGAAGCTACCGTACCCTCGCCGGCCGTATGGCTGATATCAAAACATGAGATCAGCGCCGGTATTTTTGGCAGCCCGAGAGCTGCCCCGACAGCGCGCATGGCCGCGCTGTGGGCTTCCTGCTGGCCTAGGCGCATGCGCACGGCCTGCTGTGCATTTTGCTCGGCGAGCGCAATCCAACTGCGTGGCAGGCCGCGGGTTGGGCGCTGCAATCGCACAGCCCGCCCGGCGACGGCGGCGAGCGCGGCACCCAGTGCCTCCTGTTCTGGCAGCGGCAGATTCACCAGTACCTCAGCCGGCGCCGCCTGGCGCCCGTATTGCTGTAGCACAAACGCTGCCAGCGTTTCGTCCGGTTCAGTCAGCGCAGCGGTGAAGTGATTGACGGTGCCAAGTCCTTGCCCCTCGCGCACCGTGAAAACACTAATCGCATACTGACCAGGTTCTCCCGACAGCGCGATGACGTCGACGTCACGGCTGCGCGGCGCGCTGGCAATCTGGTGGGCACGAATGGTCTGTAGCTCGGCGAGCTGATCGCGGATCCGGGCTGCCTCCTCGAATTGCAGGCCGGCGGCAGCCGCCTCCATCCCGCGCTGCAATTCAAGGTTGACCTCTTCGCTGCGCCCTTCCAGCACCGCGATCGCCCGCTGCACGTCGCGGCCGTAGTCTTCGGCACTGATGAGGCCCACACAGGGAGCGGTGCAACGACCGATCTGGTGCTGCAGACACGGGCGGCTGCGGTGAGCGAAAAACGAATCGCGGCAGTTGCGGATCTTGAACACCTTCTGCAGGTGCTGCAGCGTCTCTTTGGCCGCGCCAGCATCGGGAAACGGCCCGAAATAGCGACCGGCCGGGCGGCGCAGACCGCGCCAGTACACAAGCCGCGGAAACTCATGGCCCGTGGGACAGACTATGTACGGAAACGATTTATCGTCGCGCAGCAGGATGTTGTAGCGCGGGCGGTGCGCTTTGATCAGGTTGTATTCAAGCAGCAGCGCCTCGGTCTCGGTGTTGACAACCGTGACTTCGATCCGCGCCACGCGCTTGAGCATCGCCGCCACTTTCGGCGCCTGCGATCGGCTGCTGAAATAACTGCCCACGCGATCACGCAGCCGGGCCGCCTTGCCGACGTAGATGAGTTCGTCCGCCGCATCGTACATCCGGTAAACGCCCGGACGGCGCGGGAGCGAGGCGATCAGGGATTTTGGCTCGAAGGCTGCCACGGTCGTGATCCGATCCAGTCGGCAAAGCGCTTAGTGTACTGCGCTCGGATCCGGCGGATTGTTAGCCTTAAGGAAAGCCAGGGTGGCCTCCAGCATCTGCAGACGCGTCGGGCTACGGGACAGCCAGTGATCCTCCGCCTTCAGATCTACCATCTCGAATGGCTTGTTCAAATTCTTGAGTGCTGCAGCCATGCGGCTCGACTGGTCGTAGGGCACGATCTCATCGTCGCGACCGTGGATGAGCAGCACCGGTACGTCGATGGCGTCCGCATGATTAAGTGGCGAGCGCTCAGCGATCAAGGGGTCGCTTTCGTTTTTTGCGCCTAGCAGGATCTCAGAGTAACGTAACTGATCCTGATTCCAGGAGTGCTTCAGCCAGCCGCCTAGATCCGAGATTCCGGCGACCGACACGGCGCAGCGGTAAATACCGTGCTGCAGGCTGACGCCAGCAAGCGCGGCGTAGCCGCCATAGCTGGCGCCGACTATACAGACGCGATTTGGGTCGATAATTCCGAGCGCCGCCAGGTAACGGACGCCATCGGACAGATCGGTCTGCATCTTTCGGCCCCACTCACCTAAACCGGCATTGGCAAGGGTGATCGAGCCCGTCGATCCACGGTAATTGGGTTGAAGTACAGCATAACCCTCATAGGCCAGCGCCTGGGCCCACCAGTCGAAGCCGCCGCGATCACGCACCTGCGGTCCGCCATGTGGCAGAACCACCAGCGGTAGTTTTTTGCTCGGCCTCCCGACCGGCAGTGTGAGATAGCCCGGAATGGTCAGTCCGTCGCCCGCCGCATACTCGATATCCTGCACGCCGGCGACTGCAGGCAAATGGCGATAGACTGCACCGAGCCGCGCCACCTTCCCGGAAGCCATGTCTACCATCCAATGCTCCGGCCCACCGGGTCCGGCCACCAAAACAACGGCGGCGCCTAAGTCGTCACTGTAGGACTCGATCGTCGGCCGCCGGCCGCTGAGCGCCTTAAGCACGATTTGCCACCGCTGATCGGCATCGGGGTCGAGAAATTCGTAGCCCGGGCCTATGGCCCCTTCGGTGACTCCGGCGAGCACGCGGTCATTCCGCCGGTCGAGCAGCACACCTTCCCAGTTCTCTCGATGCAGTCCTGCGCGCTGCTCGGGTGATGAACTCGGCTTGCCATTATCGAGGGAAATACTCGTTGGAACAGCGGTGGCGCCCTTCCATGTCGTCAGCCACAGGTCACGCCCGTCGGGGCTGAGGCCCAGCAGCCGCGGCATGTAGAAAATACTGTCGCCCGACAGGACTTCTTGCAGGCGCCGGTCCTTTCCCGCGCGAATTTCCCAACGCTGCTCCTTCTCAAAGTACTCGCTGGCAGCGACCACATCGCCATGCGCATCCAAGAGCGCATCACGCTGAGAAATGTAATCACGAGCCACGAGCACCTTGCGGATCCGAGTGGCAAGATTGATGACTGTGATCCTGCCTCGATCCTGTCCACCGGCCACGCCAGGATCAAAGTAACCGGACAGGTACAAGTACGTCTGCCCATCAATCTCGCGTGCCCGGCGCCGGCCACCGACCATGTCCACGTGGTAGAACCGACTGGCTTCCCCGGCATTGTGCTTCAGCGCATCCCAGACCTCGTGCTTATCCAGATCTGCGGCGAGCACACCATAAAACTCATCCCGGTCGTGACCCGGAGCCCAGCCAGGTGTGGTCACCGACACGGTCGCAAACAGGTAATTGCTGTCCGCCCACTGCACGCTGCGAATTTTTTGCTGCGAGGCCGTGAAATCAATCAATTTTCGACCGTCGGCTAAGTTCTTCGCCACCACGTGCTGCTCATCGCCGTTGGTGCCGACGTAAGCTAGGCGAGATCCATCAGGGGACAGGCCGACGTGCTCGAAAGCCGGCAGCTCGCCGTAGTCGATCAGCGCCTGTTCCTCGGCCGGGCCCAGTGTCGCGATTTCCGCCGCGGAGGCGGTGAGGCTGAGCGCCAACGGCGTAACCAATTTCATTAAAAAGCGCATGACTACCGTCGATCCGCTGGAGCGCCGAAGTGCTAGGTACGCTGCTTGCTTCGCTCGGCAATGAGCATCGCTAGCTCCAGCGCCTGCTCATAGTTCAGCCGCGGATCGACCTGCGAGCGATACGCGCGCTGCAAATCAGCATCTGTCAGGCCGCGCGCGCCGCCTGTGCATTCGGTCACGTCCTCACCCGTGAGTTCAATGTGGGCGCCGCCGAGTACCGTGCCCAATTCGCGGTGAATGCGAAACGACAGTTCGAGCTCCTTGAGAATGTTCTCAAAGCGCCGGGTCTTAAGCCCGCCGGCAGTCGTTTCGGTATTGCCGTGCATCGGGTCGCAGCACCACAGCACCGTCTGGCCGGTGCGGCCCACCGCCTCGATGACTCGCGGCAGATGCTTCTCGATATCCCGCACGCCAAACCGATGGATCAGCGTCAGTCGTCCCGGCAGGGCTTGCGGATTTAGGATCGCCACCAGCTCCTGCAGCCACTCATCCGTCATGGCCGCACCGACCTTGATGCCGATCGGGTTGGCGATGCCGCGGAAGAACTCAACGTGTGCACCATCAACTTGCGCGGTGCGCATACCGATCCAGGGCATGTGCGTGGACAGGTTGTACCAGCGCGCCTGGCGCGCGATATATCGCGTCTGCGCCTGCTCGTACAGCAGGTGCAGCCCCTCGTGGCTCGCAAAAAACTCAACCCGCGTTG
>DASWBL010000205.1:0-6983 GCA_036390615.1 Steroidobacteraceae bacterium | reverse complement strand
AGCCACTGCCAAGGCAGAAGCCGATGCGCAGGCCGCGATGAAGGCTGCCAACAATGCGCAGGCCACGGCCAATCAGGCGCTGTCTGCAGCCCAAACGGCTCAGGCTGGCGTTGATTCGACCAATGAGAAGATCGATCGCATGTTCAAGAAGTCGGTGTCCAAGTAATACACCGCTCGCTTAAGAACGAGTGATCAAAACGCCGCGCACTGCGCGGCGTTTTTTTGCTCGGCGGCCGGCAGCGGGGGCGGTGCCAGGCTCAAAAACGGATCAGCGCCGAACCCCAGGTCAGTCCACCGCCAAATGCCTCAAGCAGCAGCAGCTCGCCGCGCTTGATGCGCCCGTCGCGAACCCCGGTGTCAAAGGCCAGCGGGACCGAGGCGGTCGAGGTATTGCCGTGCTCGGCCACCGTGACGATCACGCGCTCCATCGGCATGTCGAGCTTGCGCGAAATAGCCTGAATAATGCGGATATTGGCTTGGTGGGGCACCAGCCAGTCGATCGCTGACTTATCAAGGCCATTGGCGTGCAGCGTCTCATCGACGATCTGCCCGAGCTTATTGACCGCCAGCTTGAACACCTCGCCGCCAGCCATGCGGATCACCGGCCGAGCGCCGTCCGGGACCGGTTTGGCAACGCCCCCGGTGCCGGTCAGCAACGACGCATAGCTGCCATCGGAGTGCAGATGGGTGGAAATGATGCCGCGGTGCTCGTGCGGCGTGAGAACCACGGCACCGGCGCCATCGCCGAACAGGATGGCGGTGCTGCGATCGCCGTGATCGGTAATGCACGACAGCTTCTCGGAGCCGACCACCAGCGCGCGCTGCGACTGGCCGCCGCGCACGAACTGATCGGCGATGGCCAGCGCGTAGATAAAGCCGCTGCAGGCGGCCTCGACGCTGAAGGCCGGCGCACCGCGGCACCCTAACCGCGCCTGCAGCAGCGTGCCGCAGTTCGGGAACACCAGATCCGGTGTCGTGGTGCCAAAAATGATCAGATCGATTTGCTCGGGCTGAAGCCCCGCCGCCGCAATGGCGGCGCGGGCCGCGTGCTCACCCATGTCGACCGTGGTTTCATTGTCCGCGGCCCGGCGGCGGCGCTCGATGCCGGTGCGCTCACGGATCCAGGCATCGGTGGTATCGAGCACGCGCTCGAAATCAGCGTTGGTGATCACCCTGGCCGGCAGGTAACTGCCGGTGCCCGCGATGCTCGCGTACATGTTGGATGGCAACCGGGCCCGCTGCGAGCCCGCTTATTCCTTCTCGGTCTCGGCCGGTTTTTCAATTACGCGGCGGCCGCGGTAAAAGCCGTCCGGCGTGATGCAGTGGCGCAGGTGAGTTTCGCCGCTGCGCGAATCGATCGACAGCGCGGGGCTTGCCAGCTTGGCATGCGAACGATGCATACCGCGCTTGGAAGGCGTTTTGCGGCTTTTTTGAACGGGCATTTTCTCAATCTCCTGACAAAATCCTTAAGGCTTCGCTTCGCGCTTGCCGCGCTTCAGCAGTGCGCGCAGATCGCTGAAGGGCCGCTGCGGCTCCTCCTCGTGACCGGCGGCCGCCGGCAGCGCCGGCACCACTTCACCGGGCGGCTCGCAGCGCTCACCCTCGCCATGGCGCGGCACCGAAGGCAGCACCAGCAGCACCTCTTCGGCGACCAGCGCACTGAGCGCCAGGGCACCGTCCTCGGCCAGCACCGTCTCCCATTCCTCGGGCACGGTCTCGGCACGCGCCGCCGTATCCACCACCGCCACCTTCGATTCGGCCGCGATCGCAAGCCGCATCGGCCCGAGGCACCGCTGGCAGACCAGTGTCACCGTGCCACGCACGCTCACCTCGGCGACCGGCAGTCCGCGCTCGCGGGCGAAACGGAGCTTCGCGCTCAACGGCTCCCCGGCGGCTACCAAATCGGCGGGCATTCCCGGCAGCTCACCGACAGGAATGGCAAAATCAAACGCGGCGCGCGAATCCGCAAGTTTTGCCAGATCGCGCGGCTTGGACCAGCCGTCCGGCATGGGGCGCGTATAATAGGTTTCGGTGTCCGGCAAGTCAAAAGCACCAAAAACTGCCTAAGCTCTTGTTTTTTCTTCGGTGATTGCTCCCGTGCCGAACCCACCCCGCCTGATTCTCGCCTCCGGCTCGCGCTATCGCCGCGAGTTGCTTGGCCGGCTCGGCCTGCACTTTGAGGTGCATAGCCCCGGCATGGACGAGAGCGTGCGCGCCGGCGAGGCGCCGGCCGAGCGGGCGCGGCGCCTGGCGCTTGCCAAGGCCCTAGCCCTCGCCCCATCGCACGCCGATGCCGTGCTGATCGGGAGCGATCAGGTCGCAGTCTGTGGCGGCGAGCTGCTTCACAAGCCGGGTAACCCCGCGCGCTGCGCGGCGCAGTTGCGGCAACTGTCGGGGAACGAGGCCGTTTTTTACACCGCCGTGGCGGTCGCAGGTCCTGCGGCGACAACGCCGCTGCAATTTCTGGACACGACCACGGTTGAATTCAGAGCACTGTCCGACGCGGAGATTGAACGCTATATCGCCGCCGAACAGCCGTTCGACTGCGCCGGCGGCATTCGCAGCGAACGCCTTGGGATCGGCCTTTTCAAGCGTGTGCAAAGCGAGGATCCGACCGGCATGATCGGCCTGCCGCTGATCGGGCTGGCCGCCGCACTTCGCAGCCGCGGCTACGCGATACCCTGAGGCCGCTGGCCGCTGATCAGGAGCGGCGCGGCGCGCGCGGCCGGTTCGGATCGCGGCCGCGCTGCAGGGCGAGCGCTTCGAGCACCGCCTTGAGCGGTGGCGGGAGCGGCGCGCTCAGATTCATCTCGGCACCGCTCGGCCAGGCGAAGGCACAGCTGTGGGCATGCAGGAACATGCGTGTCAGACCGCGCTCGCGCAGCCACGCGTTGAACTGCGCGTCGCCGTATTTCTCGTCGCCGGCCACCGGATGACCGCAGTAGGTCGCATGCACGCGGATCTGGTGGGTGCGGCCGGTATGCAAGGTTGCCTCGAGCAGCGATGCGCGCGCGCTAAAACTTTCGATCAGCCGAAATTCCGTCAGCGCCGCTTTACCGCCGGCCGCAGCCTTGACAGTCCGCTCACCGCCGACGCGAGTGTCGGTGCGCAACGGCACATCAATTTTCTTGTGACCGAGCTGCCAGCGCCCGGCGACCAGCACCAGGTACTTTTTTTCCACCGCGCCCTCGCGCAGCAGCGCGTGCAGCGTGCGCAGCGCCACCGGCGTGCGCGCGATCATCAGGCAGCCGCTGGTGTCACGGTCGAGGCGGTGCGCGAGTTCCAGAGGCTCATCGGGGCGCGACGCGCGCAGCGCCTCGATCACGCCGAAGCTCAGGCCGCTGCCGCCATGCACGGCCAGCCCCGCAGGCTTGTCGAGCGCGAGCAGACGCTCGTCCTCATAAATGATCGCCTGCTCGAGCTGCTCGATCAGCGCTCGCGGCACGCGCGTGCGCGTGGCACCAGCCGGGGCGACGGCAGCGTCCCGCACCGGCGGCACCCGCAGTGTCTCGCCCTCGGCAAGGCGCTGTTCGGGGCTCGCCCGCTTGCCGTTGACCCGCACTTCGCCGCGGCGGATAAGCCGAAATAGCCGGCTGCGAGGCACGCCGGGCAGCAGTCGCGCCAGCACCCGATCGAGGCGCTGGCCGCCCATGGCTGCGTCCACGGGCACGTGCGCGACAGCGGTGCGCCTTGCCGCCCCGGCCGGCGCCGCGGCCTCTTCAGCCGGGCGCCCCGCACGTAAATCATTGTTTTGCATATGCACTACGGCTATACTTGATCGGTCCCGCAGAAGGCTTTTTATTGTAAATGGAGGGTCTGGCGCGGCGACAAAACTGCGGCGATGCGCCGCATGGTAGTTGGTCCTCGGCTTCGAGGCCATCGTGTGAGTCGGCCGACCAGGTCGCAGCCCTCGCCCCAAGTAGCTCCTCGAAAGGTTGAGCTTTGGCGAGCGGCCCCGGTCAGCAGTCCTCAAGGATTTCCGGCGCGCCGCCCGCTCAAAAATCAGGCGGCGATAAACAAAAGCGATGAAAAATCAAACGCGCCGCCAGTCAAACTTCAGGTTCGCTGCTGCTGAAAGACCCTACGAGTCGCTGCGCTTGAATATGCGCAGCGCCTTGGTGTCGGCCCCTCAAATTAATCCGGTAGGGGCAAATGAAGAGAATGCTTGTCAATGCAACTCAGCAGGAAGAGTTGCGCGTAGCGCTGGTTGACGGTCAGAAACTATACGACCTTAGTATCGAGTTACCGTCACGAGAACAGAAGAAAGCTAATATTTACAAGGCGCGCATTTCGCGCGTCGAACCATCCCTGGAAGCGGCTTTTGTCGATTATGGCGGTCAGCGCCATGGCTTTCTGCCGCTGAAGGAAATCTCCCGCGAGTACTTCCGCAGCCAGCCGCAGGGCGGGCGCATGAATATCCGCGAGCTGGTCACCGAAGGCCAGGAGATGGTCGTTCAGGTCGAGAAAGAGGAACGCGGCACCAAGGGTGCGGCGCTGACCACTTTTATCAGTCTGGCCGGCCGGTTCCTGGTGCTGATGCCGAACAATCCGCGCGCCGGCGGCGTCTCGCGTCGCATCGAAGGCGAAGACCGCGACCAGATGCGCGAGGTGATGAGCCAGCTGACGGTCCCGGACGGCATGGGCGCCATCATCCGCACGGCCGGTGTCGGCCGCTCGGTGCAGGAACTGCAGTGGGACCTCGATAATCTGCGCGTGCAGTGGGACGCCATCGCCCAGGCCGGCCAGGGCCGCAGCGCCCCGTTCCTCGTGTACCAGGAAAGCGATGCCGTAACGCGCGCCATGCGCGATTACCTGACCGACGATATCGGCGAGATCCTGGTCGATGATCCGGCGGCCTTCCAGAAGGCGCAGGAATACATGCAGCGCTTCATGCCGGCCGACGCACAGCGCATGCTCAAGGCCTATAACGACGACATCCCGCTGTTTACGCGCTACCAGATCGAGAACCAGATCGAGTCTGCGTACGCTCACAAGGTGCAGCTGCCCTCAGGCGGAAGCCTGGTGGTCGATTACACCGAAGCGCTGGTGTCGATCGACATCAACTCGGCGCGCGCCACCCGCGGTGGCGACATCGAAACGACGGCGCTGAATACCAATCTCGAAGCCGCGGACGAAATTGCCCGGCAGCTTAGGATCCGCGACATCGGCGGCTTGATCGTCATCGATTTCATCGACATGGAATCACAAAAAAATCAGCGCGACGTCGAAGACCGGCTGCGCGATGCAATGAAAATGGACCGGGCGCGGATTCAGATCGGGCGGCTGTCACGCTTCGGGCTGCTCGAGATGTCGCGCCAGCGCCTGCGCCCGAGTCTTGGCGAATCGAGCCATCTGGTGTGCCCGCGCTGCAACGGCATCGGCAGCATCCGCAGCGTCGAATCGCTGGCCTTGTCGATCCTGCGCCTGATCGGCGAAGACGCTCGTAAGGATCGGACTGCGCGCGTCGTGCTGCAGGTACCGGTGGACGTCGGCACTTACCTGATCAACGAAAAACGCGACTGGCTGCGTACGGTCGAGGACAAAACCAACGTCAGCGTACTGATCGTGCCCAATCCGCACATCCAGACGCCTGAATACTCCATCCGGCGATTGCGCGACGACGAATCGCAGCTGCCGGAGAACAACCAGGTCAGCTACCAGATGCCGGTCGCCCCGGAGGTCATCGACCCGGTGGCCGAAGCGGCCAAGAAGCCGGCCGAGCCCCCGGCAGTCGTGGCCATTATGCCGGCGACTGCTGCACCGGCAGCGCCGGTCCCCGCGCCCGCCGCGACTCCACCCGCCGCGGCTCGCCGCTCAGGTGGACTGCTCGGTTGGCTAAAGCGCCTGTTCGTAGGCGACGAAAATGCGGCCCCGGCAGCGCCCACGGGATCTGGCGATGAGCCGCCCCGGCGACGCGAGGGGCGCGACGGTCGTTACGGTCGCGACGGGCAGTGGCGTGACCGCCCGCACGGGCGCGATCGGAACCGCCACCAGCGCAGTGGTCATGCCGAGCGCGGCCCGCGCTCCGCGCCTCGTTCCGGTGATGGACGGCGCGACGGCGGGCGCGACGCCGAGCGCGATCAGGGTCGCGACGGTGCCCAGCGCCTTGATTCGCGGCGCAACGAACCGCGACGAGAGCAGCCACCGCGTGAAGCCGAACCACGCCGGGATGAGCCGCGCCGTGACGAGCCGCGACGAGAGCAGCCACCGCGCGAAGCCGAACCACGCATGGGCGGCGAGCCGTCGCGCGAGCGCGGCCCGGAATCCCAGGCACGGCCGGAAGGGGAACGCAGCGGCAGGTCGCGCCGCGGCGGCCGTCGTCGTCGCCGTGGCGGCGGTGGCGGATCGCGCGAGGCCGGCCCGCCGCCCACTCAGGCAGCCGACACGGGCGGCGGCAACTTCGAGCGTCCCGTGCACGCTGATAACGGCAATGTGGGGCCAGCGGGATTTGATTCGCCGCCGGCACAACTGAACCTCGGGCCGATGGAATCACCGCCTGCACCCCGGGAGGAGGCACCGCCCCGGCCCGCTCAGGCCGAGCCGGCGCCGCGCGAGCCATTGCCGGTCTGGCAGCCGCCGGCGCCACCACCGACGCCCCCGTTGAGCAACGCTCCGGTCGTCAATACGCCGGCGGCGAAGCCGCACGTGGTCTGGTCTTCGGCGCCGATCGATACCGGCTCGCACGGTCCGCAACGCGACGCGTAACCGGCCGCGCAGTTGATCAGCCCGGCCGCCTTTGTGACCCAGAGGCGGCCGGGCCCGGTAGAGTTAGAGGGACCGGTCCACGCTCAGGCCGGCGCGGACCGCTCCAACAGCAGCGCAACGCGCGCGGCGTCTTCAGCGGTATTGACGTCCGGACCGGGCAGTACCGCGCTGTCGGCCACCCGGATATCCATGCCGTGCTCCAGCGCCCGCAGTTGTTCGAGTTTTTCCAGCAGTTCGCCCGGTGTGGGAGTCAGGGCCGCGAGCCGCATAAGCGCGCC
>DASWBL010000204.1:0-7032 GCA_036390615.1 Steroidobacteraceae bacterium | reverse complement strand
GCCAAGCGTGACCAGGCCGGGAGACCCAAGCTCAGGTGGCGGATCAGCAAGGGACCGAGGCGCTCCCTGGGGTGGGTACCTTTCAAACCGGCGCAGCTGAAGCTCAAGGGCCGATGCGTACGTTTCTCGGGTAAGGCGTTTCGGGTATTTGAACAAGAAAGGCTTTCCGGAGCTCGCTGGAAGTGCGGCTGCTTTGCCCAGGATGCGGTCGGGGACTGGTGGCTGTGCGTTCCCGTCGAGTACTCCGTGAGTCAGGATCCAGCTCCGAAAGGGTCGGTCGGGATCGATCTTGGTCTCAAGAGCACTGCGGCCACGAGCGATGGGGCAAAGCTTGAGGCTGGTCACTTCTACCGCGGTATTGAGCAGAAAATCGCCCAAGCCCAGCGCCGGCGTCACAAGGATCAAGCCAGGCGCCTGCACCGAACCGCCGCCAGACGCAGGCAAGATGCCTTACACAAGTTCTCAAGCCAGATCGTGAAGGAGTATCAGAGCATAATAATCGGCGACGTGAGCAGCCTTAAACTGGCCAGGACTCGGATGGCCAAATCCGTGCTAGATGCCGGCTGGGGCATGCTCAAGATGCAGCTGCAGTACAAGGGCCAGCAGGCAGGCAGATGCGTCCAAATCGTCAATGAGAGAAACACCACGCGAGGTTGCAGCAGCTGCAGGGCCCTTACCGGTCCTGCAGGTCTGGACATGCTCGTTGTAAGGACCTGGATGTGCATTGAGTGCGGTGTCACTCATGATCGGGACGTGAATGCGGCCCGAAACATCCTGTCTGCGGGGAGGTCGCCCCCGTCCATCAGCGGGAACAAACCGTCGCTTTCACCCGCGCCGCCGAGCCAGACATCCCATCGATGCGAGGCACGGATCAGCGCAGAGAAAGCGGTGGCATGAGCACCGGCCTAGGGCACTTCGGCAGCTCCAGCTAGGCGGGCGTTGTAGCGCTCGGGCCGCGCCCCTATGATGCCGGGCGCATGGACACGCAAATGGACGTACCGAGCGAACCGCGCCGGCCCCGTCGCGGCATCTACCTGCTGCCCAACCTGCTGACCACGGCCTGCCTGTTTTCCGGCTTCTATGCGGTCGTGGCGGCTATCGACGGGAATTTCGAACGCGCCGGCGTGGGCGTGTTTGTCGCCATGGTATTTGATGGGCTGGACGGGCGTGTGGCGCGACTGACCAATACCGAAACCTTGTTTGGCAAGGAATACGACAGCCTCGCCGACATGGTCTCCTTCGGGCTCGCGCCCGCGATTGTCTCCTACCAGTGGGGCGTGGCGCGGATCGCCGAGTACGGACAGGCCTGGGGCCGATTCGGCTGGCTGGCGGCGTTTTTCTACGCGGCCTGCGCAGCGCTGCGCCTCGCCCGCTTCAATTCCCGTGGCCCGTCCCAAAACAAAAATTACTTCGAGGGGCTGCCGAGCCCGTCGGCTGCCGCCGTGGTCGCAGCGTTCGTCTGGCAGTCGAGCGAGTGGCGCGAGCCGGGACTGCCCGGCCTGATACTCGCCTTTGTAGTCACCGCGCTGGCTGGCGCGCTGATGGTCAGCCGCTTCGGATTTGCGAGCTTTAAGCAAATTGACCTCAATCGCCCGATCAGATTTTTCTGGCTGGTGCTGCTCGTAGTGGTCATCGTGATTGTCGCGGGCAGCCCGCCCCGCACGTTGCTCGCCGCCTTTGGCCTCTATGCCATCTGGTCGCCGCTGCTGTGGGTCTGGCGGCGGTTGCGCCGCGCGAGTCGCCCGGAGCGCGCCGCGCCGGGCCCGGCGCCGTGAACCAGCGCGCGCAATACCTGGAGGCGCTCGGCATTGATGTCTGGGTGCCGCGCTCGCAACCAGCGGCGGTCCCGCCGCCGCCGGCGCCGATTTCGGCAGCGGCCGAGGTTGCAGCAGTGCGAGCTCCAAAACCAGCGCCGGTCCCGATGTCGCCGCCCGCCGCGGCCAGCTCGATCGACGCGGCGGCCGGCATCTGGCAACAGCTCGCTACCGAGGTGAGCGGCTGTCAGCGCTGCGGTTTGCATACCGGCCGCACCCAAACCGTTTTCGGCGTCGGCAATCGGCGCGCCGAGATTCTCGTGGTGGGCGAGGCGCCGGGCGCCGACGAAGACCGTCAGGGCGAGCCGTTCGTCGGCCGCGCCGGTCAGCTACTCAACTCGATGCTGCGGGCCATGGGTCATCCGCGCGAGACCGTGTTCATCGCCAACGTGCTCAAGTGCCGCCCGCCTGGCAACCGCGATCCGGCGCCGGAGGAGGTCGCCAGTTGCCTGCCTTACCTGCAGCGCCAGATCGAGCTGCTGCAGCCGCGCCTGATGGTGGCGGTCGGGCGCATTGCGGCACAGAACCTGCTCGCCACCGACACGCCGATCAGCAAGCTGCGCGGCCGCGTGCATCAGTTCGGCGCCACCGGCATCCCGCTGATTGCCACGTACCATCCTGCCTATCTGCTGCGCAGCCCGAGCGAAAAGCGCAAGGCGTGGGTGGATCTGAAATTCGTGCGCCAGGAGCTGGCGCGGCTGCGCGCGGCTGCAGCGCTGGCCGGCCGGGCGTAGGAGCGCGATCGCCATGTCGGCGGTAGTCAGCGAATCGACTCCGGTCCCGGAACTTGACCTTCGGGCGATGCGCGAGGACGACGTGCCGGAGGTGCTGCGCATTGAGCAAAGCACTTATGGATTTCCCTGGACCGAGGGGATTTTCCGCGACTGCCTGCGCATCGGCTACGGCTGCAGCGTGATCGAGCTCGGCTATGTGGTGGTCGGCTATTGCGTGCACTCGGCCGCGGCGGGGGAGGCCCATCTGCTTAATCTGTGCGTGCGGCCGGAGTTTCGCTCCAGGGGGTTAGGTCGCCGGCTGCTGCAGCATCTGATCCGAGCGGCACGGAACGACGGGGCACGGGTCATTTTTCTCGAGGTTCGGCCGACCAATGTGGCCGCAATCCGCCTGTATGCCTCGGCGGGCTTTGCGCAGATCGGCGTACGGCGCGGTTATTACCAGGCCGAGAACGGCCGCGAGGATGCCCTGGTGATGCGCTTCGGCCTTTAGGCCGGCGGCGCCCAAGCTGGTAGAATCCGCGCCGTTTTGCCCGCCGCGGAATTGTAAGCCAGCATGAATTTGCCCGACCAGCCCATCGCCCGGCGCCGAACCTTCGCGATTATTTCGCATCCGGACGCCGGCAAGACCACGCTGACCGAAAAATTGCTGCTGTTTGGCGGCGCAATCCAGATGGCCGGCACGGTCAAAGGCCGCAAAGCCGCCCGCCACGCCACTTCGGACTGGATGCGCCTCGAGCAGCAGCGCGGGATCTCGGTCACCAGCTCGGTGATGCAATTCCCCTACAGTGGCCACATCGTCAACCTGCTCGATACGCCTGGACACGAGGATTTTTCCGAAGACACCTACCGTACGCTGACCGCGGTCGACTCGGCACTGATGGTCATCGATTGCGCCAAGGGCGTGGAAGAGCGCACCGTGCGGCTGATGGAAGTATGCCGCCTGCGCGCCACGCCGATCATGACCTTTATCAACAAGCTCGATCGCGACGGGCGTCCGCCAGTCGAGCTGCTCGATGAAATTGAAAAGGTGCTCGGCATTCATACCGCACCGGTCACCTGGCCGATCGGCATGGGGCGCGAGCTCAAGGGTATTTATCATCTGCCCAAGGACCTGATCTACGTCTACGAGGCCGGTGCGCGCGGGCGGGTCGGCGGTAACCGGGTCATCGAAGGTCTGAATTCGGCGGCCGCGGCCGAGCTGCTCGGGGAGCAGGCGGCCCATTTTCAAAACGAGATCGATCTGGTGCGCGGGGCGAGCGAGCCATTTGACGTTGAGCAATACCGCGCCGGTCACCAGACGCCAGTGTTCTTCGGCTCGGCGATCAGCAACTTTGGCGTCGAGGAGCTGCTCAGCGCCTTCGTCGAGCACGCGCCCGGTCCGCAGCCGCGCGCCACCGTCGAGCGCAGCGTCGCGCCGAGCGAGCCGCAGCTGAGCGGCTTCGTGTTCAAGATCCAGGCCAATATGGATCCGGGGCATCGCGACCGCATTGCCTTCATGCGGCTGTGCTCGGGCCAGTACCGGCGTGGCATGCGGCTGTTCCATGTCCGGCTGCGCAAGGAGGTGCGCGTCTCCGATGCCCTGACCTTCTTGGCGGCGGACCGCTCGCAGGCTGAGGAAGCCTGGGCCGGGGACATCGTCGGGTTGCACAACCACGGTACGATCAATATTGGCGATACCTTTTCCGAAGGCGAGGTGCTGCATTTCACCGGCGTGCCGAATTTCGCCCCGGAAATGTTCCGCCGCGCGGTGCTGAAAGATCCGCTGCGCATGAAAGCGCTGAGCAAAGGCCTGTCGCAGCTGTGCGAGGAGGGCGCCACGCAATTGTTCAAGCCGCTGCGCAATGCCGAGCTGATCTTAGGCGCGATTGGCCAGCTGCAGTTCGAAGTGGTGGCGTTTCGGCTGCTCGACGAGTATGCGGTGAGCTGCGTGTTTGACAAGATTGCCGTGCACTCGGTCCGCTGGGTCAGCTGCGACGATGCGGACAAGCTCGAAGAATTCCGCGAGCGCTGCTTTGACAATCTGGCGCTCGACCATAGCGGCGCGCTGGTGTACCTCGCGCCATCGCGCGTGAACCTGGCACTGACCGTCGAGCGCTGGCCGACGGTGCGCTTTGCTGAGACCCGTGAGCACGCGATCGAAGATTTCGCATGAAGCGCTGGTACCTGGACCGTCCGGTGTTGTCCTGGGCGCTGTACGACTGGGCCGCGGCGGGGTTTACGACCACGGTGATGGCCGGATTTTTCCCAACGTTTTTTCGGCTGTACTGGAGCGTCGGAACCGATGCGACCACCACCACGTTCCGGCTCGGGCTCGCCAATGGAGCGGCCGGGCTGCTGATCGCGATGCTCGCGCCGTTGCTCGGCGCGATGGCCGATCGCAGCGCGCGACGCAAATTATTGCTGCTCGGTTTTGCCGCCGCGGGAGTGCTGGCCACCGCCGCGCTGCATAGCGCCGGCCGTGGTGAGTGGCAGCTGGCCGCGGGTCTGTTTGTGGTGGCCATCGCCGGCTACAGCGGCTCGGTTGTGTTTTACGACGCATTGCTGCTGCGGGTCGCCGCGCCGCAGGATTTCAACCGCGTGTCAGCCTTCGGCTATGCGCTCGGGTACTTAGGCGGCGGCTTGCTGTTTGCCTGCAACGTGCTGATGACCCAGTTCCCGCAATGGTTCGGGCTGCATTCGGCCGCCGAAGCGGTGCAGTTTTCGTTCTTGAACGTAGCCCTCTGGTGGCTGCTGTTCTCGGTGCCGCTCGCGCTCAATGTCAGCGAAGGCGCGGCGAGCGCAGCGCCGGCCGGCTCGTTGCGCCGGACGCTAAGCGTGGCATTCGCAGAGCTCGTAGCCAGCGTGCGCAAGTTGCGCCACGACCGGCCGGTGTGGTTGTTTCTGCTCGCCTACTGGCTGTACATCGATGGCATCAATACGATCGTAAAAATGGCCATTGATTACGGCATGGCCTTGGGCTTTGACAGCGGCAGCCTGCTCAAGGCGCTGTTGCTGACGCAATTTGTAGCCTTCCCGGCGGCACTCGGATTTGGCTGGCTCGGCACGCGAATCGGCGCGCAACGGGCCATCCTCATTGGCCTGATCATGTATCTGCTGGTCACCGCGTGGGCGGTTTACCTTCGTAGCATTGAACAGTTTTTTGCGATGGCCGTGATGGTCGGGCTGGTTCAGGGCGGCGTGCAGAGCCTGTCACGGGCTTTGTACGGACAATTTGTTCCGCCCGGCAAGTCGGCCGAGTATTTTGGTTTTTACAACATGACCGGCAAGTTCGGTGCGGTCCTGGGTCCACTGCTGGTCGGTGTCACCGCGGCCGTGACCGGCAGTTCCCGCTCGGCCATCGGTGCGGTCGCGGTGTTGTTCTTGGCCGGCGGCATCGTGCTCTGGCGCGTGCCAAAGCCCGCGACGGCCTGGCATTAACGGACGGCGGGACGGCGGCGCAACAGGGCGTAGGTGCCGAGGCTGACGGCAACCACGATCGCAAACCCCAGAATCTCGTTCCATTGGGCCAGGCCGATTAAAATCAGCATGCCGAAAATCCCGATGGCCGCCGCTACGCCAAGGTAGCGGAACGCGAGCGGGGCGCCAGTGCCGCGCACACCGCGCCGTGACAGCAGCCAGGCCGCGGCGCAACCGAGAATATAAAGCCCCGCCGCCGCCAGCGCCGACAGCGAAACCAGCTCGGTGAAAGTGCCGGTCAGCGCCAGGAGCATGCCCAGAGCCGCGTAAGTCACGATCGCGGCGAAGGGGGCGTGGGAGCGCGGATGGACACGCCCGAGCCAGGCCGGCAGCATCCCGTCGCGTGCGACTGCAAACATCAGGCGCGGCATCGCCAGAATGTCGCTCCCCATCCAGCCAAACATCGACAGCGTGGCGCCGGCGAGTAACAGGTCACTCAACACCGGGCTGATGCGGCCCATCGCCGCGGCCAGCGGCGTCGGCGAATCGGCCAGGGACGCGCCGAGCACGCCCTGCGCGATTAATTGTATGGCGACGTACAGCACCGTGACGAAGAGCATGGCGCCGATCAAAGCGCGCGGAATGTTGCGTTCCGGCTCGCGCACTTCGCCACTGGCGCTGAGCGGCGTTTCCATGCCGCTGAAGGCGAAGACTGCAAGGATCAGGGCGCGCGCGAAGCCCTGCGGCGATGCGGAGCTGACGGCAACGCCAACGCCGTGCCATGCAGTCGCGCCGGCCACTAAAAAGATCAGCAGCGGCGTGAGCTTCATCAAAGTCGCCACGCCGATGAAGCGCGTGCCGGTGACAGCGCCGCGGATGTTCAGGGCCGCGACGCCGCCAATGCTGACGATAATTACCGCCGCGTGGGCGGGGCGCGCCCAGCTGGTTGGGAGGAGCGTCACCAGGCCATCGGCGACTGCGGCGGCAATGCCCCCTAAGGCGAGCACGCCGCTGAACCATAGCAGCACGCCGGAGAGGAAGCCGACGCCGGGACCGAAGGCTGCCTCGACATAGCCGTAAGTCCCGCC
>DASWBL010000203.1:0-4564 GCA_036390615.1 Steroidobacteraceae bacterium | reverse complement strand
AGGCTTTCGCGCAACACCGCCTCACGTTCGGCACGGGCGAAGCGCGCCTTGGGCGCTGGCGGGCGGCTGCGAGCCGGGGCGCGCGCCGGAGTGCGCAGCGGCCGCGCGCCGCGCACCGCTTCGCGAAACAGCCTCCGCTCCTCATCGTCAGGCGAGCCCACGCATTCCTCCGTAACCGGCGCTTCAGTATATTGGCCGGCGCCGCCCGCGAAACAGCAAGTCACAGGGCGTTAGTGACCTTACCGTGAAAATACTCGTCAGCAACGATGATGGCTACCGCGCCGAGGGTTTAAAGTGCCTGCGCGAAGCGCTCGCCAAACTGGCGGCCGTGACTGTCGTGGCCCCGGATCGCAACCGCAGCGGCGCCAGCAACTCGCTGACGCTGGACGTGCCACTGCGGGTATTCGCGGTCGAGCCCGACATGCATTACGTGATCGGTACGCCAACCGATTGTGTGCATCTGGCGATCTCCGGCCTGTTTGATTTTGAATTCGACATGGTGGTCAGCGGCGTCAACGACGGGGCGAACCTCGGCGACGATGTACTTTATTCCGGCACCGTTGCGGCCGCGATCGAGGGCAGGTTCCTCGGACTGCCGGCAGTAGCGGTATCGCTTTGCACGCACAGCGGCAGCCCGCGGCAGTTCGCGACCGCGGCACGCATAGCGGGCGAACTGGTCAGCGGTTTGCTCAGCCAGCCGCTCGATCCTAATCTGATCTTAAACGTCAATGTTCCGGACCTGCCGTACGATCAGCTTCAAGGCCTGGTCGCCACGCGGCTCGGCGGCCGGCATCGGTCGGCCCCTTCGATACGAGCGCAAGATCCGAAGGGCGAAACGGTGTATTGGGTGGGTCCGGTGGGGGCGGGCGCGGATGCCGGTGCGGGCACAGATTTTGCCGCGGTCGCCGCCGGGCAGGTGTCGGTGACACCTTTGTCGGTGGACCTGACACGGCACGGCTCAGTCGCCGATCTTCGCCGCTGGCTTGGCGCGCTGCCATGAGCGACGTGCGGCTGGCCGGCATCGGCATGACTTCGGCGCGGACCCGCGACCGCCTGGTGCAGCGGCTGCGCGATCAGGGCATCGCCAATCCCGCGGTCCTCGAGCGCATTCGCAATCTGCCGCGTCACATCTTTGTCGATGAAGCGCTGGCCAGCCGCGCGTACGAGGACACGGCACTGCCGATCGGATTTGGCCAGACAATTTCGCAGCCCTACATCGTGGCGCGGATGACCGAAGCGCTGCTGGAAGGGGGCACGCCGGCGAGGGTCTTGGAAGTAGGTACCGGCTGTGGCTATCAGACTGCCGTGCTCGCACCGCTCGTCACGAACGTTTATTCGATCGAGCGGATCCTCGGCTTGCAGGTGCGGGCCCGCGCCCGGCTCAAGGAACTAGGATTTCGCAACGTCCGCCTGCGGCATGGCGATGGCGCCGACGGCTGGAAAGCGCAATCGCCGTTCGATGGCATCCTGGTCGCTGCAGCGCCGCTGCAGATTCCCGAAGCGTTGCTCGCCCAACTGGCCATCGGCGGACGATTAATTGTGCCGGTGGGTCCCGATGGCGATCAGCAACTGCTACGCGTCGTGCGGCGTGAACAGGGCTTCGAGCGCCGCCTGCTGGGCCCGGTGAGCTTTGTGCCGCTGGTGGGAGGGATTGGCTGAAACGGGTGGATAGCCATTCGTTGAAACAACGAGTTGCGCTTGGCTTCGCCGGTAAGATTTCAGGTTCAATTGCAATGAAGGCGCCGCCCCGCTCGGGAGCTGCCAACGCCCGGGCCCTTGAAAAATGGCCCCAAACCGCAGCGTCAGTTTAGAACAGGTCCGACAAATTACTAATAATTGACAACAACAATAGTTTGTAACTAATTGAAAATTAATAAACAAATGAACACTTGCCAAGGAAATGGCAAGACGTCTAACATGCCTCCCCACTGTCGGGCCCAAGCGACAGAACCTGATGCCGGCGTTAAGACGCACCGGATGAAGACACAGAGGCGGGGGGAAAACCGAGAGTTCAGATAACAACAAAAACGTCGAAGAAAAATAAAAAAAATCAAATACCGCTGTCCGATTCTGTCAGCTTCGGGTCATCGGTTGGTTGAAGAAAAACCCTATCCCTCTGTGTCTTCTTTCGGTGCGTTTTAACCTTCCGGGTGGCCGCAGTGCCACCCAATCCTTATTGACTGTATCGCCGCCGATCAGTTCCTGATCCGGGGCACCGCTCATGCGCTGCCAACGCCTTGCCGCAATGCATTCGCGCGAGGCGCCCTTATGCCGGAATTCGGTAACTAAACCGGAAACAACCCGGCAACCACCTGACGGCCCTCCCCAGCCAATACGTTATACAGACGGCAAGCGGCGCCAAGATCCATGATCTCTACGGCAACCGACCGCGCTTCGACCTGCCGTCGAAGCGCCAGCGATGGCCGCTCAAGTTGAGCGCCAGTGCCGAGCACCAGCACATTTGGCTTCAGCGCCAGCAAGGGCTCGAGCTGCGTGAATTCGAGTTCTGCCGGGCGGCCGACGACCCAATGGGTAATCAGCTGACGCGGCGCCACGATGCAGGGCGCAGTCAGCACCTGATCGCCAATGATGACCTGGCCGGCCGCATAGCTTCGCACGAGCAGGATTCCGGAACTGGAGTCGAGGAGCAGCTGCATGACGGCTACGATACGACAGGTGAGCGCCGTCGTCCTCATCCTCGCCGACCTGTATCCAACGCGGCTCGCGCCCGAAGCCCGTGCCGCGCTGCCGCGCCTGCCGGCGCTCGAGCGCTGGTTGGCGCGCGGGCGCCGCGTCGATCAGGATATTGACTGGCGGGCGTGGCTGCTGTCCGCGTACGGTGATGCAGGCCGATCGCCGTCCCTCGGCGGCGTCGCGGCAGCGGCATGGCTGCCCGAGACGCGGTCCGACCAGCATTACTGGTTGGCTACGCCGATTCACGCGGTCGCCGGATTGAATACGGTTCATCTGCATCCGGCTGGATTGCTGCATTTCGAAGACGCTCAGCAGCAGCTGTTGGCGAGTGATTTTGCGCGCGTCTTTGCTGCTTCTGGCTGGGAGCTGCACGCCACAGGCCATCGCGAGCTGATACTGTCTGGCCCAGCAATCGCATCGGAATCAAGCCAAGATCCGGCACGCTGGCTGGGCGCACGGCTCGGGGAAGCATCACTCGCGGGGAGCGTCGCTGCGCCACAGCGGCGCCTGTCCGCGGAACTCGAGATGTGGCTATATGGCCACGCAATCAATCGCGCGCGGCTTTCGCGCGGTCTGCCAGCAGCGACCGGTCTGTGGTTGTGGGGCGGCGGACCGGCGCTACGGCTGGCGCCGCCGCGGCTGCCGACCCTTATTGGGGACGACCTGGTGGCGGCCGCCCTGTGGCGAGTGGGTGGTGGTACTGCGCAGGCATTGCCGGATACATTTAGCGGCGCGCCGCGCGACGGCGACACGGTCATCATTCTGCGGGTTGACAATGCTGAAGCGTTGCAGGCGATCAATGAGCGCTGGCTCGCGCCGGCGCTGGCAGCCGTGAGTTCGGGGGCATTGCGCGATGCGCAGCTGCTGGTCGCTGGCCAGCGAGTGCAACTGAAGCGCGTGCACAATTGGCGCGCCTGGCGGCGCGCGCGTGCGTGGTGGGAGATGTTGTGACCGACAGTCTGCAGATTCATCAGCGCGAGGTCCGCGGCGACGGCGCGGCGCTTGGCTTCAACCTGCATCCGGTGGTCCGCCGAGTGTATGCGGCCCGCGGTCTGAATCGCCCCGAAGAGCTGCAGCTGTCGCTCGAGCGCCTGGCGCCGGTCAGCTCGCTCGAAAGTGTGGCCGATGCCGCGCAGCTGCTTCGGGCCCACCGCAACGGACTGATCCTGATCATTGGTGATTACGACGCCGACGGCGCGACCAGCACGGCATTAATGCTGCGGGCACTGCGTGGCTTTGGCTTCGCACGCGTGGATTTTCTGGTGCCGAACCGCTTTGAGTTCGGTTATGGCCTGAGTCCGGAAATCGTGGCGCTCGCCGCCGAGCGCCAGCCGTCGCTGATTGTCACGGTTGATAACGGCATCTCAAGTGCTGCGGGCGTGCGCGCGGCGGCGGCGCGAGGCATCGAAGTGCTGATCACCGACCATCATCTGCCCGGCGCTGAATTGCCCGCGGCCCAGGTGATAGTCAACCCGAACCTGTCCGGCAGCGCCTTTTCCAGTCGGGCGCTCGCGGGCGTCGGCGTGGCCTTTTACGTGATGACGGCGCTGCGCCATGCGCTGCATTCGGCCGGCGAGCTGCCCGAGCAGGCGCCGCCCATGAATTCGCTCCTCGACCTGGTGGCGCTCGGGACGGTGGCCGATGTCGTGCCGCTCGATGCCAACAACCGCATCCTGGTGGCCCAGGGACTGGCGCGCATTCGGGCCGGCCGCTGCGTGCCGGGCATCACGGCGCTGCTGCAACTTGCGCGCCGCTCGCCCGCAGAGCTAACCGCTGGGGATCTGGGTTTTGCAGTGGCGCCGCGCCTCAATGCCGCCGGTCGCCTGACGGACATGTCCATCGGCATTCGCTGCCTGCTTTGCGATGAGCC
>DASWBL010000202.1:0-2470 GCA_036390615.1 Steroidobacteraceae bacterium | reverse complement strand
TTGGTGAAATTCCATTTGATCGCCTCGGTCCCGAGAATGCCGGGTTGAGCCTGCTTCAGATATTGGTACAGCGGGTGGGCGTCGTTGCCGTTAACGTTGATCTTGGCGAACATCGGAAAGCTGACCTGGTAGGTCAGCGAGCAGAACTGGCTGATCTGCTGTTCATCACCCGGTTCCTGATGCCCGAACTGATCGCATGGGAAGCCGAGCACCGCAAAACCCTGATCCCGATGTTTGCGGTATAACTGCTCAAGGCCGGCATACTGCGGCGTGAAGCCACACTTGCTGGCCACATTGACTACCAGCAGCGCCTGGCCAGCGTACGCGCTCAGCGGCTGCAATCTCCCGTCGATTGTTTTGGCCTCAAACTCGTAAATGCTCATGGTCCGGCTCCTGCTGGCAATCACTGCGCTTCGTAGGCTGGGCAGGTGGGAGCCTGATTATCGGCCGGCCAGACCGGATTGGCGAGCCGCCGCGGCGCCTTGCCGTTAAAATAGCGACTGTTCGCGCCAGTCGCGCTGAAAAATTCGAGGAGCCATTGGGCATGGCGATCCGCTACCGCGATCGGGCCGGGCTGGAAGTGGCCGAGCCGCTTTGCGATTTTATCGAGGGCGGCGTCGCACAGGCCGTCGGCCTGCAGCCGGAACGACTCTGGAGCGGACTGGCTGCGCTGCTCACCGATCTGGTGCCGCTTAACCGCAAACTGCTTTCCCGGCGCGACGCGCTGCAGTCGCAGATTGATCAGTGGTATCGGCAGCGCGGAGCACCGGCGCTGCAGATTGCCGAGCAGGAAGCGTTCCTGCGTCAGATCGGCTACCTGGTGCCGCAGGGCGCACCGTTTCAGATTGGCACCAGCCGGGTTGACGCAGAGATCGCGACGATCGCCGGCCCGCAACTGGTCGTGCCGTTGAGCATTCCACGCTATGCGCTGAATGCCGCTAATGCCCGCTGGGGGAGCCTTTACGATGCGCTGTATGGCACCGATGCCATCCCCGAGGACGGCGGTGCCAGTCGCGGGCGCGAGTACAACCCGCTGCGCGGCGCCGTAGTGATTGCCTATGGCCGGCGCTTTCTCGATCAAAACTGGCCATTGCAGGCGGGCAGCCACGCCGAGTCGAGCGCCTATGCGCTCAGCGGTACGCAGCTGCAGGTCACGCTGCGCGATGGCCGGCGCACGGTGCTCGCCGACGCGAACGGGTTGGCTGGTTTTCGCGGCAGCCGCGAGGCGCCGAGCGCCATCGTATTGCGCCACCACGGCCTGCACGCCGAAATCCTGATTGACCGCACCCATCAGGTCGGCCGCACCGACGCCGCGGGGATCGCCGATTTGCAGCTTGAATCAGCGATCACGGTGATCATGGATATGGAGGATTCGGTCGCCGCGGTCGATGCCATGGACAAGGTGGCGCTCTATCGCAACTGGCTGGGCCTGATCAGCGGCGAGCTGACAGCGGAGCTCGCCAAAGGCGGCCACGCGATCAACCGCCACCTCAATGCGGACCGCGAATTTACCAAGCCCGACGGCGCACCCGCCCGGTTACCGGGGCGCAGTCTGATGCTGATACGCAATGTCGGCCATCTGATGAGCTCCGATCTGGTGCGCATCGGCGGGGCCGATGCGCCGGAAGGCATTCTTGATGCTGTCGTCAGTTCCCTGGTGGGCATGCACGATCTGCAGGGAAAGGGCCGGTACCGAAATTCAAGTACCGGCTCCATCTACATCGTCAAGCCCAAGATGCATGGCCCGGACGAGGCGGCTTTCGCCAACCAGCTGTTCGACCGCGTCGAAGATCTGCTCGGTTTGCCGCGCCATACGGTGAAGATCGGCGTCATGGACGAGGAGCGGCGCACCAGCGTAAACCTCAGTGAATGCATCCGCGCGGTGAGAGATCGCATCATATTCATCAATACCGGGTTTCTCGACCGAACCGGGGACGAGATTCACACCGCGATGCAGGCTGGGCCCGTGATGCGCAAAGGCGACATGAAAGGCGCCGCCTGGTTGAAGGCCTATGAGGACCATAATGTGCAGGTTGGCCTCGCATGCGGTTTCGCCGGCCGTGCACAGATCGGCAAGGGCATGTGGGCGATGCCCGACAAGATGGCCGATATGCTGGCTACCAAGGGCGTGCATCCGCGGGCGGGGGCCAGCACGGCCTGGGTGCCAAGCCCTACGGCGGCGACGCTGCACGCGCTGCATTACCACCAGGTGGATGTGGCGGCGCGTCAGGCCGAGCTGCGCGCATCGGCCACAGCCGACGCCAAGCTGATGTTGCAGGTTCCGGTGGTAGTTAACCCGCGGTGGACAGAGAGCGAGATCCGCGAGGAACTGGAAAACAACACTCAGGGAATACTCGGCTACGTCGTGCGTTGGATCGATCAGGGAATTGGTTGCTCCAAGGTGCCGGACATTCACGACGTCGGCCTGATGGAGGATCGGGCGACGCTTAGGATATCGAGTCAGCATATT
>DASWBL010000201.1:0-3628 GCA_036390615.1 Steroidobacteraceae bacterium | reverse complement strand
GCGGGCGCTGGATTCGTCGCGGGCTGGCTGTACTGGTATTTCTGGGTAGTCGTCATTCCGGTCGAAGCGATCGCCGGGTCCAATCTGTTGCATCACTGGCTGCCGGTACCGACCTGGGAGATTGGCCTGGTACTGATGGCCATGATGACCGCCGTTAATCTGCTGTCGGCAAAATCCTATGGCGAATTCGAATTCTGGTTCGCGTCGATTAAAGTCGCCGCCATCATCGCATTCATCGCGGTGACGGCAAGCTATGCCTTCGGCTTCACTGCCCCGGCCGGCAATACCTTCAGCAATCTGGTCAGTCACGGCGGCTTTGCCCCGCACAGTCTGGTGGCCGCGCTGGCAGTCATTGCGACAGCTTTTTTTGCCATGACCGGCGCGGAAATCACGACCATTGCCGCGGCAGAGTCCAAGGAGCCTGGGCGCGCCATAGCGCAGATGAGCCGTTCCGTGGTCGTGCGCATCCTGGCCTTTTACGTCTGCTCGTTAGCATTGATCGTTTCGGTCGTACCGTGGACCGAAATCAAGGCCGGTGAGTCGCCCTTCACGCTGGCCATGGTAACGGTCGGTTTGCACGGGGCGAGCAAGATCATGAGCGTCATTATCCTGACCGCGGTTCTGTCGTGCCTGAACTCGTCGTTTTATGTGTGCTCGCGCGTTCTGTTCGTTCTGGCCGAGCATCGCGATGCCCCGCAGTGGCTGGTAAAGCTCAACGTCCGGCACGTGCCTACCCGCTCGGTGCTGATCGGCGCAGTTGCCGGCGTGCTGGGGATTCTCGCCAACAGCATCTCGCCCAATGGACTGTTTGCGTTCCTGGTCAATGCGGGCGGCGCGCTGATTTTGTTTGTCTACATCATGACAGCCCTGGCGCAGATCCGTCTGCGTCGCGCGCGACAACGAGCGGGTCAAAGTGAAGCCGGGCTGAGTATGTGGTGGTTTCCCTGGGCCAGTTACTTCGCTATCGCTGGCATGGTTACCGTGCTGGTAGCCATGGTGATGGACCCGGACCTTGCCAGCCAGCTGTACGTAAGTCTGATTCCGTTGGCGGCTGCCGTGCTGGCCTACGGTCTGCTGCGGCTATGGCGAAGCCGGCAGCCAGGATCTCGGCGCGCCCCGTAGGCCATGTTCACGCCCGAATGTCGCCCTAACGCCAGCCCGCTTTTTGCCGCCTGAATGGCCACGCCGCACTTATATGTATCTGCCGTCGCAATTTAGAAGCCCGGATCTGGCCGATGCCGTGGAGCTGATGCGCAGCTATTCCTTCGCGACGTTGATTTCCAGCGACGATCAGGGATCGCCATTTTTGACACACTTGCCCCTGCACCTGCAAACAGCAGATCAGGGCAATGCTGCGACTGAGCTGCGACTGCTTGGCCACGTGGCGAAAGCCAATCCGCACTGGCGTTATTTGCGCGAACGGAGCGCGGCCATAGTGAGCTTCCTCGGTCCGCACGCCTACATGTCGCCGCGGGTTTATCCGGATCAGATGCGGGTACCCACCTGGAATTATCTAGCGGTGGAGTGTCGGGTGCAGGCGAAAGTCATCGAGGATGATGCAGCGAAGGAGCAGTTGTTAAGTCGGCTGATTGATGATTACGACCCGGCCTATCTGGCGCAATGGCGGTCTTTGGATGCTGATTACCGGCGCCGGATGCTGGCGGGCATAGTCGGCTTTGAACTGCTGGTAGTCGATTGCCAATGCAAACTCAAGCTTAACCAGCATCGGCCGGAATCCTTCGCAGCGCTGCGCGCCAGCTACGCCGGCGGCGGCGACAACGCTCGTGAGTTGTTGAAATGGATGGATCGATTGAAACTGTGAGTCGCCCGTCACGCCCGCGATGCTGGCTGGTGCTTGCTGCCGCGTGCGCATTCATGGCGGTAGCTTGTGACTCGCGCGCCGAGGATGGTCATCACATCCTCTGGACGATTCAGGGCAAGCACAACACGGTCTACCTGTTGGGATCGATGCATTTACTCCGACCGGCCGACAGCGCATTACCGGCCGAAGTCCTGCAGGATTACGCTTCGGCCCAAAAGCTCGTGATGGAGCTGGACCTGAGCGCAGAGGATCCGCCGAAGTTGCTCGGCCCGGACCCGGCGCTGGCCGACCTGCCGGCGGATGAAACTCTGCCAAAGGTGCTGGGCCGAAAACTATATGCGCAGCTGAAGGCACACGCGGACCGGCTCGGGCTCGACCTTAAAGGCGTGCAACATTTCCAGCCCTGGCTCGTGGTGCTGATTCTGGATCAGCTTGAATTGGCCAAGTTGGGATTCGACGCGGATTCCGGCGTAGACATGCAATTGCTGCGCCGGGCGCAAGCGGATCATAAGCCCGTCATTGGACTTGAAACGACGGATGAACAGTACGGATTGTTTGCTCACCTTTCGATCAAACAGCAGCGGCAGTACCTGCGCTCGGCGCTGCAGGATGAGGAAGACAATCCGAATGAGACCGATGAGCTCTTCCAGGCCTGGCAGCGCGGTGATGCAGCCGCGCTGGAGAAACTGCTGCAACAAGGCGCCAATGAGGCACCGGAGATATACCGGCTGCTGACCGTCGATCGCAATCGCAAGTGGTTGCCCAAGATTGCGCAGTTACTGAACGACGACACCGACTACCTGGTGGTCGTTGGGGCCTTACATCTGGTGGGGCGCTTTGGATTAATTGACCTGCTTCAAAGCGAGGGCTTTTCGGTCATTCAGCAGTAGCGACGGCCTGCCCAGCAGTTTTATTTCACGATCGCCGGTGCAAGCTCGCCGAGCGCGGCGCGCAGCGGCGCCAGCCACGGCTCGAAGTTGCGCCATTGGTCCAGCCCCTCACGCGAAATAGGTTGCCGCACTTGCTCGGAACTTGCCGTCCGGATACTGCGTTGGGTCCGATAAAATTCAAGGCAGGCGGGCTCGAACTCAACCTCGAGGTAATCGAGCAGACGGCGCACATTACCCTCCAGGTCATCGACCAGTTCCTCATGCTGTACACGCAGCACTTTGCCAGGTAGCGCCCGGTCCCAGTGGGCCATGAGCTCGGCGTAGTTGCGGTAGTAGCGGCCGATATCCTCGAGGCTGTAAGTGAACTCCTGCCCATTGGCGAACAGCTGCTTGAAATTGCTGAAGCAGCAGGCCATCGGCTCGCGCCGGGCGTCAATAATTTTGGCCCGCGGCAGGATCAGGTGAATCAGGCCAATATGCCGAAAGTTATTCGGCATTTTGTCAATGAAGTACGGACGGTTCGTCCGGTACGCACGCGTGTCATTGATATATTTGTCACCTAGGCGCCGCAACTCTTCGGGCTTGAGTTGTGCCAGAACCTGCGGGTAACGCGGGCCATCGTTGTCTGGCTCCCGTCCTTGCAGTTCCAGGACGAGCCGCGGAATGTCGGCCAGTTCCATCGTGCCCTCGATCTTGGAATGCGAAGCCAGGATCTGCTCGATGAGGGTGGATCCGGAGCGGGGCAGGCCGAGGATAAAGATCGGATCGCGGCTGCTGCTGCCGACTCCCGGTCGGGCGGCAAAAAAGTCACGCGTGCATACGGCGATCTGCTGTCGCGCTTCCCGCTCCACTGCTTCCGGGCGGTAACGGCTCTCGGCTTTTTTCAAAGCATTTCCGCGCTCGTAGTAACGAAATG
>DASWBL010000200.1:0-13279 GCA_036390615.1 Steroidobacteraceae bacterium | reverse complement strand
CCAAAATTGATTTAATCGTCAGCGCTCAAGCCATTCGCCGCCTACGTTCTGCGGCGCTACGAAGCGGTATTGCGCAGATTTGAATGGCGGCGCCACGCACGACGCTGGGAATTCATTTCAAATCGAATTCGCCGCCAGCATGCCGCTCTCGTCAGATGCCAAATCCACGGTGCGGCGCTGCGGTCAAATGTCCACTGAAAGGATTAGATTGCCGTCGTGTTGGTCCCGGGAGTCTCAGTCGCGGGAACTTCAACGGGTGGAGTTGTTAGCTGCGGCAGCGCCCGTGGCACTGACAACGGACGCACGACTGGCCTTGGATTCTTGTGTCGCACTAGCCGAATCGACTTTACCGATTGAACCGCGCTTGCCGTTTTGGTCGCTTCCTCGCGTACTGCAGCGGGCTTGCGGCGTGCAGCCGTGGCTTTAGCTGAGGGCTTGGGTGCACTCGGCCTTTTCTTCGTCGCCGCCTTTGTCGCTAAGATCGCTGCACGTTCATGCACCTGAGCAAGAGTTTGTTTGGCCGCGCGCATGTCCTTGCGCAATCCCTTGAAGCGCTTTCGAGCCGCCTTCAATTCAAATTTCAAGCCCCGGACTCTCGCCTTAGCCGACTTGGCATTTTGGCGTGCCATTTTTAGCGCTGTCTCGGCCGCTTCAATCTGCGCCTGCTCGTTCGGCGATTTCTTTGCTACCAGTTTGGCCATACTTCGGTTCCAGACTTCTAGAAATTTTGTGGGAGAATCGTCAGCCAGACGCCTGTTAATTGCAAGCCGATCGGCCGGCGATTTGTGCAGTTGGCCCGCTTGCGGCCGTAGTTGCGAAGACTGCAGCCGGGCGTTTGAATTCGGGCTGCACCGACAGCTTGGCGGCATTCTGTAAACTAGAGCTTAGGAGCTCGGCAGCGCATGCCTCGACTTTAAGAAAAGGGCCTAAGCTATGGATAATAATGAATTACGCGGCGTAATTGAGGCCGCATACGAGCGCCGCCAAAGCCTCAGCCCAGGCAACGTCGAGCCCGCCGTGGCGACCGCAATCGAGTCCTGTATCGATCTGCTGGACAGTGGACAGGCCCGGGTCGCCGAACAATCGCCTACGGGGTGGGCAGTACAGCAATGGCTGAAAAAAGCCGTGCTGCTGTATTTTCGCATACACGACAACGCGGTGCTGGAGGCCGGCTACGCGCGCTTCTTTGACAAAGTGCCGAGCAAGTTCGGCAGGACCAGCCACGCCGCATTTGCAGCGAGCGGAACCAGAGTTGTGCCAGGTGCGATAGTCAGGCGCGGCGCGTACCTCGCGCCAGGCGTGGTAGCGATGCCAAGTTTTATCAATATCGGGGCCTACGTTGGCGAGGGCACGATGGTCGACACGTGGGCCACTGTCGGCAGTTGTGCGCAAATCGGCCGCAACGTGCATCTGTCAGGCGGTGTCGGCATCGGCGGCGTGCTTGAACCATTGCAGGCGGGCCCGACCATCATTGAAGACGATTGCTTCATTGGCGCGCGCTCCGAAATTGTCGAAGGCGTTGTCGTAGGTGCCGGCTCAGTAATCTCGATGGGCGTATTTGTCGGTCAAAGTACCCGGATCCTGGACCGCAGCAGCGGCGCTGTTCTGCAAGGCCGTATCCCGCCCGGTTCAGTCGTGGTCTCGGGATCGATGCCGTCGGCGGACGGGACGCATAGCCTTTACTGCGCGGTGATTGTCAAGAAAGTCGATGCCCAGACTCGAGCCAAGACTTCACTCAATGAGCTGCTGCGCCCGGACTAGGCCTCAGCGCAGCAAAACGCAGCGCCCGGAGCTGAAGCCTGAACGCAGCCAGCCCAATGGTGTGCACGACAGATTGGCTGCTATCGTTTTTCAACCGGAAACTATCGCCGCGCTCACGGCAGATAGGTGAGAGCGGAATTCACTTCGTCAATCGAAAGCCCCGCGACAACGGAGAGCACATTCCCGAGAGTGGGCCGATCAATCCGGCGGATTGTGCGCGCGCACGAACTTGACGGTGGCCTGCAGCGTCTGTAGTCGGGTTTCACTGCGCGACAGCCAGTGATCCTCCTGTTTGAGCGTCACCAGCTCGACTTCCTTCTTGGCTCGACGCAGCGCATCGAACATGTTCTGGCTCTGCTCGAACGAGATAACCGTGTCATTCTTGCCGTGGATCAGCAGCACCGGCGCAGTAATTGCGTCGACATGCTTGATCGGTGATATTTCGTCCAGGCGTGGATCGCCAGGGCCGTTCACTCCGATGTACCGGTCTAAATACCGCAGCGTGATATCGCGCGCTTGCTTGATATCTAGCCACTGCAGATACTGCTTCAAATCCGACTGACCGGCCACTGCCACGGCGCAGCGATACACGCCCGGCTCTAGGCTCACGCCGGCGAGCGCCGCGTAGCCCCCATAGGTCGTGCCGACTATACAGACGCGGGACGGATCGGCAATGCCCTCCTTGGCGAGGTAACGCACGCCGTCGGACAGATCGGACTGCATCTTGCGACCCCATTGCCCGAATCCGGCCGACAGGAATTGATAGTTGACATCCGAACCCCGGTAATTAGGCTGCAACACCGCGTAGCCTTGCGAGGCGAGTGCCTGCGACCACCAATCAAAATCCGCGGTTTCACGGCCGTCCGGACCCTGATGAGGCATGACAATGAGCGGAAGGTTTGTAGGTGGCCGGTTGGCAGGCAGCGTCAGTAACGCCGGAATAACCAAGCCATCGGCCGCTGGGTAGCTAATGCTACGCACTTCGAGCGGCTTACCCATGCCCTCATAAACTTCACCAAGCGCCGCAACCTTGCGGGCCTCCGTGTCGACCAGCTCGTACCCATAGCCGTGCTTGGCGCCATCGACCCGCACGACAATCTTGGTAAAGTCCGCGCTGTAGGACATCAGTCGCAGTCGTTCGCCCTGAAATGCGCGCACGATATTGTCCCAGCGCGCCTGCAGGACCGGATCAAAGAATTCATAGTGCGACTCGTCCTCGATGCGCACGCCGCCGATCAGACGGTGCGTGTACCGATCCTCGATCGGTGCAGTGAGCTGTCTCCGCTCGGTCATCGGCGGACCAAAAGTGCCGTCCTTCATCGATAACAGCTTCCACACATAATCGCCATTCTCGACAAACTGCATCAGCACAGTATCGGCAGTCGGCCCGAAGCCCAGCAACCTCGGCGCATCGATCGCTTCCTTGCCGGAAGCCACCCGCTGCAGACTGCCGTCGCGCAGGGCCATCAGCTCCCACCGCTGCTCCAGCTCAAAATAGAATGTTTCGGCAGCCATCTGCCCGGTATCATCGATAAGCCAGCCGCCAGTTGCCTCGGATCCTTCCTGCAAGACGGACTCATCGCCCGTATCCAGATCCATCCGCAGCACCACCGGCACGGCCTTGTCCCGCATGTTGTAGCTGCTGACGAACAGCACCGTGTGGCCCTGCAGCTGCCGCACCAAAACGTTCCCGTAGATGGTATTCAAGAGGTTGTATCGGCGCTGACCATGGATCATAGGGAACTGATCTAGGTCCGGCAGCTCGGTATCGCTATGCTTATTAACGTCATAAACGTGCAGCTGATACCACTCATAACCGGTGCGCTTAAACCCGGCCGGCGTGCTGCTCGTTGAAGTGACAATAATCAGCCGATTGTTGTCGACCCACTCGATGCGCCGCAACTTCGAATTCCCGACCCGCACTGCCCCCAGATTTTTGTCGGTAGCCAAAACCATCATGATGACCGTGCGTTCATCGCCAGTGGTCTTCACAAAAGCGATTCGCGTGCCGTCGGGGGAGAGGGCCAGATCCTCCAGAATGGGAAGCTGCCCATAAAGCTCAAGTGGCGCGGCCAGACCGCGTGACGGCGAGATCACGCCGACTAGCATGAGCATGCCGCTCGCGAGCGCCAGCTGGCACCAGCGCAAATCCTTTCGTGCAAGGCTTGGCGGCTGTCGTGGAGACCCGCTCCCCTCGCATTGCTCGCCGCCAACCCGCGACTTGCGTCGGCGTGTGCGGCCAACCGGCCAATCGTTAGCCATAGCGGCCCGTAATATAATCTTCCGTGGCTTTTTTTGCTGGATTGGTAAAGATTCGGCCCGCTTGGCCGAATTCGACCAACTCGCCTAGATACATGAACGCCGTGTAGTCCGAGATCCGCGCGGCCTGTTGCATGTTATGCGTGACAATCAGCACCGTAACCTTAGCGCGCAGGGTTGAGATCAGTTCTTCGATTTTTGCCGTGGCGATGGGATCGAGCGCGGAAGTCGGCTCGTCGCAGAGCAGGATTTCCGGCTTGGTCGCCAGCGCGCGTGCGATACAAAGTCGCTGCATCTGGCCTCCGGACAGCGCCATCGCTGACTCGTGCAGCCGATCGCCCACTTCTTCCCAAAGCGCAGCGCCGCGCAGGGCCTGCTCGACTTCTTCGGCCAACAGCGAGCGACGGGTCACACCGCGCAGCCTAAGGCCGTAGGCCACATTCTCAAATATCGATTTCGGAAACGGATTTGGCTTTTGAAACACCATGCCGATGCGCATGCGTACTTCGATCGGATCGACGTCGCGACCCACGAGGTTAAGATTTTCAGGATACAGGGTGATGGAGCCCTGGTACCGGGTGCCGATCTGCAAATCGTGCATGCGGTTAAAGCAGCGCAGAAAAGTGCTCTTGCCACAGCCGGACGGTCCGATCAGCGCCGTGACCTGCCGGTCGGCGATCGGGATGTTGATGTCCTTGAGCGCGCGGTTCTGGCCGTAATAGAAGCTCAGGTTACGAACTTCAGCGCGTACTTGCGGCGGCCGCGCCTCCCGCGAATCCTCGATCCTCGAGCCGGCTCCACCCGGCCCTGGTTGGCGGCCCGATGGCCGCTGGGTCGGCCCAGTATCGGGCGGCCGCGTGGATTCGGTAATAGTGTTGCTGACGGCGTTCACTGCGGAAGCTCCGTGCCACCCAGCACGGCCGGCGGCCGCGGCTCCGCCTGCAATTGCTTTTCCACATCCTTGAGTGAGATATGGCGAATGTCCTTGCCATGCACCATGTAGATTACGTACTCGCAGATATTCTTAGCATGATCGCCGATGCGCTCGAGCGCCCGCGAAATCCACAAAAGATCGATGGCGCGGCGGATGGTTCGCGGATCCTCGATCATGAAAGTGATGCACTGGCGCTGGATCGACTCATATTCTTCGTCGACCAGATGGTCGCGCTTTGCGACCGCGAGTGCCTCGGTGGCGTCGAGCCTGGCAAAGCAGTCGAGCGCATCGCGCACCATGTCCTGAACCACGCCGCCGAGGTGACGCATAACTCGATAGTGCTCAGGCGCATGATCAAGGTTCGAGTGATGCGAGCCTATGTAGCCGACTTTTTCCGCCTCATCACCGATGCGTTCCATGTCGGTCACGGTCTTGATGATCGCAACCACCAGGCGCAGGTCCGAAGCGGTCGGGGCACGCGTCGCCAATATCCGGTTGCACTCATCGTCGATCGATACCTGCAGCGCGTTGACCTCGTACTCACTGCGCACCACTTCGTTACCCGCCGCCAGATCACCATCGAGGAGCGCCCGCAATGCCAGCGCGAGTTGCGATTCGACCAGGCCGCCCATGCGCAGCACATTGCTGCGAGCCCGCTCCAAATCTTCATTGAAGCGGCTGACGATGTGATGCGAAAGATCGGCGTTTTCCATGATGCGGATTCCTTGAGTACCAGTCGGGCTGCGTCCGCGACTCATTCACCCGGGTTGGCGTGCTGGCCGAACAAGGTCGCGATCGAGCGGGCAAGAATACTCAGCACCAGCACGAATGCAGTAATCAGCAGCGCGCCGGCCCAGGCTAGGCGCTGCCAGCCGTGATACGGGCTCATCGCAAACTGGAAAATGACTACCGGCAGATTGGCCATCGGCTTGTTCAGGCTCGTGCTCCAAAACTGGTTGTTCAGAGCCGTGAACAACAGCGGTGCGGTCTCGCCGCTGACGCGCGCTATGGCCAGCAACAGGCCGGTGAGCAGGCCCGAGCGCGCCGCCGGATAGACCACCTGCGTAATCGTTCGCCACGGCTGGGCGCCAAGGCCCGCGGCGGCGTCGCGCATGCTCTTTGGCACGAGGTTGAGCATGTCTTCGCTAGTGCGCACCATGACCGGCATCGCGATGATCGCCAGCGCCACCGCGCCTGAAATTGCCGAGAAGTGACCCATGCGAACCACCATCACGGTGTAGACGAACAGGCCAACGATGATCGACGGCGCCGACAGCAAGACATCGTTGATGAACCGCACCACTGTGGCAAGCAGCGTCCGCCGCCCGTATTCAGCCAGGTAGGTGCCGGCCAGCATGCCGATTGGCGTGCCGATGGCGATGCCGAGGAAAGTCATGATCAAGCTGCCGTAAATCGCGTTGAGCAGCCCGCCGTTGCTGTCCGGAGCCGGCGTCATCTGCGTAAACAGCGTCGGGGACATGCCGGCAAGGCCGCGGGAAATGAGCGTCCACAGAATCAGGGCCAGCATTGTCAGCCCGATCAACGTGGCGCCGATTGAGGCGCAGAAGGCCACGATATTAACGAACCGGCGGCGGCGCAGCGTATTCATGCGCGCCTGACGCTCCCGCTTTCCATTCGTAGCAACAGCAGGCGGGCGCCGGCGATAACCACAAACGTGAGCACGAACAGCAACAGCCCGAGCGCGACAAGTGCCGAGGTGTAAAGATCCCCGACGGCCTCGGTAAATTCACTGGCAATGACCGCCGAAATCGTGGTCGCCGGCGCCAGCAGCGACGTGCTGATGCGGTGCGCGTTGCCGACCACAAAAGTTACCGCCATGGTCTCACCGAGAGCGCGCCCGAGGCCCAGCATGATGCCGCCGATGACGCCAGCCCGTGACCACGGCAGGACCACGTCCCAGACTACATTCCATTGGGTCGCGCCCACGCCGTAGGCCGCCTCTTTGAGCGACTGTGGCGCCATGCGGAAAACCTCACGCATCACGGAAGCTATGAACGGCAGCACCATGATGGCCAGCACCACGCCGGCGGTCAGCAGGCCGATGCCAAATGGCGGTCCCTGGAAAAACTTGCCGATGCCTGGTAGCGGGCCGACGTGTTCGATCAGCCACGGCTGCACGCTGTGCTGTAACACCGGGGCGAGCACAAACAGGCCCCAGATACCGTAAACAATGCTCGGGATCGAGGCCAGCAGTTCGATGCCGGTGCTGATCGGCCCGCGCAGCCACCGCGGGCAGATCTCGGTCAGGAACACTGAGATGCCGAAACTCAGTGGCACCGCAATTAGCAGCGCAATGATCGAAGTGATTACGGTGCCGTACAGGGGTCCGGCCGCGCCATAAATGTCCGTGACCGGATTCCACTTTTCCGTGATGACAAACCCAAACTTAAATTGCTTGAGCGCCGGCCAGCTGCCGTACAGGAGCGAGACGATGACGCCGGCGAGCAACGCCAGCACCAGCAGGGCCGACACCAGCGTCGCGGTGCGGAAGCCCACTTCGGCCCGCGCCTCCCGGCGCAGATGTGTGTGCAGCGACTGACTGATCATGCCTGGCTATGAGACGCAAACGGCGGGGCGGCCTCGCCGCCCCGCCAATTCGCAGCAGAGCTTATGGTTTAACTATGTTCGCCAGCGCCTATTTCGCCGTCCATACCGGCTTGCCGCCTGCAGAGATCGACGTGCGCCATGTCTGTTGGACTAGCTTAACAAGCTTTTCCGGCAGCGGCACATAATCGAGGGCGCTGGCCATGTCCGCACCATTTTTAAAGGCCCAATCGAAGAATTTAAGCGCTTCCAGCACCGCGGTCGGGTCTTTGGGCTCACCGTGCACCAGAATAAAGCTCGCGCCGGTAATCGGCCAGCTTTGGGCTCCGGCCTGATCGGTCAGGATGAGGAAGTAGCCATCTGCTTTGGCCCAGTCGGCGTTGGCCGCGGCGGCCTGGAATGCTTTGGCCTCGGGTGCCACAGCGTTGCCATCATGATTGACCAGCACGACCGAGGTCATGTTGTTTTGCTTGGCATAGGCATACTCAACGTAGCCGACGGCCCCTGAGGTCTGCGCAGTCATGTTGGCCACGCCCTCGTTGCCTTTCGCACCAATTCCGGTCGGCCACTCGACCGAAGCGTTGGCGCCGACCTTGCTCTTAAACGTCGGGCTGACCGCAGAGAGATAGTAGGTGTAAAGGAAATTCGTGCCCGAACCGTCAGAGCGGTAAACCGGCGCAATCGCAAGATCCGGCAGCGCCAGCTTAGGATTAAGCTTTTTGATCCTTGGATCCTTCCAGTTGCTGATTTCCCCGAGGTAAACGCTGGCGAGCGTCGGGCCGTCGAGCACCAGTTGGCCGGCCTTGACGCCAGGGACGTTGATGACCGGTACCACGCCACCGATGATCATGGGGAATTGGACCAGGCCAGCGCTCTTCAATTCATCGGGCTCGAGCGGTTTATCGGAGGCGCCAAACGTCACCGTATCGGCCTTGATTTGCTTTATGCCGCCACCGGAACCAATGGACTGGTAATTCAATCCGACGTTGGTCTTGATCTTGTAGGCCTCGGCCCACTTGCTGTACACGGGATACGGGAAGGTGGCGCCGGCGCCAGATATATCCACCGCCAGGGCGCTATGCGCGGCCAGCGCACCCAGCAGCGCAGCGCTCAGCGACACAGCCAAAAATTTCGGTGATCTGCTCACGAAATACTCCTCTGAATTGGGCTGCCGGCGCCGCGGCGACTGCAGTTGCTCATTAATAAGGACACCAGAGATAAACCCGCCGACGGGAATAACCTTTGCGGTTATAGCGGCGCGGCGCTCTTGTATATAAGTGCCGCATATGACAATTTTGTTACAGCCGGCAAAACGCTGGCCGCGCCTCCCGGAGCGGGCCTTTGGCCGGTCGCGGGCCTTGCCCCAGGGGACCGCTCACCGTATAAGACCGACGGCGCGGCAGGGGCTTGCCGCGATCAAGCCCTCGCAGGAATGACCGATGTCCGCCACGCTCGAGCTGACCGAAGATCTGATGAGACGCCCCTCGGTGACTCCGGCCGATGAGGGTTGTCAAGACGTCATTGCCGCGCGCCTGGAGCGGATTGGTTTCCAGGTGGAGCGCCTGCGATACGGAGTCGTCGACAACCTGTGGGCACATCGCGGCGCAGGCCATCCGGTGCTGTGCCTGGTCGGCCACACGGACGTCGTGCCGACCGGGCCGCTCGAAGAGTGGCATTCCGATCCGTTCAAGCCGACGCTGCGCGAGGGCCTGCTTTATGGCCGGGGCGCGGCCGATATGAAAAGCGGCCTGGCCGCGATGGTTACCGCCGCGGAAGCGTTTGTGGCCGCGCATCCGGCGCATCGCGGCACGCTTGCGTTCCTGATTACCAGTGATGAAGAAGGTCCCTCGGTCGACGGCACGAAGCGCGTGGTGGAAACGCTTGTCGGACGCGGCCAGGCAATCGATTGGTGCCTCGTCGGCGAGCCATCGAGCGAAAAGCAACTGGGCGATACGATCAAGATCGGTCGGCGCGGCTCGCTGTCCGGCCGCCTGACTGTTCATGGCGTGCAGGGGCACGTCGCTTATCCGCAGCTGGCCGACAATCCCGTGCACCGTTTTGCGCCCGCGCTGACGGAGCTTACCACCCGCGTCTGGGATCAAGGCAGCGCGCATTTTCAGCCCACTTCCTTCCAGATCTCGAATCTCAACGCGGGAACCGGCGCACCCAATGTCATCCCCGGTGAGCTCAAGTCGCGCTTCAACCTGCGCTACAACCCGGTGCAGACTCTGGCGGCCCTGAAGCGCACGGTGGAGGACATTCTCGACCACCACCAACTCAAGTACACGCTCGAGTGGTTCCTGTCGGGCGAGCCCTTCTACACGCCACCGGGGACCCTGTCCGCTGCGGCCAGCGACGCGATCCGCAGCGTCACGGGACGCGATCCGGTGCTATCGACTGGTGGCGGCACATCGGATGGCCGCTTCATCGCGCCGATGGGCGCGCAGGTCATCGAACTTGGGGTCTGCAACAGCACGATTCATAAAATCAATGAGTGCGTGCGCGTCGACGACCTCGGCGCGCTGCATCAGATCTACGTCCAGGCACTTGCCAACCTCTTGACCTGAGAGTCCACGCGGCGCGCCGCCGCACTTTCATCAGAACGGATTAATGCGCTTCTCACGGCTGAAGTTCAGATAACCGACATCGACACCTTGGCGCCAGCCGACCCCGAATCGCACCGGCGCGATGCCGATGCCGTTGCTTTGCAGGTAGTGAACGCCGAAGCCGCCGACAAAATATAAGCTGCCTTCGACTCCCGGAAAACGCTGGAATATTGCATCGGTATTCGGCAGCTTATACACCAGCATGTAGACCTTGACGGCATTCGCGCCGATGTCAAAACCGACTGACGGGCCCTGCCAGTACACCGGCGTGTGTGCCCCATCGCGGTACACCAGCTCGCCGTGGCCGTAACGCAGGCCCGCCGCCACCGCGCCGCTGACTTCCTCGCCGCGGATAATGGCAATCGGGCGGCCTTTTTCCTTCAGCACCTTGGCCAGCACATCGGATAACTCGTGCGCGCCGTTGCTGAAGAAATTCGAGGCGCTTTTGACGATCTCATCGTCCCGGTATTCCTCGTGAGTCGCCGGCGCTGCTGCGGGCGAGGTGGCAGGGTCGGTGGCGCTGGCCAGGGACGGCAGCCCAACGCATAGCCAAGTGCCAAAAAAGACCCGGGCCAATTTGCTAGACATGACAGGTTCTCCTTAAATCAAAGTTGACCAATCTCCGTCGCTCGCCAGGCGAGGAATTCAGCCTCTTGGATTTAAGGATACTATCTGCCACCCGGCCGCGCAGTGGGTCGACGCCTACACGTGACCGCGTTCAGCCGCTTCAGCGCTTCGCGTAGGAATTGGCGTACACGCCGAGGGCGCCGAGGCCTACAGCAAACAGCAGCACCCAGGCCGGCATCGACAACCCGAGCATCGACCAGTTGATCTGGTGACATTCGCCCGAACCCGTCAGCACCTTGGTGATGACCTCGGTCAGTGAGAAGATCTTCAGCAGAAACTGCAGCGAAGCGCCGCAGGACGGCACCGCACCCTCGGGCAGGTGCTGAATCCAGATATGACGGATCGCCACGCCTGCCGTAGCGAGGCTCGCAACCGCAAGTAAGGCGCTGTAGACATGTGCGCCGAAGCGGCGCGGCAAATGGAGCCCGGCGAGCAACAGGATCAGGCCAAGCAGGGCGATGCCGATGCGCTGGAAAATACAAAGCGGGCACGGCTCGATCCGCAGCTGGTACTGCACGTGATAGGCATAGGCCAGCAAGGCGGCGCAGACCGCGAACCCAATCAAATTCAGCGCCCGGCGGCCTGGCCCACTCTGCAAGATAATTGCCCCTCGAAAGTCGCTGTGCTCAGCCGGCCTGACTGAGGTCTGAGTGCTGCAGGTCGCGCTCCACCTGCTCGAGCGAGATGTGGCGGACATCCCTGCCGTGCACCATATAGATTACGTACTCGCAGATGTTCTTGGCGTGATCGCCAATGCGCTCGAGCGCCCGCACCACCCACATGACATCCAGTGCCCGGCGGATGGTGCGCGGATCTTCCATCATGAAGGTGATGCACTGGCGCTGGATGGATTCGTATTCTTCATCGACCACCCGGTCGGAACGGGCAGTCTTCAGCGCGAGCTGGGAATCCAATCGCGCAAACGCATCGAGCGTGCCATGCAGCATAGTCTGCACGAAGCGGCCGAGATGCTTGACTTCGCGATAACGATCCGCCGGACGCTCGGCCGCCGCTAGCCGCGCGGCGATCAGGCCGATTTTTTCACATTCATCGCCGACCCGCTCCAAATCCGTGATGGTCTTGATAGTCGCCACGATCATCCGAAGATCGCCCGCGGCGGGCGCGCGGGTGGCAAGAATCCGGCTGCACTCCTCGTCAATGGTCACTTCCATGCCGTTGACTTCACGATCCTTGCTCGCCACCAGCTGCCCGAGCGAGCTGTCGGCATTGACCAGAGCCATCAGTGCCTTGCTCAGCTGCTCCTCGACCAAGCCGCCCATCGCGAGCACCTTGGTGCGCACCCGCTCCAGGTCTTCGTTGAAGCGGCGGGAGGTGTGCTGTGAGAGATCGGCAGCTTCCATTGTGTGAGTCTCGATTCCGATACTGCTTGCGCCGGCCAGCTGCGCGACGGTTCAACTATAACCCAGCGACGTTAAAATAAAATGAGAGCCGCGTCGCAGCGCATTTTGTCATCTTAAGCGGGCGACCGCGCACCCTCGTCCACGGCTTGCAGCCGCTCGGGCGGAAAGTGACAGGTGAAGGTGCTGCCGCGTCCTTCGGTGCTCTCGATTTGCAGATGGCCGCCATGACGCTGTAGCACGTGCTTGGCGATCGCCAGACCGAGTCCGGAACCGCCGGTCGCGCGGCTCCTGGCCGAGTCGACCCGATAAAACCGCTCCGTCAGTCGCGGTAAATGTTCGGCGGCGATGCCGATCCCGGTATCCGTGACCGACATGTGCCCGCCATCCCCATCGGCCCACCAGCGGATGGCGATCGAGCCGTCCGCCGGCGTGTACTTGGCAGCGTTATCCACCAGATTGGCGAAAGCCGAGTGGATCTGCGCATCGTCGCCGAGCAGCTGCCGGGTGGATTCGACCTGTACGCGCACTTCAACCGGGTGCGTACCGCGCGCCAGCACGTCCTGACGCAGCTGCGCGAGCAGTGCCGCAACATCGATCGGCACGCCGCTGACCTCCCGGTCGGACGCCTCGAGGCGCGACAGCTCCAGCAGATCCTGCACGATGTTGGTCATCCGCTGGGCCTGGCGGCGCATCTCCCTGATCGGGCCGGCGAGCGTCGGATCGATCGTCGGATCGTGGGTCAGCGTCTCGAGGTAGCCGCCGATCACGGTAAGCGGCGAGCGCAGCTCGTGCGAGGCGTTGGCGACAAAGTCCTTGCGCATCGCCTCGAGCCGCTGCTCGCGAGTCACGTCGCGCACCAGCATCAGCAACTGGCCGGCGCCATAGGGCACGATCTGGATCGACAGATACACCTCGACGCCGCTGGTCTCGTGCACGATGACCGGAGCGCTGTAATCGGCCGATTGCAGGTAGCGGACAAATTCGGGCTGGCGCACCAGATTGTCGACCCGGAGGCCCACATCGCCGCGGCCGCGCAGCTTCAGCTGCCGGCCGGCGGTGCGGTTAAACCAAAGTATGTCGGCCTGGGGCTTGAGGAGCACGACGCCGTCGGGAATAGCGGCCGTCGCCTGCCGAACCGCGCGCAGCAGTCGCAGCAGGCGCTGCTT
>DASWBL010000199.1:0-9806 GCA_036390615.1 Steroidobacteraceae bacterium | reverse complement strand
TTCCTCTTCGTTGATCAGTTTGCCGGCTTCCTCGTCGGTCAGCGCGCGCAAGGCATCACTGATCTTCATGCGCTTGGTGCGGGTCTTGTTGCCGCCCAAGCTCTGGAACATCGACTGCAGCTGCTGCTGCATGTCTTCCATTCCGGGTGGTGCCATGATCTCAACGCCTAGCGCCATCGCCTTGAGCTCGACCTCGATTTCGCGACTGTCCAGCTCGCCGCGCTCGAGCATGGCGCGGAATTTCTGCCGCGTCTCCGCATCGCGCGCCACCGGCGGCTCGTCAGTCGAAAAACCCATGGTTCGCGGCTTCGGCAACAGCACGTCGAGCACGCGCTCCTTGGCCGCCACCACCGCCTGGTCGCGTACGCGGGTCACTTCCTGCTCGCGCGTCATCTTGACCGCCACGTCCGCCAGTTCCTTGACGATCGAATCCACCTCGCGCCCGACGTAGCCGACCTCCGTGAACTTGGTCGCTTCGACCTTGACAAAGGGCGCGTTGGCAAGCCGCGCCAGGCGGCGCGCAATCTCGGTCTTGCCGCAGCCGGTCGGGCCGATCATCAAGATGTTCTTCGGCGTGATTTCCTGGCGCAGCGAGCCGTCGACCTGCATGCGTCGCCAGCGGTTGCGCAGCGCAATGGCCACGGCACGCTTGGCGGCGGCCTGGCCGACAATGTGCTTGTCCAGTTCCTGCACGATCTGGCGCGGCGTCACGCGGTCAATTCCTCGATGATGAGGTTGCGGTTGGTGTAGATGCAGATGTCGGCCGCGATGCCGAGCGCGCGTTCGGCGATCGTGCGTGCATCGAGCTCGGTGCTGTCGAGCAGCGCGCGGGCCGCGGCCTGCGCGTACGGGCCGCCCGAGCCGATCGCTGCCGCCGCGTATTCAGGCTCGATCACATCGCCGCTGCCGGAGATGATGAATAGGCTCTTCGGATCGCCGACCAGCAGCAGCGCTTCGAGGCGGCGCAGGTAGCGGTCGGTGCGCCAGTCCTTGGCCAGCTCGATCGCCGCGCGGGTCAGGTTCCCGAATTTCTCGAGCTTGCCTTCAAAACGCTCGAACAGCGTGAAAGCATCGGCGGTGCCGCCGGCAAAGCCTGCGAGCACGGTGCCGTTGAACAGCCGCCGCACCTTGCGGGCGTTGGCCTTCATAACGGTACTGCCTAAGGTCACCTGGCCATCGCCCCCCAAGGCGATGCTGTTGCCCCGGCGGACCGCCAGGATCGTCGTTGCATGCGGCTGAAATGTCTCGCTCATCTGTGGTTTTTATCCTTGAAATCAACAGCTTAACCGCGGCGTCGCGCTCGCGGATGCGAACTTTCGTATGTGCGGGCAAGGTGCTGAAAATCAAGGTGCGTATACACCTGCGTGGTGCTGATGTTGGCGTGCCCGAGCAGTTCCTGGACCGCGCGCAGATCGCGACTGGACTCGAGCAGATGCGTTGCAAAGGAATGGCGCAGCAGGTGCGGGTGGACGCCGAACGAGAGCCCCTGCAACTGTGCGCGACGGGCGACGCGGGTCTGCACCAGACGCCGGCTGATGCGCCGGCCCGAGCGGCCAATGAACAGCGCCCGTTCGCCGGCGCTCGCCCAACGCGCCCGCTCGGTGAGCCAGCGGCGCAGCACACCGCAGGCGACGCGGCCAACCGGCATGATGCGGGTTTTGCTGCCCTTGCCAAGCACGCGCGCGGTGCCGTCGGCAAGGTCGAGCTGCGGCACATTGAGCCCCACCAGCTCAGCAAGCCGAAGCCCGGAGGAATACAGCAGTTCGAGCATCGCCCGGTCACGCAGTTCAAGTGCGTTCTTCGGCTCGAAGTCCAGCAGCCGGGCCATCTGATCGGTATCGATGGAGCCGGGCAGCTTCCGGCCCGCCTTGGGCGCCCGCACCTCGATCGCCGGATTGCCCGGCAGTACCCCTTCGCGTATCAGGAATTTAAAAAACGTACGCAGCGCCGACAGTCGCCGCTGCACGCTGCGCGCCGCGAGTCCGGCGGCGTGGCTGCGCGCCACGAAATTTCGCACATGCGTGGCATTCAGCTCTTGCCAGTGGCCGATTTTCTGCTGCGCGCACCATTGACACAGCGCGCCAAGCTCGTGGGCATAGGCGGCGACGGTATGCGCCGATAGCCGCCGCTCCGTGGCGAGGTGACGCGCAAAGCGATCGATCCACAGCGGATCGGGGCTCATCGGAAATCAGGCGCGGCTGAGCGCGTCCGCAATCAGTTCGCCCATGCGCATGAGGAACTCCGTGCTCATGCCCGGATGAAAGCGGTCCCGCTCGATGCTGCCGAGCGCCAGCAGCCCCGGCGGCTCGCGTGCCATCAGCGGTACCAGCGCCACTGAACCGATGTCGGCCGCTTCGGCGCCGAACAGGAACTCGCGCTGCGAGTCGCGCACCTGACCGCAGCGCGGCTTGCCGGCGGTAAACAGTGTTTCAAAACTGCGCAGCGCCGGATCATCAGGCGGCACGCTGCGCAACAGGCGCGACGGCGGCAGCCCGTCAGCGGCACCCGGCAGCACCAGCACGGCGTGCCGGGCATCAAAACTCTCGCGCAGGCTCGCTTCGATCTGCGCCAACGCCTCGGCCCGGTTCCTCGTGCGCAGCAGCCGGCGCGTGAGCACGTGAATTTTCTCGGCCAGCTGATCGTTGGCGCGTGCGACGCGCACGAATTCCACCAGCTGCTGCTCCTGGGCGAGCTGCTTCTCCCGCAAAACCTCGACCTGGCGTTCGATCAGCGAGATCGTCGCGCCGCTGCGCGGATGGTAGAGGCGCAGGCGGGTCAGTAGTTGCGGATTACGCTCGAAGAAATCCGCATGCTGCAGCAGGTATGTCGTCACGGTCTGCTCTTCGGCGCTCTCGGTCGGTAGCGGTTGCGGCTGACTGCTGCTCATCCGTTCATCCCCTTTTGCTTGCGATCAAATATCCACGTAGCCGGCATAGGCGATCTCGGCCGGGCCCGTCAGCCACAGCGCCGCGCCCGGGCCATCCCAGTGTACGCCGAGGCGGCCGGCGGGCACATGTACCTGCACGTCTGGACCCAGCAATCCGATGCTGCGGCCGACCGCCACCGCGGCGCACGCGCCGGTTCCGCAGGCCAGCGTTTCTCCCGCGCCGCGCTCGTAAACTCGCAGGCGGATGTAAGCCGAGTCGAGGATCTGCATGAAGCCGACATTGACCTGGCGCGGAAATTGCGCGCAGTGCTGCATGGCCTGGCCGATCCGCTCCACCGGGGCGCTTTCCACGGCCTCGACTCGCAGCACCGCGTGCGGATTGCCCATCGACACCACGCCGAAATCGATCTGGTCGGCGCCGAGCCTGAGCGTGTAACTGGCGGCGACTGAGCTGGTCACGAACGGCAGCGATGCGGGGTCGAAATCCGGCACGCCCATGTCGACCGAGACCAGGCCGTCGCTGCCGATCTTTGCCTTGACGATGCCCGCCAGGCTGTCCATCGGGATCTGCGCGCCGTTGCCGCGGCCGCGGCGGTGCAATAGCAGCGCCACGCAGCGTGCGCCGTTGCCGCATTGCTCGACCTCGCCGCCGTCGGCGTTGAAGACGCGATAGAAAACTTCGGTGCCGCTCTGGCGCGGCGGCTGCAGCACCAGCGCCTGATCAAAGCCGATGCCACGATGCCGGTCGGCTAACTGTCGCCACTGGTCGGGACTTGGAAGGCGGGCCCCGGGCGGCGCGTCGAAGACGATGAAATCATTGCCGAGGCCATGCATCTTGGTGAACTCGATGCGCATGGCCGAAGCATACCCGATCCACTTGAAGGTCAGGAGCGAACGCCACCGGGCGCGGGCTCAGCCCTTGGCTTTATCAAACAAGGCGTGCTTGAGTCGGTAGATCACCGAGATGTCTTCTTCACCGTGCCCATCGTCGATGAGCAGCGCGTAGTCGCCGAGCGTCTCCTCGATGACCGGCAACTTGACGCCGGCGCGCTGCGCCATGGCCTGACAGATGCGCAGATCCTTGGCATGCAGCCTGACGCGAAATCCTGCGGGAAATGTTCCTGCCGCCATATTCGGGCCGCGCTTTTGCAGATACCAGTTGCCGGCTGCACCCCGGCTCAGCGTGCTGATCACGGTGTTGAGGTCCAGGCCCTGCGCTGCGGCGAACGCCAGCGCCTCGGCGTTGGCGCGGTTCACGCCGGCGCAGATGATCTGGGTGGTGGCCTTGGCGGCCTGGCCGGCGCCGTGCGATCCGAAATGGGTAATGGTCGTCCCCATGGCTTTAAGCACCGGCATGGCGCGCGCGACGGTCGGCGCATCGCCGCCCACCAGAATCGCCAGCGTTCCCTGCTGCGCGCCCTCGACGCCGCCGGTGACCGGGGCGTCCAGAAATTGCACGCCGAGCGTGGCGAGTTCCACGGCGGCCGAGCGTGCCGTGTCGGCCGATATGGTGGAGCAATCGATGATCAGCTGGCCAGGGCGCAGTGCCGGCCGCATCGTATCGAGCAACTCCTGTACATCCTGGTCGGCGGAAACACAGATGACGATGGTGTCGCAGGCGCTGGTCAGCGCCGCTACCGTCGCCGGGGCCTGGCAGCCGAGTTCGGCGGCGAGCGCAGTGGCGCGCGCTCCGGTGCGGTTCCACACCGCCGCCAGCAGTCCTGCCTGGTGCAGGCGCCGCGCCATCGGCGCGCCCATGGCGCCTAAGCCAATGAATCCTGTCCGCATCATGTTGGAGTTCCCGCAACGGCGGTACGCCGGAACGGGGAATTTAGCAGGCCCGGGGCCTGCGTGGCAGCGTTGGGAGCTAGCCGCCCTCGGGAGCGGCGCCGCAGTAATCCTGCACCGCTTGGCGCGCGCGCACGCGCGCGGCATCAGCCTCGTCATCGGACAGATAAACGCGGTTGCCGTCCTTGTCTTCGTTGTAGATGCGCCGCGCGATGATGGAGTGCTGGTAGTCGTCCTGCGCTTTCTTGCATTGCTCGGCACGGGCGGCAGCGACATCGTTCTGCACGGCGCGCTTGGTGCCGGCAGACGGCGGCGCGTCCGGCGGCGGTGCCTTGGCCGGTGATTTGGCAGCCGGCTGGCCGGCATTGCCGGCGGCCGCGGCATCATCGACGCGGTGCAGCGTCTCGGTGCCGGCTACGCGGTCGGCTCCCGGTGTGGGCCGGTCGCTGCAGTCGCGGGTCGCCTGGCTGCAGTAAATCTCGGCGGCGCCGGCGCTGCCGAGCCACGCCAGCGTCACGAACAGGGCAGTTAGTTTGCGCATCGGACCATCTCCATTGACAGCCCAGTATCCGTCCAACGGCCGGCACAAAAAGTGAACTGGATCACAAAGGAATTTTGCTGCCGTCACACTCCGGTCAGCACTTCCGCCGGTCGCAACGCACCAGAGGCGCAGGCCCCCGGGCCGGGGCCACTATACGGCCGGCTTGTGCGGCAGCGCCAGTGGCCGCTACTCGACGCGCTCGCCGTGCAGCGCTAGATCGAGGCCCTCGCGTTCTTCCTCGGTCGTTACCCGCAGCCCGATGGTCAGGTCGATGACTTTCAGGATCAGCAGGCTCATGAGAAAGCCGTAGATCAGTGTCGTGCCGACCCCCCACAGTTGCGTCAGCACCGTGCTGTCAACGCCGCTATAGATCTTGCTGACCAGGGCACCGGTCAGCAGCGCACCGACGATGCCGCCGATGCAGTGCACGCCAAAGGCGTCGAGCGAATCATCGTAGCCGATGGCTTTCTTGAGCGCCGTGGCGCTGAGGAAGCACACGATTCCAGCGATCACCCCGATGATCATCGCGCCGTTCGGCAGCACGAAGCCGGAGGCCGGGGTGATCGCCACCAACCCGGCGACCGCACCGGAGGCGATACCGAGAACGCTCGGCTTCCCCTTCGTGAGCCACTCGGCAAACATCCAGGCGAGTGCCGCGGCGGCGGTCGCAAACTGGGTGACGGCCATCGCCATGCCGGCGCGCCCGTCGGCGGCGACCTCGGAACCCGCGTTGAAGCCAAACCAGCCGACCCACAGCAGTGATGCGCCGACCACCGTATAGGCAACGTTATGCGGGGCCATCGGTTCCTTGCCGTAACCGACCCGCTTGCCAAGCATCAGCGCCGTCGCGAGGCCCGCAATGCCGGCGTTGATGTGCACCACGGTGCCGCCGGCAAAATCCAGCACGCCCTTGAGATTGAGCCAGCCGGTAGGCTCCCACACCATGTGCGCAATCGGGACATAGACCACCAGCGACCAGATGCCCATGAACCAAAGCATGGCCGAGAACTTCATGCGCTCGGCAAACGAGCCGCAGATCAGCGCCGGCGTGATGATCGCGAAGGTCAGCTGGAACATCGAGTAAACGACTTCAGGAATGGTTGGTGCCAGGTGCGAGACCGTGGTCGTCTTCGCGTCGGCGAGCGAAATAGCGCCGCTCATGAATAGCCGGGAAGTGCCGCCTAGAAAGGGCGTGCTGCCCGGCGTGAATGCCAGCGAATAGCCGCAGATCCACCACAACATCGTGACCAGGCAGGTGATGGCAAAGCTTTGCATCAGCGTGGCCAGAACGTTTTTCTGGCGCACCATGCCGCCGTAAAACAGCGCCAGGCCCGGAATGGTCATCAGTAGCACCAGGGCGGTGGAGGTGAGCATCCAGGCGGTGTCACCGGAGCTAATTTTGTCGTTGCTGACCATGAAGGGCGTCGTGGGCGTCGGCGCTGGCGCCGCGACCGCGGTAACTTCGGCGGCGGGCGCTGCGACGTCCTGCGCCAGCGCGCAGCCTGGATGTAACGGCGCCAAAGTCAGCAGCAGGCAGGCAAGGGCCGCAGCCATCGCCGGAATTTTGTTATTGGAATGACTGGCAATGGACTCGATGCGCATGATCTTCACGACTCCCGGCTGCTGCTTCATGTGGCTGCCGTCCCGGTCTCGCCGGTACGGATGCGGATGGCCTGTTCCAGATCGGTAACGATGATCCAGCCATCACCGGCCCGGCCGGTTCTGGCAATATTCCCGATCGCCTCGATGACGGGCTCGACGATGCTCTCGTCCACGGCGATTTCGAGCTTCGAGCGCGGTCCGTGTGCGGTCTCGTGCACTTCGGTCACGGTGACGCCCTGCACGCCCAGCTGTGCGATCGCCGGCCGCAGCTCACCCAACTTGAAGGGCCGAACGACTGCGGTAATCATTTTCATAATTTGCATCGGTCAAATTTCCGCACTGCGGGTCTGGGCGGCGCGTGCCCGGCGTGGCGCTGGTCCCTAAGTGCAGAAACCGTGCCATTTTTAAACCACGGCTCGCCGCGGCTCACTGCCCATCCGCCAGCCGCGCTTGCACCAATCTGGAAATCTCGAGGCGCACCGATGCGCTGTTTCGGGGCAGGCGCCACGGCTGGCCACGCCCGCCGCTTCTTGATAGCTTGCAAGCCGGCGGGTCGGCGCGGTGAAGTGACGATTCCTCCGAAATGGCCCGATGTACTTCGACCGGCGGGACACCTATGAACCCGGATTTCCAGCAGCGGATTGAGGAGCTGGCCAAGCGCCTGGCCGCCGGGCTGCCGGCCTCGTTCGGCGCGCTGCGCAAAGATCTGGAAAGCAATTTCCGCGTCGTACTGCAGGGCGCGCTCGGACGCCTCGACCTCGCCACTCGGGATGAATTCGACGCGCAAAGCCGGGTGCTGCAGCGGCTGAGCGCGCAGCTCGAAGAACTCGAAACTACTGTCCGGACGTTAGAAAAGCGGCTAGCCGAGCTGGAACCTGTCGGGGCCAATATTGATTCAAAAAAGAAACAATAAGGCTAATTTATCTTCGTATTGTATCTAAAATGGGTTAATAAGCCGCCATTCCAACAGCGGCAGACGCGGTCGGTCGGCTATTTGGCCATCTGCGCCATGTAGTCGACGCCCTGCTTGATCAGCGCATCGTTCAGGTCGGTGCGACCACCCTTCGGCGGCATGGTGCCGGTCTTGCCGGTGAATCCCTGCAGGGCGTGCTGATAAAGCATCGGCATGCCTTCGGCCAGACGCGGCGCCCAGGCTGCCTTGTCGCCCGCCTTGGGCGCGCCTGCGATGCCGGCACCATGGCAGGCCGAGCAGGTGCTCTGGAACAGCGAGGCGCCATCCTTGGGGATCACCATCGCCACGGTCGTTGCGCTCGCTGGCGCCTCGATTTTCATGGCCGAATTGTCTTTGCCGGCGACGGCTTCGCGCAGGAACGGGGTGGTGCGCGCATTGACGGCGGCGACATAGCGGGCGTCGGAGTAGACCTCGGCAACCTCGGTGCGGGCCGCCACAGAGCGCGCCAGCGCCATCAGCACCAGCGCAACGACGACCAGCAGGCCGATCACCATGCTGAAGGTGTTAAAGAAGTGTGTGTCCTGTTTGCTCACGTTGGCAACCCGGTCTGTCCGCGGATAGAGGGCAAATTATAGCGAGTGAAACCGCGACGCGCCCAAGCAGACGAGGCGCGGGGCCTTCTCCGCCGGCGGACACCATGACGGTCACAGCCTGGCCGCGCCGAAGCGTGAAAATGGCGCGCCCGACTGGATTCGAACCAGTGACCCCTGCCTTCGGAGGGCAGTACTCTATCCAGCTGAGCTACGGGCGCGGCGCGGCGCGAAAGATTACTGCAATTTTGGCCGTCAATGACGCTTTTCGCTGTTCACCAGATCATCGATCAGCGCAAACAGCTTGTCCTCGGCACCTTCCTGCTTGCCGCCGCTCGCCATGGCGACGTCGGTGCTGTACTTGCCGTTGACAATGATGCGCGGCACGCCATCGACGAGGTACCGGGTCTGGATATCCGAGGCCTTTTGCAGGTTGTTCTGCACCGAGAATGAATTGTAGGCCTTGAGGAAATCCGCTTCGCTGATGCCGTTCGCCTTGGCAAAAGCCACCTGCGCGGCCTGCGTTGCGTCGGCGTCGCCCGCAACATAGAGCATATTTTTCTGGTCGAAGATCGCCGCCAGCACCTTGGCGTGCAGCGCGTCTTCCTTGCCGAGCGCCTGCAGCGTATAGAACAGGCGCGCATGCGCGCGATGCACGTCATTCCACATGACCGGCACCCGCACGAAATCGACATTGGCCGGCTTGGTCTTCAGCCAGCTGAGCAAATATGGCTCGAGCGCATAGCAGTGCGCGCAGGCGTACCAGAACACCTCGATAACCTCGACCCGGCCCGGGCCGGAATCGGTTGACTGCGCCGGCACGATCGGGCGGTAATTGACCCCGGTTTTCCATTTGCCATCCGGCAGCTGCGCGGTCGCGGGGAGCGGGGCAACTCGCTCAAGCGCCGCTTCGTCGCGACTGGGTCCTTCCGCCTGATTGACCGGCGCGGGCGTGGCGGGCTGGCCGGCCGCAGTGGCCGGTGCGGCCGTCGAGGTTGCTGCGCCATTGTCGGTCGCGGGCGCCGGCGCTGGCGTGTGTTCCTGTGAGCAGCCGCTCAGCATCAGCACCAGTGCTGCGAGCAGCAGGGTCGGCTTATTCATGGTCGCTTACCTATCCGCTGATCGCTTCAGCGCATGCCCTGAATGAACGAAGCGAGATTGCGCATGTCCTCCGCACTCAAGCGCGAGGCAATCGCATGCATGATCGCGTCATTGTCGCCGCCGCTGCTGGTGCCCTTGTCGGTCTTGGCATAACGATTATCGGCACTGTAGGTTTCAAGCTGGCGGATCAGGTACGCCGAATGCTGGCTGCGCAGCGCCGGATACCCGGCGTCCGGATTGCCGCGGCCGACCGGTCCGTGGCATGCAGCGCATGCCGGAATCTCGCGCGCCGCATCACCGCGCACATACAGGATCCGGCCGCTCTGATAATAGGACGGATCGGCCTCGAGCCCGGTCGGTACCTGGGCTGCGTAGTAGGCGGCC
>DASWBL010000198.1:0-2335 GCA_036390615.1 Steroidobacteraceae bacterium | reverse complement strand
GGCGGCTCATCCGGCGGCTCGGCCGCTGCGGTGGCGGCGCGGCTGGCGCCCGCCGCGACCGGCACCGACACCGGCGGCTCGATCCGTCAGCCGGCCGCGCTCTGTGGCATAACGGGGCTGAAACCTACATATGGCCGGGTTTCGCGCTTCGGCATGATCGCCTTCGCCTCGAGCCTCGATCAGGCCGGCGTGCTGACGATCAGCGCCGAGGACGCGGCGCTGCTGCTTGGCGCCATCGCCGGCTTTGATCCGCGCGATTCGACCAGCGTCGATCTGCCGGTGCCGGATTATTTCGCGGCGCTGCACGAACCACTGGCCGGACTGAAGGTCGGCCTGCTCAGTGAGTGCTTCGACAAGGGCCTGGATGCACAGGTCGAAGCGCGCGTGCGCGCCGCCGTGGAAGTGCTTCGCCAGCAGGGCGCGCAGGTCAGCGAAGTGAGTCTGCCGAACCTGCCGCTTTCGGTGCCGACCTATTATGTAGTGGCGCCGGCCGAATGCTCTTCCAACCTGGCCCGATTTGACGGCGTCCGCTACGGCTACCGCTGTGAGCAGCCGCGTGACCTGCGCGATCTGTACGAGCGTTCACGCGGCGAGGGCTTCGGGGCTGAAGTCAAGCGGCGCATCATGACGGGGACCTATGTACTCTCGGCCGGTTATTTCGATGCGTTTTATCTCAAGGCGCAAAAGGTGCGCCAGCTGATTGCCCGCGACTTCAATCGCGCCTTCGAGCAAGTCGACCTGCTGCTCGGCCCGACCACGCCGACCGCGGCGTTCGAGATCGGATCCAAGACGAGCGATCCGGTGACGATGTACCTGAACGACATTTACACCATCGGTGCCAACCTCGCCGGGCTACCGGGCATCTCTGTGCCGTGCGGGTTTGTCGACCGTTTGCCGGTCGGGATGCAACTGATCGGACCGCATTTTGCCGAAGCGCGGCTGCTGCAAGCCGCGCACCAGTATCAGCTCGCCACCGACTGGCACCGGCGCATCCCCGAGGGCTATGCCTGATGGAATGGGAAACCGTCATCGGCCTCGAGATCCACGCGCAGCTGGCTACGCAGTCGAAGATCTTCTCCTCGTCCGCGACCGCGTACGGGGCGCCGCCGAATGCCCAGGCCAATCTCGTCGACTTGGGTTATCCGGGCGTACTGCCGGTGCTTAACAGCGAGGCGGTGCGCATGGCCGTGCTGTTCGGGCTCGCGATCGGTGCGCAGGTCGCGCCGCGCTCGGTGTTTGCGCGCAAGAATTATTTCTACCCCGATTTACCCAAGGGCTACCAGATCAGCCAATACGAACTGCCCATTGTCAGCGGCGGATACGTTGATATCGTGCTCGAGGACGGCACCACTAAGCGCATCGGTGTGACCCGCGCGCATCTGGAGGAAGACGCCGGCAAGAGCCTGCACGAGGGACTTGCGGGACTGACCGGCGTGGATTTGAACCGGGCCGGCACGCCGCTGATCGAGATCGTCTCGGAGCCGCACCTGCGCTCGGCCCGCGAGGCCGTCGCCTATCTCAAGAAGGTGCACACGCTGGTGCGTTACCTGCGTATCTGTGACGGCAACATGCAGGAAGGCTCGTTTCGCTGTGACGCCAACGTTTCGGTGCGCCGGCAGGGTGCCGAGAAATACGGTACGCGCGCCGAGATCAAGAACGTCAATTCGTTCCGCTTCGTGGAGAAGGCGATCAACTACGAGGTGGCGCGGCAGATCGAAGTGCTCGAAGGCGGCGGCAAGATCGTGCAGGAGACGCGCCTGTACGATTCCGAGCGCGGCGAGACGCGCTCGATGCGTTCCAAGGAAGAGGCCAACGATTATCGCTATTTCCCGGATCCGGATCTGCTGCCGGTACTGCTCGATGCCACGTTCATTCGCGCCGTTGGCGCGACGCTGCCGGAACTGCCGGATCAGAAGGCGGCGCGCTTCGTCGCGCAGTACAGCCTGACGCACTACGATGCGCTGGTGCTGACGGCGAGCGCGGAGCTGGCCGATTACTATGAAGCGGTAGTGGGCTACTTGGGCGGGGAGCCGAAGCTTGCGGCCAACCTGGTGATGGGCGATCTGGCCGGTTTTCTGAACCGCGACGGACTTGAAATTAGCGCCAGCCGGGTCCCGGCCGAGGCGCTCGCCGGCCTGTTGCGCCGGGTGGCCGACCAGACCATCTCCGGCAAGATTGCCAAGGATGTGTTTGAGGCGATGTGGACCGAGCAACTGCCGGCCGATGACATTATCGCCGCGCGCGGGCTGCGGCAGATTACCGATGATTCGGCCATCGAGCAGGCGATCGAGGCGGTGCTCACCGCTAATCCCGGGCAGCTGGCCGACTATCGCTC
>DASWBL010000197.1:0-4722 GCA_036390615.1 Steroidobacteraceae bacterium | reverse complement strand
CACGGTCGGTATGTTATTGCGCGGCGGTATGCCGGCAGTGACCGCACTGCAGATGTCCTCGGGCTTGCTGGGGGAATCGCTCAAGCTGAAATTCGCGCAGGCAACACAGGCGGTGCGCGAAGGCCAGTCGCTCGCGACCGCCATGGAAACACACGGCCTCACGACTCCGGTGGCTTCGCGCATGCTGCGGGTTGGCGAGCGCAGCGGCAACATGGGTGAAATGACCGAGCGGATTGCCGCTTTCTACGACGAGGAACTTGGGCGCTGGGTGGCGATAGTTACGCGCCTGATTGAGCCCTTGCTGATGACGCTGATCGGCTTGTTGATCGGCGTCATTGTAGTGCTGATGTATTTTCCAATCTTTCAGCTGGCAGGAAGCATACAGTGAACGCGTTAGCCGCAGAGCTCGAGCTGGTTCTGGCGTCAGGGTCGGCGCCGCCGTTGGATGAGGCCGCGGTCGCGCTGGCCATCGACACCGCCGCGCGGGAATCGCGCTCGGTGCTGGATCTGCTGCAGGAAGCCTGCGGGCTGCCATCGAGCACGCTCGCCAAGGAACTGGCCGCACTGCTTGAATACCGCTACATCAGTGGCAGCGAGCTGGCGGGCCTGCAACCGGCGTTTGACCTGCTCGCCCCGGCGGAAGCCACGCGCCGTCAATGCATAATCGTGCGGGGCAATTCCGGACTGGTGGCGATCCTGGCGGATCCATTTGATCAGGCGCTGCGCGGTTGGCTGGAGATCCGCATTGCCGATCCGATCGAATGGGCGTTGGCCGAGCGGCAGGAACTCGCTAATCTTATCGCCCGATCGGCCGAGGGCCTGCGCGCGATCGACTCGGTCCTGCCGGATACCGAGGCGCAAAGTGGCGCGAGCGCCACCGTCGACAATTTGTCGTACGTGTCGATTAGCGAAGACGCAAGCCCGGTCGTGCGGCTGGTGCACTCGACCGTCTACGATGCCTTGCGCGCCGGCGCCAGCGATATTCACCTGGAGTCCACCGCCAACGGCCTGGCGGTCCGCTACCGCATCGACGGCGTACTCGTGCACATCGCCACTGTCAGTGGCATGCCGGTCGCCGAGCAGGTCATCTCGCGAATCAAAGTAATGTCGGAACTCGACATCGCCGAGCGCCGCGTGCCACAGGACGGGCGTTTCACCATCGCGCTGGATGGTCGGCCGATCGATTTTCGCGTCTCGGTTATTCCTAGCATTTTTGGCGAGGATGCCGTGCTGCGCGCGCTCGACAAGCAGGCGCTGACCGAGCGGCTACATGGGCTGCGCCTCGAGACGCTAGGCTTCGACCCCGCGGTCGTGCAGCAGGTCCGCCGCTTAAGTCTGCTTCCATACGGCATGCTGCTGGTCACGGGGCCCACCGGCAGCGGCAAGACCACGACGCTGTATGCGGCGATCTCTGAAACCCAGACCGGCAACGACAAGATCGTGACCATCGAGGATCCGGTCGAATACCAGCTGCAGGGTGTTCTGCAAATTCCGGTTAACGAGAAAAAGGGCCTGACTTTTGCCCGCGGCCTGCGTTCGATCCTGCGGCATGACCCCGACAAGATCATGGTCGGCGAAATTCGCGACCCGGAAACCGCCCAGATCGCCATTCAATCGGCGCTGACCGGACACCTGGTTTTCACCACCGTGCACGCCAATAACGTCTTTGACGTCGTCAGCCGCTTTGTCCACATGGGCGTCGACAGTTACAGCTTTGTCTCGGCGCTGTCCGGCGTGCTGGCGCAGCGGCTGATTCGCGTCATCTGCGACCAATGTGCGGAACGCTACGTGCCGTCGCGGCGGCTGCTCGACGACTCGCAACTGTCGGCATCGACGAGCGCCGCCTACAACTTCTGCATCGGGCGGGGTTGCTCACATTGCCGCGGCACCGGTTACCGTGGACGCAAGGCGATTGGTGAATTGTTGGTCATGGACGACGAAATCCGCGAAGCAATCATCAATCGCGCGCCGGTGCGTCAGCTGAAGGAGATATCGCGCCGCTCAGGCGTGCGCCTGATCCGTGCGGTTGCCATGGACTTAGTGCGCAGTGGCGAGACCACGCTCGAGGAGGTCAACCGTGTCACGGTTATGGCCTGACGAGATTGGTGCCTACATCGCTCCGCGGCGTGTCTGCCTGGTAAGGCTGCGCCGCGGCAGCCGCCGCCGGCTGGTGCGTGACGAGGAGGTGGCCGTCGACAGTACGGATCAGAATGGCTGGGGTGCGGCATTCGCAGCGCTGGAGGCGCGACTGAAGGATCCGCTGTGGCAGGGCGGGCGCCTGCACGTGATGCTGGCCGACCATTGGGTGCGCTACGTGGTGGTTCCCTATGAACCGGATCTTGACTCCGGCGAGGAGCGGCTGGCCCACGCCCGCGGGCTGCTCGCTGGCAGCTACGGCGATCCGGTCAACGATTGGCTTGTTTGCCTGTCTGAAGCGCCGCCGGGCGCCTCGCGGATCGCCTGCGCGATGCCGCCGGAATTGCTGGGTGACCTGCGGGAGCTGTGCGTCCGCTGCGGCACGAAACTGGCAGCCTTGCAGCCGCAGCTGATCGCCGGCTTCAACTTCTGGCGTCACCGGATGCCGGGGAGCGGCGCATGGTTCGTGACCATCGAGGCAGGTTCGCTGGCGGCGGTGCGTGTCGCTGCCGACGGCTTCGACCGGGTCCACACCGTGCGCATCGGTGCCGACTGGTCGCGGGAACTCAAGCGCCTGCAGACTTTTGGGCGACTGGCCAAGGCCAGTGCCGCGGATGGTCGCGTCTTTGTTGACGCGCCGCAGACCTGGCGGCCCGCTGGCATCGCCAGCGGCCCGGAACTGGAGTGGCTGGACGAGGCGCCACCGCCGACGAGCACACTGCACTGGCTCGAGAGCGTGCGAAGGGTCGGCGCATGAGACCGCCCGTTCATCTTGACTTTATTCAGCCCCGCTCACGGCGGCCGGTGCTCGGCCTGCTGCTGCTCGGCATTGGGGTTGTGGCTGCGGCGGCCACCGTGCTTGGGTATCAGAGCACGGCACATCGCCGCCAGGGCCTTGAGCTGCGGCTGGCCGCGTTCGCGCGCGCTTCGCGTCCGGATCCGGAAAACGGCGTGCGCCTGGCCGCGGAAGCGGCCGCCGCCGACCAGACCGCGCAGGATTTGGTCACGCCGTGGACCAGCTTGCTGGCTGATCTCGAGAGCGCCAGCCAGGACAGTAGCGGCGCGGTGTCGGTACTGGCGGTCGAGCCCGACCATGCCAAGCACAAAGTGCACGTCAACGGCGAATCCAAGACGCTGGCGCTGGCCATTGCCTATGTGCAGCGCCTGCAGGCGAGCCACCTGCTCAAGTTCCCGATGCTCGACAGCCACGCTGTCCGCACCGACGATCCGCAGCGCCCGGTCCGCTTTGAGCTGACCGGCGATTGGCAGGATGCGCAATGAGCGAACCCAGCAATATGCCGACCACGCCCATGCGCGAACCCGGGCGCTTGGCCGAATCGACGGCTGTTCCTGCGCTCGGCTCGCAACGTGCCGCACTGGCATTGGGCGCGGCCCGGCAGTCCCTCGTCCGTTCGGTGACGCTGTTGCACTATCAGCTGACGCGCATCGGGCCGGCGGGCTTGGCCGGCGCTGCAGCGATGCTCATTGCCGCCGTGCTGGCGCTGGCGGTCGTGTTGCCGCAGCACAGCGCCCTCGATTCACTTCAGGCACAGCTGTTGCGGGCCAAGGCCAACCTGGCTAATCCGGGCGCACCGATGTCGGGTGCGCGGCTCGTGGCCACGTTGCCAACGCGCGGGCAGATTCCGGCGGTGCTCGGGCAGATGCTGGAGCAGGCCGACCAGGCCGGCGTCGCGCTTGATCAGGGCCATTACACCTACCTGCCGGCGCGACCGGGAAGTCTTGGGCGCTATACGTTTGAATTTCCTGTCAAGGGTGCCTACCCGAACGTGCGCAACTTCATTGACCGGGCGCTTGTCGCCGTTCCGGCCGCGGGCCTGAGCAAGCTACGCATCGAGCGCAAGAGCGTCGGCGATCCCCAGATCGCGGCGGATATCGGATTCGTCGTATACGTGCGGGGGGAGTGAGCCATATGCACCTGACAATGCGATCCAAGGCACTCATCGGGACTGCCGTCGTCGTGGCTGCGTATGTCATTTACAGCTCGTCCGGCACGGATACGGTCGCGCCTGTGGATCGAGCCTCGACCACCACCGTGACCACCAGCCGCTCCACGGCGCCGGCGGTGCACGCGCCCGCCCCGCGCGCCAGTTTCAATTTCGCCGGTCGGGTTGCGGACGCAGCCGCGTCGGCGGCACTGTTTGCCGCCCACTCCTGGTACACGCCGCCGCCGCCACCACCGCCGCCGCCACCACCGCAGATTGTGGCACCGGCGGCACCGACAGCGCCGCCATTGCCGTTCAGTTTCCTCGGCAGCTATGCGCCGGCTGGCGCGACCGCCGTGTATTTCCTCACCCGCAATGACCAGATCTATGACGTCAAGGCCGGCGACGTAATCGACAGTAACTACACCTTTGAGGGCCCGCGGGCCGGGCAACTCGTTTTTACTTACAAACCGCTCAATGTGCAGCAAACGCTGGCGGCTGAGGGAGTGCAATGAAAGATCTCTGGCGTCGGCTATCCGTTGTAGGTGCCGCGGCGATCGTCCTGGCCGGCTGCGCCGCGCAGCAACTGCACCGGGACGGGCTGGCCGCGATGGACAAGGGCGATTATGAGCAGGGCGTTACC
>DASWBL010000196.1:0-2966 GCA_036390615.1 Steroidobacteraceae bacterium | reverse complement strand
CCTGTCGGCCGAGGAGCGCGCCCGCGCGCCGGCCATTCATACGGCCTTGCAGGCGGCGGTTCGCCGCATAGATTCCGGTGATCGGGATTTCGCCGCGATCGGCCGCGCTGGCTGGCAGGCACTCGAGCAGGTCGGCATGCGCCCGGATTACTTCGAGGTGCGCGCCGGCAATGATCTGGGAATGCCGGAATCAGCGACGCAGGAGCTCGTAGTGCTGACGGCGGCCCATCTCGGTCGCGCCCGGTTGATCGACAATCTACAGGTGCGAAGCCCTTAAGGGGTTGGGGCGGCGGCGCCGGCGCGGTGACGCGCCAGCGCCCAGTCAACGTGCTCGCGCACCAGCGGCGAAGGATCGTCGCGCCGGCTCTCGAGCGCAGCGAGTACTTCGTGGCCTGACGGGGCGTTGCCGAGCGCCACCGCGATGTTGCGCAGCCACCGCTCGTGGCCCAGCCGATGGATAGCCGAGCCCCGCATCCGTTCGGCGAACTGCGATTCACTCCAGCCAAACAGCTCCGCCAGTCGCGGCGCATCGAGCCCGTGACGGATCTTGAAGTCAGGGTGCGCGGCACTTTGCGCGAATTTGTTCCAAGGACACACCAACTGGCAGTCATCGCATCCATAGATGCGGTTGCCAAGTGCCGGGCGCAGGGCCTCGGGAATCGCGCCCTTGAGTTCGATGGTCAGATAGGAAATGCAGCGGCGCGCATCGAGCTGGTATGGGGCGACGATGGCCCGGGTCGGGCAGGCAGGGATACAGGCGCTGCAGCTGCCGCAATGGGCGCTCCCCGGCGCATCGACCGGCAGCGGCAGATCGGTGTAGATCTCGCCCAGGAAAAAATACGAACCGGCCTCGCGGGCAATGAGATTTGTATGCTTGCCGATCCAGCCGAGGCCGGCGTTGCGGGCCAGGGCTTTTTCCAGCACCGGCGCGCTGTCGACGAACACGCGGGCACCGTGCGCCTGGCCAAGCTCGGTGACAAAGCTGGCCAGGCGCTTGAGGCCGTGGCGCAGCACCCTGTGGTAATCGCGGCCCAACGCGTAGCGCGATACGTAGCCGCGCGCCGGCTCACCGAGCACGTCGCGCGGCGCCGCCGCCTGAGGTGGCCAGTAATCCATGCGCGCGCTGATGACGCGTACGGTGCCCGGCACCAGCTCGGCCGGCCGGCTGCGTTTGTGGCCGTGGCGCTCCATATAGCGCATCTGTCCGTGCCGGTCCTTTGCCAGCCAGCCGAGCAGATAAGCCTCGTCCGCCTCAAGCTCAACGCCGCTGACGCCGATCGCCGCGAATCCCAGCTCGCGGGCGCGCTGCGCAAGCTGCGCGCGCAGTCTGCCCCAATCGGTCGTTTGGTATTCAGTCATGGACGTTCCGCCGCGCCAGTATAATCAATGGATGTCTGCCGCCAGGTTGCTTTACTCGGTCGAGCAGGTGCGGGCATTCGACCGGCGCGCCATCGAAGTCCTGCACATCCCGGGCTACACGCTGATGAAGCGCGCCGGCGAAGCGGCGCTGCGGGCGCTGCGCAGCCGCTGGCCGCGCGCGACGCAGATTGCTGTTGTTTGCGGCGGCGGCAACAATGGTGGCGATGGCTATGTTCTGGCCCGGTTCGGCCAGGCCGCGGGCCTGAAAGTCGTCGCGCTTGCCGCCGTTCCGACTGATCAGCTGCGCGGCGAAGCCCGCCGCGCGGCTGATGAATTTCTGTCCAGCGGCGGGCGCGTCGACCCAATCTCGGCCGCGGCGCTGCTGCCGGGCGAAGTGATCGTCGATGCGCTGCTTGGCACCGGTGTGCGCGAACCGTTGCGGCCTGAGGCGCAGCTCGCGATCAGCGCGATCAATCATTGCGGCCGGCCGGTCCTCGCGCTCGATCTGCCCTCGGGCCTCGATGGCGACAGCGGACAAGAGCTCGGCGAAGCAGTGCGCGCCGATTGCACGATCACCTTCGTGGCGGCCAAGTGTGGCCTGCTGCTCGGCGCGGGCCCGGAGTGCACCGGACGGCTGATCGTCGATGATCTGGACGTGCCGACACTGCCCGGCGGACAGGGCGCACCGGTGCTTGAGTGCCTGGACGCCAGGGATATAGCGCACGCGCTGCCGTCGCGCCCGCGCCAGGCTCACAAGGGCGACTTTGGCCGCGTGCTGATCATCGGCGGCGCGCCGGGCATGCCAGGCGCGGTCCGGCTGGCCGGCGAGGCCTGCTTGCGGGTCGGCGCCGGCCTCGTGCACGTGGCCTGCGCGCCGGTCAATGTGGCGGCCATTGGCGCCGGGCGACCGGAACTGATGAGCCTGGGTTTGGAGTCGGCCGCCGATCTGGCGCCACTGCTGCGCGATGCCGACGTGGTCGCGATCGGCCCCGGGCTCGGCCGCGCGGATTGGTCTAGGCAGCTGTGGAGCGCGGCGCTCGGCAGCGGCAAGCCGCTGGTGATCGACGCCGACGCGCTCAACCTGCTGGCCGAATCAGGCCAGCGTGCACCTCAGGCGATCCTGACGCCGCACCCGGGTGAGGCGGCTAGGCTCCTTGGCACCGACTCGGCGAGCGTGCAACGGGACCGGGTCGGGGCGCTCAAAGCGCTGGTCGCGCGGCACGACGGGGTGGTAATTCTCAAAGGCGCCGGTACGTTGGTTGGCGCGGCCGGACACATCACTGCCTTGTGCGCGAGCGGCAATCCCGGCATGGCCAGTGCCGGCATGGGCGATGTGCTGACCGGCGCAGTCGCCGGAATCCTCGCGCAGTGCCGCGATCCGTGGCAGGCGGCAGTGGCGGCGGTGCAGGCCCACGCGATGGCAGGGGACGAGCTGGCGCATAGCCACGGGCAGCGCGGGATACTGGCGCTCGAGGTAGCTGCGGGCCTGACCCGTTGGGTCAACGGGCAGGCATGAGCATTCGGCATCTGGCAGCTGCGGCCGATACGGAGCGGCTCGGCGCCGCGCTCGCACTAAGCTGTCCGTGGAGCGACACCGAGGCCCGTTG
>DASWBL010000195.1:0-4163 GCA_036390615.1 Steroidobacteraceae bacterium | reverse complement strand
GCCGGCCGGCGCGGTCGGCCTCATGCAGGTAATGCCCTTTTGGCCGCGCGAGCTGGGCGTGCAGAATCAGCTCGTGAAAGTCGCCCCTAATATCCGCATGGGCTGCGAAATCCTTCGCTACTACCTGCGCGCCGAGCATCGAAATTGGACCCGCGCATTGGCGCGCTACAACGGCAGCTCCGGACGCAGCACCTATCCTGCGTTGGTGATGCAGCGCTGGCAGCGGGTTTGGCGCTTTTAGCGAATTTCAAAGTCCTCTGGAATTCCGATTTCCTCGGCTTCGGCCAGTGCGATTTCACTCACCGTGTCGACGCGCGCCAGCGCGGGTCCCCGGTTGAGCCACGCCCGCAATGTCTCGACCGCCGCCGGCGGGCCCTGCACCAGCACTTCGACGCTGCCATCCGACAAATTGCGGACGGTGCCGCACAGGCCTAAACGTTTGGCCTCGACCCGAGTGGAGTGTCGAAAATACACACCCTGCACCTTGCCCGACACCCGGTAGCGGCGCGTGAGGTCAGTGGGGGACTGCGGCGGGCGTTTCGGGATGCTGGGCATCGGCAAGGGCGGCAGCGGCATGACGCTTGGCCTGCACCGCCGCATAGCGGGCGCGCACGTACTCTTGGGCCTGCAAGTGCGCTTCGGCGCGCGCAATCGCGGCTTGCGCAGCCGCGTATTCCGGCGATGTGGTGCTGGTCGCACCCGCCGTTTGAGCGGCGACAATGGCTTGGCGAGCGTCGCTCATTTCCTGCACAGGCGGTCCGCTCGCGCAACCGGCGAGGCAGGCGACACAACCTAAGACAACAATGAACCTCAACATAGGGTGCCGCGACACTAGCAATAGCGGCCAAAGCCGTCAAACCAGGTGGTCGTTATACAATCCTCCGCAGATTGCAACCAAGCCGTTGCGCCGACGCAGCAGGCACGCGCGATTACGCCTGAATCCACGGAAGACTACCGATGAACGAAATTTTGGTTCTGTATTATTCCCGCCAAGGAAGCACCGCGGCACTGGCTCGACAAATTTGCCGCGGCATCGAAGCGATTCCGGGAATGCAGGCGCGACTACGCACGGTTCCCCCCGTCGCAACCACGACGCTCAGGCTCGATCCGCCGGTACCGGACCAGGGGCCGCCCTATGCAACGCATGAAGATCTGGAGCAATGCTGCGGTCTCATCCTCGGCAGCCCCACCCGTTTCGGGAACATGGCGGCGCCCGTAAAGTTCTTTCTGGACGGCACCAGCGCCCTATGGATATCCGGCGCCTTGGTGGGCAAACCTGCCGCCGTCTTTACCTCCACCCAGACGCCGCATGGCGGGCAGGAATCAACGCTGCTATCCATGATGGTGCCGCTGCTTCACCACGGCATGTACCTGGTGGGCTTGCCGTTCACGGAACGCGGGCTGGCCGACACGCGCGGCGGCGGCACGCCCTACGGCGCAAGTCACGTCGCCGCTCGCAGCGAAAATGGCGAGCTGTCGGAACATGAAAGTGAGTTGGCGCGTGCCTTGGGAAAACGGGTGGCCGCCCTCGCCGACCGGCTGCAGAGGCCGGATTGAGCACGCAGTCGGTAGCGCGATCGCTGACCATTTGGTTATGGTGCGCGATTGCCGCGAGTCTGCTGGCGTGGATGAGCGTCGGCTATTCCTGGCCGATGTGCCTGCTAGCGGTTCTACCCTTGCTCGCACCGCTGAATGGACTTCTGCGCGGTCGCCGCTACACCTATGCCTGGGCCACCCTGTTCGCAGTTCCCTATCTTGCGTTCGCCGTCACCGAGCTGTTGGTGAACCCGCGCGCGCGCTGGGTGGCCGCAATGAGCTTGCTGCTGGTCTTCGCATGGTTCTGCACTATGATTTTGTTCCTGCGCGCTTCTCGAGCGCGTCGCGGATGAACGGTATGGTGAGCCGGCGCTGCGCCACCAGCGACGCCTCATCGAGTGCGTCGAGTATTTCAAACAGCGAAGGCAGATCGCGCGGCATGCGCTTCAGCAAGTACTCGGAAGTCTCGTAGGGCAGCTGCAGCCCGCGCTGCGCCGCGCGCAGCCGCAGCGCCTCGATCCGGCCTTCATCGTCGAGTTCCCGCAGTTGATAGACGACGCAGGCTGCGGCTCGGGAACTCCAGTCCTTGAGGGCCCACGCCGCTTGGCGCGGGGCCACCTTTGCGGCAAATATCAGGCGCGTTCGCAGTTCCGCGGCTTCATTGAACAGACGAAACAACGCCTGCTCCCAGCCCTGATCTCCGGCGACCGCATCGACGTCGTCGATGCACAGCAGCGCCGTGCGCTCGAAGCCAGCCAGCGCTTCGGGCGGCAGGCCAAAGGATCGGTGCAGCGGAAAATAGGCGGCCGCCGCGCCCGCGCTCGCGCATACCGCCTGCAGCAAATGCGTCTTACCGGAACCATGCGCCCCCCACAGCCACAAGGGCGCCGAGTGCCTCAGGCGCAGCGCTGCGACGACTTCCGTGTTGGGACCCGGCGCGAAACTCTCGAACACCGCACCCGCGCGCAATCTCACCCCGAGCGCCAGTTGCTTCATGCCGCCGCGCGCCTGCCATAAACCAGGACGTAATCGATGCCGCTCACGACGACTGTCGCGAACACGAAGGCGCCAAGCCACACCGTCACCCAGGCCGGCGGCACGGAAAATTGGCCGCGGGCGACTGCCGCCACGATAAATGCCGCCTGACACAGCGTGTTGAATTTGCCGATGAGCGACGGATTCGCCGTCAGGGGACCGATGAAAAACCGGTAGGCCGCAGCGCCCATCACGATGATGGCGTCGCGCGCGATCACCGCCGCCATTAACCACAGCGGCACGAGTTTGATGAAGCTCAAAGCGATGAACACGGTTGCCAGCAACAATTTATCCGCGATCGGATCCAATACTCCGCCCAGTTGGCTTTGCCAGCCGAAGCGCCTGGCGATGAATCCATCGGCCGCATCCGACAGCGCGGCCACTGCGAATAGCACCATGGTGACTGCAAGCTGACGGCGCGCTAGGCAGATCGCGATCGGCACGACCAGCAGGATCCTGATCACGCTGATCATGTTCGGAATATGGCGCGGGGACCAGAACACCAAGGTCAATGACGCAGTTGGAAGCGCTGAATTCCGTTTTCGCCGGCGGCTGCCGGTTGCAGTCGCCTATTCAGCGATAGGGCTCGCTGCAACGAATCGACCCCGCCGCGTGTTGTCAAACGGAATACGATCGTATCGCCGGACATGGACTCCACGCCGACGTGCGAGATGAAGGTCAGGGATTGTAGATAGGCCTCGAGACCCGCATAGTCGCGCAGGTCGTTCACGCCGGTGACTTCGATGGCCACGGGCACGAGGTTGCCGCTGGCGGCGAATAAGCCGGCATACAGATCGGCGGCGCGATTCACGCCCTCCAAAACCCCGGAGTATTCGCTGCTGTTGTCTTGAAACAGGTGAAACCAGCGAACGTTGGCCGTCGCCGCGGTGCCGCTGGCGCGCCCGATGAGTACGCCTTCGCCGCCGATACGACGCGCAATCTCGGCAACAGCGGCCGGCGAACCGCTGTTGACGATCGTATAGTCCAGGCGATTCCTCTGCAGCTCGCCGGCGCTCGGCCACAGCAGCGGCAGGCCGCGCGCTGCCGCGGCGGCGTCTATTGCAGCTTTCAGCTCGGAGCTGTCGTCGGTCGCGACAACGGTGCCGGTTAGCGCACCGCTTTGCACCGCCAGCAACACCAAGGTCGTCGGCCGCTCCGGGCCCCACAAGGGCTGGCCATTCTGCGTCAGCCAGCGCTCGATGGCCGGACCATCGAAGGCCAGCCATAATTGATTGTCCGGGGCGCTGCGGCACTGTAGGACGTAGCGACGAGCGTTGCTGACCAGCGGCGCCAACGCCGGGTCATCACCCGCGGATCCTCGGCCGGTGACGCGCACCAGCACGGTCTTCATCGCGGCTTGAAAGGCCGTGCTGTCCGAGCTCTCGCAGCGGCCGGCCATCCCGGTAGTCGCTTGATACAGATCATTGCGCGTCACCGCAATGCCCGGTTCGGCAAGCAACAGCGCCGCCGCACACAAGCACAGAATCGCCGCGCCGCGCAAGTACGGTTTAGAAAAGCTGCCGAAGTACTGCATCATGGTTTTGTCGTAAAATACCACAGCTGACCGACCTGCCGCGTAGGCCAAGGATCCT
>DASWBL010000194.1:0-5707 GCA_036390615.1 Steroidobacteraceae bacterium | reverse complement strand
GTCTGCGCGAGCAGGCCCTCGCGGTCTGTGGCCGCAGCGCCATGCAGGAGCGGCAGGACTTCCGCGCCACCAGCATAGAGACCTTGCGGCAAATGGTCGCCGCCGGCATCGGCGTCACGCTGCTGCCGATGCTCGCCACGCGCGGCGCCTATGGGGCCGCCAAGGGGATCGCCATAGTGCCCTTTGCCCGGCCGATGCCGCAGCGCCAGATCGGCGCGATCTGGCGCAACAGCAGCGCCCGCACCCAGGCCATCGAGGCCGTCTGCGCACTGATCACGCGTCACTGCGGAATCGGTTGAACGCAATGGAGAGCAGCGCACCGCCGGATCTGTCCGTTTACGACCGCCTGGCGCGTACGCCGGAGCAGCTGCAGCAGCTGCTGGCCGAAGGCCGGCAGCGCGGCGAGCTGCGCGCGCTGTTCGGCAATCGCGATTTGCAGCTGCTGACCGCGCTGGCGCGACGCGTGCAGCGCCGACGCGCGCCGCCGGGCGCGCGGGTCTATCTGGTGCCGGGCATCATGGGTTCGCAGCTGGTGCGCCCCCGGCCCGCGCCGTGGCCGGCGGATCTTTTGTGGATCGATCCGCTCGATATCATCAATGGCCGGCTTGAGGAGCTGACGCTGCCGCGCCACGACGATCTGAATTCCTTTGGCGCGCTGCCCTATTCCTACCTCGGGCTGAAGCTGCGCCTGCAGGCCGCGGGCTTCGATGTGTGCCTGTACGACTTCGACTGGCGGCAGAATCTTCAGCACGTGGCCGCGAAGCTCGCTGCGCTGCTGCGTGCCGAGAAGGAGCGCCCGGTAAGCCTGGTCGCGCACAGCATGGGCGGCCTGGTCGCCCGCGCTGCGCTCGCGCTGCCGGGCCTTGAGCACGTGCAACGACTGATTGCGCTCGGCACGCCCTTTGCCGGTTCCTTTGCGGTAGTACAGGCGCTGCGCGGCAGCTATCCGGTGGTAAGGCGCCTGGCTGCGCTGGATCAGCACCACGATGCCGAAACACTCGCCAGCGACGTATTCAGCAGTTTCCCGAGCCTGTACCAGATGCTGCCGCAGCCGGGCCGGCTCACGCAGCTGGATCTGTTTGACCTCGCGAGCTGGCCCACGGGCGGACCTGGCCCTGCGCCAGATTTACTGCGGGAGACCCGGACTTTCGGCGCCGACGCCAGCGCGCCCGATCCGCGCTGCGTCGCCATAGCCGGCACGCGGCAGCGCACGGTCACGGATCTTAAGCGGCAGGATCAGCAATTTGCTTACCAGGTCAGTTCCTTGGGTGACGGCACGGTGCCGCTGGCGAGCGCCAGCGCCGGCAGCGCGCTCACCTACTGCCTGGCCTGCGAGCACAGCGAATTAGCGCGCAGCGAGCGCGTGGCGCGGGCCGTTATCGACCTGCTGCGCGGCGAAACCACGCAGCGCCTGAGTGCGCGCGTGCCGGTTATCCGCCCGGCCACGTTGTGGGTCAGCGATGAGCAGCTGCGCGCTGTGGGGACCGGGAAAGTTGACTGGTCGGCGCTGAGCACCGCCGGCCGGCGCGATTATCTGCGCCTGCTGAGCGAGGCACCGGCGGCCTATCGGCCGCCGGCCTGAAGCGCAGCGCCTGGCGCGATTTAAGGGCCGACCGTAATCGTGATCTGCTTGGACTCGACCGGCGGGTTGTGCGGCACGTGCAGGTAATCGCCGAGCAGCAGCTGCAGCGTGTGGCGTCCGGGCGTCAGGGTCAGCGAGGTTTCGGTCTGCCCTTTGCCAAAATGGACGACCTTGCCTTCGACGGCCGGGATTGGTTTGCCAAGATCGGTGGGCAGTTCGGTGTCGATGTATAGATGGTGATGCCCGGTGTTTTCCATCTGGATGCCGGCCGGCGCGATGCCCATGCCCTTGAGCCCGAAGCGCACCACCACCGGATTCTTCACGGTCGCGCCATCGGCCGGCGCAATGATGTACGCCTCGGCATTGGCCGGGGCGGCCGTGCGCTCCTGCGCCTGCGCCAGACTAAGCCCAGTCGCGGTTATCGCGACTAACCACCACAGTTTTTTCATTGTGATCTCCGAGTTGGTAAACGCCGGTGCGAGGAGCTTGATGTTCGCGGCTTTGCGGCACGGATCATACTCCAAGGAATTGGCGGTCCCACAGGTCGGCCCGGCGGCGGCGCGTCAGCGCCGATTGAACGCCCGCGGGAGTCTCAGGCCAGGCGCGGGCGGGAAATGACTTTCGGCGGGAACAGCGCTGCGAAGGCCGGCGCGCCGGCCTGCTGCGCAATCATCATGTCCAGCAGCTCCTGAATCATCAGCGGCTGCCCGAACAGCATCCCCTGCGCCTGATCGCAGCCGTGCTGGCGCAGGAAATTCAGCTGCACTACCGTTTCGACGCCCTCACCGACCACTTTCATGCCAAGTCCATGACCCATGTCGATGATGGTCCGCACCAGCGTCTCATTGGCCGGATCATCGGCGAGCCCGGCGACGAAGGAGCGGTCGATTTTCAGCGTGCCGATCGGGAACTGCTGCAACGCCGACAGCGAGGAATAGCCGGTGCCAAAGTCGTCGATCGACAGGTTCAGTCCCATCGCGGCCAGCTGATTGAGCATCTGCACCGTGCGGCGCGGATCGGCCATCAGCGTGGTCTCGGTGATCTCGAGCTCGAGGCTGTGCGTCGGCACGTTGTGCCGCTCGAATATCGAGCTGCAATTGAGGATGAAGCTCGCCTGCTTGAGCTGCTTCAGCGACAGATTCAGCGCAATGCAGCCCGGCTGGGCGACGCTGCGGCCTAGCAGGTTGAGGTCAAGACACACCCGCTCCAGCACCCATGCGCCGATCTCGCTGATCAGGTTGTTTTCCTCAGCCATCGGAATGAATTGCGACGGCGGGATGTCGCCGTGTCCCGGCAGTCGCCAGCGCAGCAGCGCCTCGGCGCCGACAATGCGACCGTCGCTCAAGTCAATCTTGGGCTGGTAGCGGACCACGAACTCGTCGCGTTCCACCGCCCGGCGCAACTTGCTCTTGAGCATCAGGCGCTCGACCGCAGCGGCATTCATTTCCTGGGAATACAGCGCAAAAGTATTGCCGCCATTTTGCTTGGAGTAATACATCGCCGCGTCGGCGTTGCGGATCAGGTCGATGACGTTCTCGGCATCGCGTGGACAGAAGGCAACGCCGATGCTCACGGTCAGAAACACTTCCTGGGAGTTGATGTAAAAGGCCTCGCCGGCCGCGTTCAGCACGGTCCTGGCAAGCTGCGAGATCTGCGAGCTGGCTTCCTCGGCATCGGTGCTCAGGCCGTCAATGAACAGCGCAAATTCATCGCCGGCCAGCCGGCCGAGCACGGCGCCGGAACTGATCACGCTGGTCAGCCGCTCGGTCAGCACTTCGAGTACCCGGTCACCCGAGGCGTGGCCGAAGGTGTCGTTGACTTCCTTGAAATGATCCATGTCGATGTACAGCAGCGCCAAGCCGTGATTGGCGCGCCGGGCCCGCGCCATCGACTGCTGCAGCAGGTGCTGAAACTGCATGCGGTTGGGGATCTTGGTCAGCGCATCGTAGCGGGCGAGATACCGGATCCGCCGCTCGGCCCGTTTGCGCTCGGTGATGTCGCGCGCCACGTAGATCTCGCCGGCAATCTCCGGGTCGCTGGTCACGATGCTCGAGGCGACGAACGAGACCGGGATGGTCTGTCCGCCGCGGGTGCGCAGCACCGTCTCCCCGGCGTCGCGGGCCGCGGCGAGCAGCCGCGTTTCATCGCCCCCGGGCTGGTCGAGCAGCATCTGCATCGGCTGGCCGACCAGCTCGCTCTCCTCGTAGCCGGTCAGGTGCAGCGCGGCCTTGTTGACGATGCGGATCGGTCCGTCCGGCGCGGTGACGAACACCGCGTCGCTCATGCTGTTGAGCACGCTGTGCAGGTAATTGCGGCTGATCGTGCTCTGGCGCAGGGTCAGTCGCATCCGCTCAAAGGCCTGTTCAAGCTGGCCGACCTTGGCCGGTCGCGCCAGGGCCTGGGTGAGCTCTCCCTGACCAATGCGCTCCGCCGCGCTGATCAGCTCATCGGTCGCGATCCGCAGCCGGCGCGCCTCGAGCATCGTCCAGATGCCCGCGCCGGCAATCAGCGCGCAGGCCGTGGAGCCGAGCAGCAGGATCATCGTGCGCGTGACGCCTGGCAGCAGCGCAAACGTGACCATCAGGGCGATCGACCCGAGCGCCAGGGCGATGACCACGTTGTGTAAATTTTTTAGCCGCGAACCGTGCACTAGGGACCAGACCTCTACAATTGCAGCTTAGAATCATGCCCCATGCCGGCCGAGCCTGCCAATTTCGCGTTGGAACTGGACGACCTGGCCCTGACCGGCCGGACCCAGGCGCATGTGCGGGAACTGCCCGAACCGCGCTGCCTGCTGCATCCGCAGGCCGCGGCGGCGCTGCTGGCCATGCGCAGCGCGGCAGCAACGGTCGGTCTGGATTTAACGCCAGTGTCGGGCTTTCGTGACTTCGCCCGGCAATTGGCAATCTGGAACGCGAAATTTCGCGGCGAGCGGCCACTGCTCGACCGCCACGGCCGGCCAGTCGAGCGCGCCGGACTCGACGAGGCAGCCATCGTCGGTCACATCCTTTGCTGGTCGGCGCTGCCGGGAGCCAGCCGGCACCACTGGGGAACGGAAATCGATGTGATTGATGGCCGGCAGTTGCGGGCCGAGCAGCGACCGGAGTTGCTGCCGGCTGATTATCAGGCCGGCGGTCCGTTCGCGCCGCTCAATAGCTGGCTGGATACGCATGCCGAGCGCTTCGGTTTTTACCGGCCCTACGATCTAGATCGCGGCGGCGTGCAGCCTGAGCCGTGGCATCTGAGTTTTGCGCCGATCGCACAGCGGGCGCTTAAGCGGCTGACACTGCCGGTGCTGAGGGCGGCGCTCGCCGGCGCTCAGCTTGAGGGTCGCGCCACGGTGCTGGCGCAGCTGTCACGGATTTACGAACAGTACGTACTGGCGGTGGCGTCACCGCCGCCGCAGGCGCTTAAGGCTTAGTCGCGCAGCCAGGCCTTTTTGAAGTAGCCGAGCATCAGGCCGCGAACCTGCGTGAGCACGTTGGGGTCGGCCGCGTACAGCGGCGGCTGCCGCCGCAGCATGCGCCAGCTCTCGCTGCGCAGCACCTGATCCAGGTAGGCGAGATTGCGCTCGATCGATTCGATGTAGGGGTTGCGGCCGTCGAACAGGATTTCCAGGTAGTGGTAGGCCGCGCCAAAGCTCTGCTCGAGCCGCTTGGTACGCGTCTCGGCCACGAATTGCGGCGTCTGGCGCAGCAGATCGAGCCCGGAGGCGTAGCGCACCAGATGCTCGCCGGTCGCTCCGGTGTCGAGCGCAAGTCCACCGAGCACGAACTCCGGATACAGCCGGTCGCGGCATTTTTCCAGGTAACAACGGTCAGCCATCTGCGCAATCATGTCGGCCGTGCCGAGCAGGTGGCCGAGGCGCAAATCGCGGGCATCCTCGACGACGATGTCCTCGAGTGCGCGCTCGTAGCCGGTGAAATGCACGATCTGGCGCGCCACGTCCACCCACGCGCCGAGCCCGATCTGCGGCAGGTAACCGGCCTGGAATTCAATGCCGCGGGATACGTGCGTGCGGGTAAATTCCGCGCCGTTGGCCTGATTCGTGTCGGAGTCGCGGCGCAGATAGCCGACGTCATGGAACAGCGCCATGACCATGCCGGCCATCGCCCGCTCCGGGCC
>DASWBL010000193.1:0-17129 GCA_036390615.1 Steroidobacteraceae bacterium | reverse complement strand
CTCGGGCTGGAAGGACTACCAGCGTCAGGGCAAAATCTGCGGCCTGGCGCTGCCAGCAGGGCTGCGCCAGGCCGAGCAATTGCCGGAGCCGCTGTTCACGCCGGCGACCAAGGCGGCCGCCGGCCAGCACGATGAGAATATCGACTTCGACAGCGTCGCACGGCTGATTGGCGCCCCGGTGGCGGCCGCGATGCGCGCCACGGCGCTCGCGCTGTACCGATTCGCTGCGGCTCATGCCCGCGCGCGCGGCATCATCATTGCTGACACCAAATTCGAATTCGGCCTGGATGAAACCGGCCGCCTGACGCTGATGGACGAAGTGTTGACGCCGGATTCGTCGCGCTTCTGGCCGGCGGCAACCTGGCAAGTCGGCAGCAGCCCGCCGTCCTTTGACAAGCAATTCGTGCGCGATTACCTGGAAACGCTGCCTTGGAACAAAACCGCGCCGGGACCGCGCCTGCCAGCCGAAATCATCGCGCGCACGGTCGACAAGTACCGTGAAGCGCTCGCACGCCTGACCGGACCGCCGACCGGGCCCTGACTGCCCAAGGTCGCACTCTGGCATCGCAGGCCAAGTAAGATCTGAACCGCATGTGGCTCAAGGCCCGCAAGGTAATTGAAGACTGGCTGTTCGCTCCTGCACCGGGCGGCAGCGCGACTGAGCGGCTGCGCCGGCTCGCCCGCTACCCTTATGCACTCGGCCGCGATCTGCTGGGCGGCCAACTCAATCTCCATGCGATGAGCCTTGTCTACGCGACGCTGCTCGCGCTCATTCCGTTGCTCGCGCTGAGCATCCTGATTTTGCGGCTGTTCGATATCCACCGGGTCCTCGGGCCTTTGGTGCTGGAATTCTTCCGGCCGCTGGGACCAGCAGCGCCGCAGCTGACCCAGCGCGTCATGGATTTTGCCGACCACGTCCGCGGCGGCCTGGTCGGTTCGCTCGGGCTGGTGTTGCTGGTCTGGACGTTGCTCGGCGCGCTGATGAAGCTCGAGGACAGCTTCAATTTTCTCTGGCACGTGGAGCAGCCGCGCGGGCTGGCGCGGCGCACGGCCGAGTACCTCGCGCTGCTGGCAGTCGGTCCGCTGTTGATCGCGGCGGTGCTGTACATGTCGCGCCTGGCGCAGCCGGACTCGTCAGCGCCCGCCGGCGTGCCGCTGCTCGGCCACGCCCTGCATAGCGCGCAGGCACTGATTCCTTACCTTTTCATCGGCGCCTTGTTTGCCGCCCTCTATACCTTCATTCCAAATACCCGCGTGCGCTGGGAGCCGGCATTGGCCGGCGGCCTGGTCGCGGGCGCGCTGTGGGCGGGCCTCAGCCGCATCTTCACCCGTTTTGTGATCAACGCGGGTCACCTGATGCTGGTCTATGCCGGCTTCGCCCTGGTGATCAGCGCGTTGGTGTGGACTTACTTTGGCTGGCTGATCCTCCTGCTCGGCGCGCGCTTGTCCTTCTATGTGCAAAATCCAACCTACCTGCGCTTAGGGCTGCGAGAAATGCGCCTGTCGGGGGCCGAAAGCGAACAGCTGGCACTCAGCATCATGGTGCTGGTCGGGCGTTACCAGCTCACCGGCAAAACCGCACCGACTATCAGTACGCTGGCCGAAGCCCTGCAGCTGCCCGCGGTTGCGGTCGCGCGCATGACCGCCGCGCTCGAAGCGGGTGGTCTCGTGGTTGAATCGGCTCAGGAGCGCGTGCTGCCGAGCCGCGATCCTGCTCAGATCCGTCTCGATGAGATTCTGGCGATCGCCCGCAACCGCACCGGCACCTGGGAGGGCCTGCACGCGCACGTGCCGCGGCCCGTGGCGCAGCTTTGCCGCTCCCTCGAGCAGACCGGGCGTGAGTATCTTGCCGAGCGCACGCTGCGCGAGCTGGTCGATTCCTGAACGGCGACTGCCGCGGCGCGCAGTTACTCGCCGGCGATAGTCAGATCGGCCAGCAGCATCGAGCCGCATTGCACGGTGCCGAGTTGGTCGATATCACTGCCGAGCGCCACGATGTTGCGGTACATCTCGCGCAGGTTGCCGGCGATGGTCAATTCATGTACCGGATAGGCGATCTGGCCGCCCTCGACCCAAAAGCCGCTGGCGCCGCGCGAATAATCACCGGTCACGCCGTTGACGCCCATACCCATCAGCTCGGTTACATAAAGACCCGTGCCCAGGCGGGCGAGCAGCTGGTCGAAATCAGCGGCCGGCGCACTACTGCTGGCCAGCAGGTTGTGCACGCCGCCGGCATTGCCCGTGGTTTTCAGGCCAAGCTTGCGCGCCGAATAGCTGCCGAGCAGGTAGCCGTCAAGCACACCGTCGCGGACCAGGTCCCTATCGCGCGTGGCCACCCCTTCGCCGTCGAACGGCGCGCTGGCCAGGCCCTGTGGTAGATGCGGGCGCTCCTTGAGCTGCACAAATGCCGGGAACACCGTCTCGCCGGCCGCGCCGAGCAGGAATGAGGAGCGCCGGTACTGGGCCGAGCCGCGGATGGCGCCGAGGAAATGGCCAAACATGCCGCGGGCGGTCTCCGGCGAATACAGCACCGCCGCGCGGCGCGTGCCCAGGCGGCGCGCACCGAGGCGCGCCAGTGCCCGTTGCGCCGCGCGCCGGCCAATGGCCTCGCCAGTTTCGAGCGCACCGGCGCGGCGCGCCACCGAATACCAGTAATCGCGCTGCATATCGGCGCCATCCTGGGCCACCAGCGCGCAGCTCAAGCTGTGACTGGTACTGGCATAGCCGCTCAGAAATCCCAGGCTGTTGCCATAAACGCGAACGCCGCGATGGCTGGTGAGCGTTGCGCCCTCGGAATTCCTCAGCTGCTTGCTGACGGCGAGGCCTGCCGCTTCGCAATTGCGGGCCAGCTGCACCGCTTCATCCGGTTCAATGCCCCACGGATGATCGAGATCCAGATCCGGAATTTCGCGCGCCAGTGCCTCAGCATCGGCGAGCCCGGCGCATTCATCAGCCGCAGTATGCCGCGCAATGGCGCAGGCCTTTGCGACCGTCTCATTGACTGCCTGCGCGCGCAGATCAGCGGTACTGGCCGAGCCCTTGCTCTGCCCGAAGTAAACCGTCACCGCCATGCCGCGGTCGCGGTGATACTCGATCGTATCGACCTCGCCCATGCGCACAGTAACGTTCAGGCCTTTTTGCAGGCTTGCGTCGGCCTCGGCCTGACTGGCGCCGGCCTGCTTGGCGCCCGCCAGTGCTTGCGCCACGACCTGTTCAAGCTCGGGAATGCGCCCCGGGCCAACTTCCTGCTGCCCGGTGCTCATGCCGCCGCTTTATGCGCGCCGATCCGTGCCTGGCATCGACTCGATGTCCGGCGCAGCGGCGCGGCTGAAAGCGACGGTTTGTTCCCGCTGATGGACGGGGGCGACCTCCCCGCGGATAGGATGTTTCGGGCCGCGTTCACGTCCCGATCATGAGTGGCACCGCACTCAGTACACATCCAGGTCCTCACAACGAGCATGTCCAGACCTGTAGGACCGGTAAGGGCCCGACAGCTGCTGCATGCGCGCGTAGTGCTTCTTTCATTGACGATTTGGACGCATCTGCCGGCCTGTAGGCCCTTGTACTGAAGCTGTGTCTTGAGGTTGCCCCAGCCGGCATCCAGCACGGACTTAGCCATCCATGTCTTGGCCAGTTTGAGGCTGCTCACATCGCCTATGATTATAGTCTGATACTCCTTCACGATCCGACATGAGAACTTATGTAAGGCATCTTGCCTGCGGCGGGCGGCCATACGATGCAGGCGCTTGGCTTGGGCCTTGTGACCGCGGCGCTGGGCTTGGGAGATCTTCTGCTCAATGCCGCGGTAAAAGTGACCGGCCTGGAGCTTTACTCCATCGCTCGTGGCGGCAGTGCTCTTGAGGCCCAGATCGATCCCAACCGACTCTTTCGCGGCTGGAGCCTGAACCACGGCGTACTCCACGGGCACGCAAAGCCACCAGTCCCCGACCGCATCCTGGGCAAAGCAGCCACACTTCCAGAGAGCTCCCGACAGCTTCTCCTGCTCAAAGACCCGTAACGCCTTACCCGAGAATCGGATGCACTTACCCTTAAGCTTAAGCTGCGCGGCCTTGAACGGTATCCAGCCCAAAGAGCGCCTCGAGCCCTTACTGATCCGCCACTTGAGCTTGTGTTTCTTGCACTTTTTACGCCGCGTTGCAAACTCGGCATTGACTCGCTGAATCGTATCCGCCCCGATGAAATCAAATTCCTTGGCAGCCCCCGCCGTCAGGTTGTTCAAATCAAATTCCGAGAGCCACTTGGGCGTACCTACAAAGGGACTAGAAGCCCTGCTACTGGTCTCATTGGCGTAGTTCCAGACCTGATTGACCTCGATGGCTGCCTTATTGAGCCAAGCGCACCCCTCAGGCTTCACTTTCAGGCGCAGCGTGCGAATGCAGGGCTGAATCGGTATCGTCATGACTTGGGCGGAACTTAGCTTGAGCGCAGACTGACCGATGAGTCGCATATCTAGTGCAATCACCAAGAAATGCGAGAACCGGTACGGCCTGAGCCATTATTATTGGCAGCTGGCGGCTTTGCTCCGTTTCATTGCGCAACCCGCCGCCGCTGTGTCGCGTCATCCATGACGCTTCAAAGCAGCGCTGCACCGGATAACCGCACCGACATGCCACCAATCGAACCGCCGGACGATGAGCAGGATCCGGCTGCACGGCCCAGCCGCTCGGCGCGCAAGAGAGCGGCCGAGCAATTGCAGCGCCTCGGCGTGCGCCTGCTCACTTTAAAGGACGCTCAGCTGCAGGCTCTTGAGCTGCCCGAAGCACTGCTGGAAGCCATTATCGAAGGACGTCGCCTGCGACCTGGGCCGGCCGTGGCGCGCCATTACCAATACATCGGCAAGCTGATGCGCGGCATCGATACGGCGCCGCTCGAGCAAGCGCTCGACCATCCGGCCGGTGACTGGCAGCCGCGTGCTAAAATGCCGAAATGAAGCCGCTCGTCGGACTCATTATGGGCTCCGCCTCGGATTGGGAGACGATGTGCGGCGCCAGCGATACGCTGGACGCGCTCGGTATCGCCTACGAAGCACGAATCGTCTCGGCGCACCGCACCCCGGATCTGCTGTTTGAGTACGCCGCCGGAGCGGCGGCGCGGGGCCTCGAAGTGCTGATTGCCGGCGCCGGGGGCGCCGCGCACTTGCCCGGCATGACAGCCGCGAAGACCCCGCTGCCAGTGCTCGGCGTGCCGGTGCAATCGCGCGCACTGAACGGCCTGGACTCGCTGCTGTCGATCGTGCAGATGCCGGCCGGGATCCCGGTGGCGACCTTTGCCATAGGCGTGCCCGGCGCCACCAACGCGGCGCTGTTCGCTGCCGCGATCCTCGCGGCGCGCTACCCGCCCATCGCGAGCGCGCTCAAGCGCTATCGCGATGCGCAGACCGAACGGATACTCGAACAACCTGATCCCAGGCCCAAGCCGGCATGACCGTTGGCGTCGTCGGCGCCGGCCAGCTCGGCCGCATGCTGGCGCTGGCCGGTTATCCGCTCGGACTGGATTTTCTTTTTCTGGACCGCGCCGCCGACAGTCCCGCCGGCCAGCTGGCGCCGACGCTGGTCGGCGAGCTTAGCGATCCGGGCCTGCTGCGCGAGCTCGCTGCGCGCTGCAACGTCATCACCTTTGACTGGGAAAACGCGTCGGTCAGCGCGCTACGCGCCGCCCGTCGCGGCCGCCGCGTGCGCATCGCGCCGCCACTCCGTGCGCTCGCCGTCGGGCAGGATCGGGTTGCCGAAAAAAAGCTTTTCAACAAACTTCGCATTCCGACCACGCGCTGGGCTGCGGTGAATTCCTACAGCGCCTTGCAGCGGGCGGTGCGGCAGATCGGCCTGCCGGGCGTACTCAAGACGCGCCGCTTCGGCTATGACGGCAAGGGCCAGACCGTGCTGCGCACCGCCTCGCAGCTGCCGGGCGCCTGGCAGCAGCTCGGCGCGGCGCCGCTGCTGTACGAGGAATGGATCGATTTTGACGGCGAAGTGTCGGCGATCGGCGCGCGGGCGCGCGACGGTACGCTGGCACTTTATCCGCTCAGCCGCAATTTCCATCACCAGGGCATCCTGCGCCTGACGCTGGCGCCGTGGGACAAACCGGCGCTGCTGCGCCTCGCGCAACGCTACCTGCGCGCGGTACTGGCGGAACTCGATTACGTCGGCGTGCTGGCGATCGAATTCTTCGTCCGCGGCCGGCAACTGCTGGCCAATGAGCTGGCGCCGCGCGTGCACAACTCCGGCCACTGGACCATCGAAGGGGCACAGACCAGCCAGTTTGAAAACCATTTGCGCGCGATCATGGATCTGCCGCTTGGCAGTACGCGCCCGCGCGGCCATGCCGCGATGATCAACCTGCTCGGTGCGGTGCCGGCGCGCGCACGGCTGCTGGCGGCAGCGGGCGTGCACTTGCATGATTACGGCAAACAGCCGCGCGCCGGCCGTAAAGTCGGCCATTGCACGATCGTCGAGGCCACCGCCAAGGCCCGGGACGCGCGGGCCCGCCGGCTGCTCCGGGATTACTATCCACAGCTGCCGTTAATCCCTTAGTATTTTGCGACCGCGGCACAGCGGCAACGGCACCAGCCCCTAAGATAGCCGGATGTACCTGGAATTATTCAAGCTCACGGATTTGCCGTTCCGGCTGTCGCCGGATCCGCAATTCCTGTACCTGAGTAAGGCACACGCCCGGGCCAAGGCTTACATGGAATCGACGGTCTGGTTTTCCGACGGCTTCGTCGGCATCACCGGCGAGATCGGCTCCGGCAAGACCACGCTGATCGAGACTTTCGTACACGAACTCAGTCCCGACATTCTGCTGGCGCAGATCAGCCAGACACAATTGTCGACCGTCGAGTTCTTGCAATCGCTCCTGGTGCAGTTTGGCTTCACGCCGTATCGGATGAAAAAAGCCGAGCTGCTGGCGACTCTGAGCCAGTTCCTGTCTGAGCAGTACAGCTCCGGACGCAAGGTGGTACTGATCATCGATGAAGCCCAGAACCTCTCGGCACGAGTGCTCGAGGAGATCCGGCTGCTGGCCGGCGTCGATTCCAGCAAGGAAAAAGTGCTGCGCATCATTCTCGCCGGTCAGCCCGAGCTCGCCGCCAAACTCGACGCTCCGCAGTTGTCGCAGCGCATCCGGCTGCGCTTTCACCTGACCGCGCTGAGCACGGACGACACGCGCGCCTACATCCTGCATCGGCTAGATATTGCCGGTTCACAGGGACGTGAGATCTTCCGGCCGGACACCATTGCCCTCATCCAGCGTTATACCGGCGGCGTGCCGCGGCTGATCAATTCGCTGTGCGACACCGCAATGCTGGCGGCGTTCAACGCCGGCCGCGACCATGTCAAAAATGAGGACATCATGGTTGCGGTCGCTGAATTGCAGTGGCCTGAGTACTCGCAGCGGCAGGTCTTCCCGACGGTCGGCACGGCGGCGATTGGCGGGGTTGTCAACAGCAGTGTCAGCACCGGGGCGCGCGATAAAGCGACGCCGCTCGCACGGCTGGTCGTCTCGAGCGGCGGACGCACGGTGACCGAGTGCGCGCTGCGGCCGGGGCGGCTCATTATCGGCCGCACGCCCGGGAACGATCTGCAGATCGACACGCGCTTCGTCAGCCGCCATCACTGCCAGATTCTGACCAGCGAGCAATTCTGTGTGCTGGAGGACCTTAACAGCACCAACGGCGTATTCATCAAGGCCAAGCGCGTGCGCCGCCACAACCTCAACGACGGCGACGTCGTTACACTCGGCCAGCATGAGCTGATCTATATCGACGATAGGCCGGGGCGCAGAAATACCGAGGACCCGACGGGCACCGGGCCTACCGACAGCCATCCGGTGCTCAAAGCGCTCGAGCCGGAACCAAATCCGGAGCCCGATCCGGCGGGCTGAGCCGGCACCTCAAGGCTGATCGCGATCTGGCTGATCGAGCGGCGCGCCGCGCTGCTGGTATTCGTTGCGGCTCGAGCGGTAGTCGCGCCGGTGCAGCCATAACACCACTGCCACCAGCAGGCCGACCAGTCCGAGCAATGAACAGGCTGCGCTCAGCCAGCCGTGGCCGAGCCGATAGCCGACCGCGAGCGCGACCGCTCCGCCGAGGCCGTACAGCGCCGGCAGACTTTCATATAGCGGTTTGGCGAGATAACGGCGCTGGGAACTCATTTCGCTCAGGCCGTGCCGCCGACCGTCAGCCCGTCGATCCGCAAGGTCGGCTGACCGACGCCGACCGGCACGCTCTGCCCGTCCTTGCCGCAGGTGCCGACGCCGTCATCGAGACGCAGGTTGTTGCCCACCATGCTGACCCGCGTCAACACATCCGGCCCGTTGCCGATCAGCGTCGCGCCGCGGATCGGCGCGCCGACCTTGCCGCCTTCGATCAGATAAGCCTCGCTCGCTGAAAACACGAACTTGCCCGACGTGATATCGACCTGGCCGCCCCCAAAATTGACGGCGTAGATGCCGCGTTCGACCGACGCGATGATCTCCTCCGGCGCATAGGGTCCGGGCATCATGTAGGTATTGGTCATGCGCGGCATGGTCACGTGCGCGAACGACTCGCGGCGGCCGTTGCCGGTCGAACGGCTCCCCATCAGGCGCGCGTTGAGCTTGTCCTGCAGATAACCACGCAGCACGCCATCCTCGATCAGCGTCGTGCACTGCGTCGGTGTGCCCTCATCGTCAATGTTCAGCGAACCGCGCCGGCCAGGCAGCGTGCCATCATCGACCACGGTGCAGCCGGGACTTGCGACCCGCTCGCCCATGCGACCACAAAACGCCGAAGTACCCTTGCGATTGAAGTCACCTTCCAGGCCGTGGCCGATCGCCTCATGCAGCAGGATGCCCGGCCAGCCCGAACCCAGCACGACCGTCATCGTGCCGGCCGGCGCACCGATCGCCTCCAGGTTCACCAGCGCCTGGCGCACCGCTTCACGCGCGAGCTCAAGCGGGCGGTCAGCCGCCACAAACTGCGCCAGCGTGCAGCGGCCGCCGGCACCGGCATAACCCTGTTCCCGGCGCCCTTGCTGTTCAGCAATCACCGACACGTTCATGCGCACCAGCGGCCGCACGTCCGCGGCCAGAACGCCGTTGCTGGATGCCACCAGCACCAGCTCATGCACGGCGTGAATGCTCGCCATCACCTGCACGATGCGCGGATCGAGGCGTCGTGTCTCGCGATCGATGCGCTCGAGCCAGCCTACCTTCTGTTCATCGGTGAGGCTGTGCAGCGGATCATCCGGCAGGTACAGGCGGTGGCCGGCCACCGGGTGCCAGGCCTGCACCGAGCCGGATTGCTGGCGAGTGCTGATCGCGCGCGCTGCGCGCGCGGCCTCCTCCAGCGCCGGCACCACAATTTCATCGGAATAGGCAAAGCCGGTGCGTTCACCGGCCATCGCGCGCACGCCGACCCCCTGCTCGATGCTGGCGCTGCCTTCCTTGACGATGCTGTCCTCGAGTGACCAGGACTCCTCCTGCGACACCTGGAAGTAGAGATCGGCGGCATCAACTGCATGGCCGTGCATCAGCTCCAGTGCGCGGCCGAGGTGCCCGTCATCCATGCCGGAAGGCGCCAGGATCGTGCTGCGCGCCAGCTGCAGCGGATCGACCGGTACCAAGGCAGAAGGAGTGCTCATCGGCTTAACCTCGCATGACGGCTATTGACCAGGTCGCTCACGACGCCAGCACCCGGTGCTGCAGCGCCGGGAATTTGCGCCGCGCCTCGGCTTGCGCGCCACGATCGATCGTGGTGATCACGACGCCCTCGCCTTCGGCCTGCATGGCGCGCACCTGGCCCCAGTAATCAGCAATCAGACTGTGGCCGTAGGTCGAGCGGCCGCTCGCGTGCTCACCCCACTGGGCGCTGGCAACCACATAACACAGATTCTCGATCGCCCGGGCACGCAGCAGCGTTTCCCAATGCGCGCCGCCGGTCGGCACCGTGAACGCGGACGGCACGGAAAACCACTCGGCCCCTTCGGCCGCCAGGCGCCGATAAAGCTCCGGAAAGCGCACGTCGTAGCAGACCGACAGGCCAAGCCTGCCGGCCGGCGTATCCAGCACCACCGGCTGCGAGCCTGGCACGAAGTGCGCCGACTCGCGGTAGCTTTCCGCCCGGTCCGGCAACTCAACGTCAAACAGGTGGATCTTGTCGTAGCGGGCGACGCGCCGGCCACCGGCATCGTACACCAGGCAGGCCGGCGATACCCGCTCGCCCGGGCCATTGGACAAGGGCACCGTGCCGCCGACGATCCAGAGCCGAAGCGCTGCAGCTGTGCTGGCCAGAAAATCCTGCACCGGGCCGCTGCCGTCGGGTTCGGCCAGCGCGCGGCGGTCAGCGTCGCGGCGCGCCATGACCGAAAAATTCTCCGGCAACACGGCCACCGCGGCGCCCTCGGCGGCCGCGCGCGCCAGCAGCCGGCCGGCGGTGGCAAGGTTTTCGGTCACCTCGGCGCTCGAGGTCAGCTGGATCGCCGCGACCTGCAAAGCTGCACTCATGCTCCTTGTCCTTCCCGTACCCTGTGCGGCCCTCAGGCCAGCACTACATCGTACTGCTCGACCGAATAAAGCGCCTCCGATTGCAGCCGGATAGGCCGGCCGACCTGCTGCTCGAGATCGGCGAGTACCGGGGCCTCCTCATCCAGCAGCCTTTCGACCACTTCCGGGTGTGCCAGAATCAGCAGCCGCTCCACCTGGAACTGGCGACTCTGGCGCAGCACTTCGCGGTACAGCTCGTGGCACACCGTTTCCACCGTCTTGACGAAGCCGCGACCGGCGCAGGTGGCACACGGCTCGCACAGCAAGTGCTCGAGGCTCTCGCGCGTGCGCTTGCGCGTCAGCTGCACCAGCCCCAGCGCCGAGACGCCGGCGATCTGGTTCTGGGCCCGATCGGTAGCAAGGGCTGCCTCGAACGCCGCCAGCAGCTGCTCGCGGTGCGCGACATCGGCCATGTCGATGAAATCAACAATGATCATGCCGCCGAGATTGCGCAGCCGCAGCTGCCTGGCGATTGCCACCGCCGCTTCAAGATTGGTGCGGAATATGGTTTCTTCAAGGTTGCGATGGCCGACATAGGCGCCGGTGTTGACATCGATCGTCGTCATGGCCTCGGTCTGGTCGATGACGATGTAACCGCCTGACTTGAGCGTGACTTTCCGGTTCAGGGCGCGGGTGATCTCCTCTTCGATGCCGTGCAGGTCAAACAGCGGCCGCGGGCCGCTGTACAGCTCGATCCGCCCTGCCGCCTCGGGCATGAATGCCTCGGCGAACCTGACCATGCGCGCGTGCTCCTGCGGCGCATCGACCAGCACGCGACGCACGTCGGGGCCGAGTTCATCGCGCAGCACCCGCGCTGACAGGGGCAGATCCTCGTGCACCAGTGCGCCGGCCGGCACACGCAGCTGCTGCTGTCGTACATGGTCCCACAGCCTAGCCAAGTACAGCATGTCGGCACGCAGCGCCTCTGGCGTGCTGTCGGCAGCCGCAGTGCGCACGATGTAGCCGCCCGCGCCATCCACGGCCAGCTCGCGTACGCGCTCGCGCAGCTGTTCGCGCAGCAGCGGATCCTCGATGCGCGCCGAGATGCCGACGCCGGTGCCGCGCGGCAGGTACACCAGCAACCGCGAGGGCAGCGATATGAAGGTCGTCAGCCGCGCGCCTTTGGTGCCGAGCGGATCCTTGAGTACCTGCACCAGGATCTCGGCGCCCGGCGATAACAGCTGCGTGATGTCCTCTGCCGTTGGCGCCGGCGCTTCGCTCTCGGCCGGTACGGCCTGTTCGATGTCGGCGACATGCAAAAATGCGGTCCGCTCGAGCCCAAGATCGACGAACGCGGCCTGCATGCCGGGCAGTACGCGCGAGACGCGGCCCTTGTACAGATTGCCGACAATGCCGCGCCGTTCCGAGCGCTCGATATACAACTCTTGAGCGCTGCCGTTTTCGACCAGCGCTGCGCGCGTTTCACGCGGCGTCACATTGACCAGTATTTCGCGGGTCATACGCCCTCTCCCCACCAGCCGCCGACACCGGCGGCGCGCAGCAACTGCGCAGTGTCCAATAGCGGCAATCCCATCACGCCTGAATAACTGCCATGCAGCTCGGCGACAAATACCGCCCCGAGCCCCTGAATGGCGTAGCCGCCGGCCTTATCCTGCATCTCGCCGCTGTCCCAGTAGGCAGCGGCCTCGGGCTCCGCCACCTCACGGAAGCGTACCTGACTGACGTTCAGCCGGCTCTGCACCTCGCCGGTCGCCGCCACCAGGGCGATGGCCGACAGCACCTGGTGCGTGCGCCCGGACAGCTGCGCCAGCATTGCCAGCGCTTCGGCCCGGTGCCGCGGCTTGCCGAGCATGCGCTCATCGATGAGCACTGCCGTGTCGGCCCCCAGCACCGGCAGTGTCCGGTCCGACTGCTCCCAAACCCAGCGCGCCTTTTGCACCGCCAGGCGCTCGACGCACGCTTCGATCCGTTCACCCGGCTGCTGCTGTTCGGCAACGCGGGCCGGAACGACGCGGTGCGGTACGCCAATCTGCGTAAGCAGCTGGTGCCGGCGCGGCGAGGCGGAAGCCAGGATCAGCGCCGGCGCCTTGCCGACTGACAGCGAAGTGGTGTTCATGTCGCGCTCAGGTCCGGTGATACGGATGGCCGGCCAGGACCGTGGCCGCCCGGTACAGCTGTTCAGCCACGATGACGCGCACCAGCGCATGCGGCAAGGTCAGCCGCGACAGTGACCAGCGCTCGGCGGCACGCGCCAGCACCGCCTCGCCCAGTCCGTCCGGGCCGCCGATCAGCAGCGCCAGATCCTGACCCGATGCACGGCGCTTTGCCAGCCAGGCCGACAGCTGCGTGGTGCTGTACTGCGTGCCGTGCTCATCGAGCGCGACGACGTGATCGCGCGGACCGAGCAAGGCCAGCATGGCGCGTGCTTCCTCAGCCATGGCCCGCTTGGCGGCACCGCCGCCGCTGCGGCGGGCGGTCGACAGCTGTTGCAGCTGCAACGGCGTATCGCCCTGCAGCCGGCGCGCATAATCTTCAAAACTCTCGTTGACCCAGCCCGGCAGCCGCGTGCCCACGGCGATCACGCGCATTTTCATGGCAGCGCGACCCCTGGGAGGCTCGGCGCGTCAGCGCCCCTGGCCACGGCCGGCTGCGCCGCGGCGGGCAGGCCGGCGCGCGCTGCGCTGGGACCGGGTCCGTGGCTGGCTGGGAGCGGCGCTCGCCAGTCGCGCCGCCGCCGGGACTTCCCATAACTGCTCCAGCGCATAGAACTCACGCACGCGGGGCAGCATCACGTGCACCAGCACATCCTGCAGGTCCACCAGCACCCACTCGGCATCGCGCGCGCCTTCGGTGCCGAGCGGCCGCCGGCCCGCTTCCTTGGCCTTTTGAATAACGGTCTCGGCGATCGAGCGCACGTGCCGGTCCGAGTTGCCGGAGGCGACAATCATCGTGTCGGTCACGTCGGTCAAGCCGCGCACATCCAGTACCCGGATGTTCACCGCCTTCATGTCCTCGAGTGCGCCCAGCGCCAGTTTCTCCAGATCGATCAGTGCCGGGTTGCGGGCCGGTTTACGGCGCGCCCGAGTGGCAGTTGGCATGTGTCTAGCGGTTGTCCTTGGTATGCATTGGTGAGCGACCCTGAGGAGCATAGCACCCGGTACGCACAATGATCTCGCGCACGGCATCGGGCACTACATAACGCAAATCCTTGCCGCTCAATACCAGCTGGCGCAACTCGGTGGAGGAAATCTCCAGCTGCGTGACGGCGTGCACCAGGACCCTCCCGGCGCGCTGCTGGTGCAGCTCGCGCACGCTGCCGGTGCCGCGGTCGACCATCACTTCGCCGAGCGGGCCGGTGATCGGCGCCTTCCAGCCGGGCCGGTGCGCCACCACGACGTGGGCCAGATCGAAGATCTCGCGCCAGCGGTGCCAGTTCGGCAGGCCGAGGAACGCGTCCATGCCGAGCAGCAGGCATAGCGAGCGGTCCGGATACTCGTTGCGCAGGTCAAGCAGCGTATCGACCGAGTAGGACAGGCCGCTGCGCCGCATCTCGCGGTCATCGACCACGAAGGCGCTCTGGCCCGCCACCGCGGCGCGCACCATTTCAAGGCGCAACTCATTGGACGCGAGCAACAGATCGCGGTGCGGCGGACTGCCGGTGGGCAGGAACCGAACTTGCGCCAGGCGCAGCGTCTGCCAGAGCTCGAATGCCGTGCGCAGGTGGCCGTAATGAATCGGATCGAAAGCGCCGCCGAACAGGCCGAGCGGCTCGCTCATATGCGCTCCTCGGCGGCCGAGCGCCAGCGCGGCATCGGCAGCACCCGCTTGCCGCACAGCTCGGCCGTGAGCAGCGCGAGCTCGCCCCACGCCTCGCCCAATGCCAGGCCTTTGATCACGCGGTCGGTCCGCGCCGCCCGCGCGATCAGCCGTGCGAACGACAGGCGCGGCGTCGCGGGCGCGCCGCTGTCGCGCTGCGCGCTGTGCAGCTGGCGCACCAAGGACCACAGCACCAGCGGCGGCTCGACGCCTTCGGCGCGCAGCCCGCTCAGGATCCGCAGCGCCCGGCCGGCTTCTGCCGACGCACAGGCCTGCGCCAGCTGGAACACATCGAAGCGGGCGCTCTCGGTCGTGCTCGCCTGCACCTGCGTGACACCGATCCGTGTCTGCGGCGCCATGAGCAGCGACAGCTTGTCGATCTCCTGCTGGGCCGCAAGCAGGTTGCCTTCCGTGCGCTCGCCGAGCAGCGCCACGGCGTCATCGTCGGCCTGAAGACCCGCGCGCTTAAGCCGCTGGCGCAGCCAGGCGGCTAACCGCCCCCGTTCGATCGGCCAGACGGCCACGGCCGCACCGCGCCGCTGCGCGGCCGCGACCCAGTCGCTGTGGGCCACGTCTTTTTCCAGCCGACCGGCGATGATCAGCACCAGCAGATCGTCACCAGCCGCCTCAATCAGGCGGATCAACATCGCGCTGCCGGTGCCGGGCCGGCCGGTTGGCATGCGGATTTCCACGATCCGGCGCTCGGCAAACAGCGACAGCGACTGCGCCGACTGCAGGATCTGCTCCCACGGCGCCATCCCCCGCTCGACAAAAAAGACTTCGCGCTCGGCAAAGCCGCGGCCGCGCGCCGCGGCGCGAATCGCATCGCCGGCTTCGCCGACCAGCAGCGGCTCATCACCCGATACCAGGTATACGGGCAGCAGCTTGGCGGCGAGGTGGTCGGGCAGGTCGTCTGGGCTGAGTTTCAACGCGTAGAGCTCCGTGCGACTATTATCGGTGACTTGCCGGCGTTATTGCCACGGTCTAGGCTTTGTCGCATGGCGACCGTGTTCGAACGCATCATTGCCGGGGAGATTCCGGCCCAGATCGTGCATCGGGACGACCGGGTCACGGCGTTCAGGGATATCCATCCGCGCGCGCCGGTGCATATCCTGGTCGTGCCGAACAAACCGATCCCGACCAGCAATGACGTGGCGGACACGGATGAAGCGCTGATCGGACACATGTTCACGGTCGCGCGCGACCTGGCCCGCAGCGAGGGCATCAGCGATGACGGCTACCGCCTGATCATCAATTGCAATGCCCACGGCGGCCAGGAGGTTTACCACCTGCACGTTCACCTGCTGGGCGGGCGGCCGCTCGGACCGATGTTGAGCGGGGGTCGCACATGAAGCGGCGCAAGCCATATCCGACGCCTACCCCCTACCGACGCGGCTGGCTGCGCGTCTCGGCCTTGCACGAGCTTTATTACGAGGAAAGCGGCAATCCGCACGGCAAGCCCGCAGTGTTCCTGCACGGCGGCCCAGGCGGCGGCACTTACCCGGCGATGCGCCGATTTTTTGATCCGAGTCGCTATCGCATTGTGCTGTTTGACCAGCGCGGCTGCGGCAAGAGCCGGCCACACGCCTCGCTCATCGACAACACCACCTGGCACCTGACCGCTGACATCGAGGCCCTGCGCCGGCATCTTGGCATCGAGCGCTGGCTGGTGTTTGGCGGCTCCTGGGGTTCTACGTTGGCGCTGGCCTATTCCGAGCAATTCCCCGAGCGCGTCACCGAGCTGGTATTGCGCGGCATCTTTCTGCTGCGCCGCGCGGAGATCGACTGGTTCTACCAGGATCCGCTTGGCTGCGCATCGCTGTTTCCGGACCTGTGGGAGCGCTACCAGGGCGAGATTCCGGTGCGCGAGCGCGGCGACATGGTCAAGGCTTACTACCGCCGCCTCACCTCGCCCAGCCGGAAGGTCCGCGAACGTGCGGCGCGCGCCTGGTCGATCTGGGAGGGAGCAACCAGCTACCTGCAGGTCAGCCGCTCGCAGCTGCGCCAGTTCGACGATCCGAAATTCGCCGCCGCGTTTGCGCGCATTGAGTGCCACTATTTCGTCAATCGCGGCTTTTTGCGCCGCGAGGATCAGCTGCTGCGCGACGTCAAGCGCATCCGGCATATTCCGGGCGTCATCGTGCAGGGCCGGTACGATGTCGTTTGCCCGCTGCGCAGCGCTTGGGACCTGCACCGCGCCTGGCCCGAAGCCCGGCTGCACATCGTCGGCGATGCCGGCCATTCGGCCTTCGAGCCCGGCATCGTGAGCGAACTGGTGGCGGCGACTGACCGCTTTGCACCTAGAGCCGCAGCTGGCCGCTCACGGCGCCGAGCGCGTCGATGATCCCGCGATCCTTAAGCCACTGCCGGGCATCAGCCGAATCGAAATCAAACCACTGCCGCGCCGAGCCGAGCCGGAAGCTGTAGCCCCACTCGTCCATGTCGCTGCACAGCCGCTCGTGGCTGCTGTTCTCGAGCAATCCGGCCAGCAGCACCTGCAGGTAGCAGACCGCGCATTCCTCGGCGTCGTCGCCGCCGGCATCGCGCAGCAACCCGGCGCGACGCTCCGGAGTCATGCACACATAGTGCGCCGCCTCGTGCAGGATGGAGTGCAGCGGCGTGTCCGGACGCGCGAACAGCACGCTGCCTTCCAGACCCGCCTCGCTTTCGCCCCAGTAGGACGCCGGAATCGGCGCGCCGGCGCCGCCGACGCGCATCAAGATCCCGAACAGCCCCAGCAGCCGCCGCAGCGCCCCCTGGTTAAGCTCACTGAGCCGCAGCACCCCATTGCCCCACAGCGCTCAAATGCTCGC
>DASWBL010000192.1:0-16669 GCA_036390615.1 Steroidobacteraceae bacterium | reverse complement strand
GCCGCCCCTTCGACCTCGGCCAATCGTGGCCGTATGAAATTGTTCGACAAGTCGTAGAGCTGCTGATCGGTGAGGCTCTTGCCTGACAGCGCTAGCTGCAGCACGGGAACGCTGGAGGCGTTGTAGCTCAGGATCTGCGGCGGCGTGATGCCCGGCGGCAGGCGTTTGAGCACGGTTTGCGAGATGCCGATGACTTCGCTCAACGCTTCGTTGACATTGACATCCGGGTGGAAGAACACCTTGACCACGCCGACGCCCTGCAGCGACTGGGACTCGATATGATCGATGCCGGTGACCGCAGTGGTCATCTGGCGCTCGTAATAGGTGATGACGCGGTTGGACATATCGGCCGCGGGCATGCCGACATAGGTCCACACAACGCTGATCACGGGCAGCTTGATGTTAGGCAGGATGTCCACTGGCGTTCGCAGTACGGCCAGCGAGCCGAACAGCACGATCACGATCGCCATGACGAAAAAAGTATAAGGATGGCGCAGGGCCGTTCGGATGATCCACATGGGTTATCGTTCTCTGGCTAAGTGCGCAGGAGTCGCATCGGCGGAGGCCTCAGCGCAACTTGGAGGGACTGCCAATGACCCGACGCCGAAGCGCCCCCTTGGAATCGAAAACACCTGAGTCGTCTTGCGGGGCCGAGGCCTGTGGCAGGCCCGCGGCAACCGAAGGGCGCCGAAACTTGAGACGAAAACAGCTGCCTTGCCCGGGGTGGCTGTCAACGTCGATCTCGGCGTCATGCGCCGCGCAGATCGACTTGACGATCGATAGGCCCAGTCCCGCACCACCGTCTTCGCGCGAGCGCGCGTCATCGACTCTAAAAAAGCGATCGAATACATGTGGTATGGCGCCTGCCGGAATGCCGATGCCGGTATCTCGAACCTCCAGCAGAATGTAGCTATCAGCTTCATCCGTGAGCAAGGTCACGGCCCCGCCACGCGGCGTGAATCGAATGGCATTGTCGAGCAGATTGACGATCACCTGTTTCAGCCGACCGCGATCGCCACGGACCAGGACAGGGCGCCAGATCGACAATTCAAGCTGAATGCCGCGATCCTCTGCCACCAGCCGCATCTGCTCCGCCGTGGAAACCACAAGTTCGCTTAGGTCTACATGCACTAGTTCGCGCTGCGCTTCGCCTGCATCAAGCCGGGAGAGCACCAGCAGCCCTTCAATCAAGTGCTGGAGGCGACCGACCTCCTCCAGGACGCTGCCGACTCGGTCGGCTGCTTCGGGTTCGCAGTGCGGCGCAGCGACGATCTCTTCGAGTTCGCCCTTGATAATCGTCAGCGGTGTACGCAGCTCATGGGAAGCGTCCGCCAAAAAACGTTGCGAGGTCTGCACTGACTCACGCAGTCGTCCAAGCATGTGATTGAGCGAGACGGACAAGCGCTGCAATGCATCGCCGGTCGGCAGCACCGGCAATCGCGCGTCCAGATCCTTGATGCTGATCTGAGCCGCGGTATGCGACATTTCGTCGACTGGACGCAGAGCGCGGTCGACCAGCAGGTAGCCGCCGGCGGCCGCCAGCAATACCAGCACCGGCAATAACAGACCGAGCAGGATCAGCAGCCGATCCCGCACGGCCTCAATCGGCTCGAGGGATGATCCAAGCTCAATCAGATAATCGCCGCCCGCTGTTACATACCTGACGCTGCCGACGAGCAGCGGCCCGCCGCCAGGCATCGTCACCCGGCGGGTTTTGAATTGCTGCGGCCAAACCACCGGGGGAGCCACAAGTTTCGGATCAAAACTGTGGTTGGCAGGCGCGTCCGAGCGATAGACGAGCGCGTCCGGCCAGAGCGTGATTCGCACAAAGCGATTGGCGAAGGCCGGTGTAATTTGCGTTTCGATTGCGCTGCTTATCGTCGCAACGGATAGCGGCACCGTCGCTGTTTGCAGGATCTTCTGCACTTGCGCGGTTCGACGCTGAAGCGAGTCCGCCAGGTTGGCCCGAAGGTATTCCTCTACGCCAAAATAGGTCGTGATACCGGCCAGCGCGAAGGCAGCGCTGAGCAGCACCGCGTACCAGACAGTTAGGCGGAAGGCGAGGGAGCGGTGGTTCATAGCTCGTCAGGGTCGCGGATGCAGTACCCCACCCCCCGGACCGTATGGATCAGCTTTTTAAGGAACGGGTCATCGATTTTTCGTCGCAAGTACCGTACATAGACGTCAACAATGCTAGAAACGCCTTCGAAACTCTGGTCCCAGACGCTATCGATAATCATTGCCCGTGACAGTACACGGCCGCGTGCTGACATCAGGCAAAGCAGCAGTGCATATTCCTTACCGGTCAATTCGATACGTTGATCCGCCCGGCGAACCTGCTGCGACAACTGGTCGATCTGCAGGTCGGCCAAGATCAGCGTGTTCGGCCTTTCGACCGGCCCGCGGCGTAGCAGCGCCTTAATGCGGACGATCAGCTCGGCAAAATTAAATGGCTTGGTTAGGTAGTCATCGGCGCCGGCTTCGAAGTGGCGGACTTTCTCGGCAATAGCATCTCGGGCTGTCAGGATAAGCACCGGCAAATTGGGACGCAGGCGCCTAGCTTCGACCAACAACTCAGAACCGCTCAACTTTGGCAGCATCAAGTCAAGGATCAGCAGATCGTAGGGGTAGCTAAGCAGATGCTGCTCGCCGGCTAGGCCGTCATGCACGACATCAACGGCGTAATTTTCCGCCCGCAGCCCCCGGGCGACAAAGTCGGCTAATTTGGGGTCGTCTTCGACAACGAGCATTCGCATGGATCACCCACTATGCAGTCTGCATTAGGCTGGCCCAAGATGAGAGCTGCATTAAGCCGCGATTAGGCGCTTCTAATGTAGAGGCAATTCGATCGCCTATTAAGGCCCGCGCTCGATATTTTCTTATTTGAAATCAACATGTTACGAATTTGTGGCACGTCAAATCAGAAAACGTGACTTGGTAGTCCCTTCCGGCCCGGCGCAGTCGGGAATTGGTGGCCCGGCCCGTGTTTGCGACCGATAGAAATGCGGCTAATCTGAGCCTGCCGGTGCGAAGCGCCCATCATCGGCTTACTGTCGATCGGTCAGCGCGACGCTTTTGATTTGAGCAAATACGGCAAGCCCTGCCGATACCCCTAGTTGGGCCACGGATCGGTGCGTGACGCGGGCCAGCAACGGCTGGCCGCCGATTTCGATCCGCACCAAACGGTGCGCGGGATCGCGATCATCGGTCACGTCGATCACGCGACCGGCCAGCACATTAGTAATGCTGCTAAGTTCCGGCGGCTTGAGTGCCAAACTGACGTCGCGTGCATCAATCCGAACGCGCACCTGGGCGCCAACTGGCGCCCTTAGGCGGGAGAGCGCCAACCGGGCGCCGGCGACACTTACGTAGCTCAGATGGAATTCAGCCTCGTGCTGCACGATCACGCCGTTAAATATGCTACCCGCCTCGTCCAGATGCGCCAGCGGCAAATCTGGGCGAGTCAGGAGCGTCTGCAGCGGTCCGCTGGCCACGATGGAGCCTGCGTCCATAATTGCAATGTGATCGGCAACGCGTGTGACTTCGCTGATCTCATGGCTGACGTAAATCACCGGGATCGACAATGTGTCTGGCAGACTTCGCAGGTACGGCAAGATCTCGGCGCGGCTGTCGAGATCCAGACTGGACAGCGGTTCATCCAATAGCAACATCTGGGGACTGGTGAGAACTGCACGCGCGATTGCAACCCGCTGACGTTGACCGCCAGACAGTTGGTCGGCACGATGCGACAGCAATCCAGTTAGACCCATAAATTGGACGACTTCTTCGAAGTGGATTCGGCGTCTCGCCGCCGGCACGCGCCGCAGGCCGAATTCCAGATTGCCGCGAGCGTTGAGGTGCGGAAACAAATTCGATTCCTGGAATACGTATCCCAGCGGCCGAAGATGTGGTGGCACAAAATGGCGCTCATCCTGCCAGATATCGTGGTTGAGACTCACCCAGCCCGATGCCTGGCGCTCGAGTCCAGCCAGACATCGCAACAAAGTGGTCTTACCAGAGCCCGAACGTCCGAACAGCGCCGTAATTCCAGAGGCGGGTAACTCGCAAGCGACGTCGAGCTGAAAGTTCTGCCGCGGCAACCTGACTTTGAGTGCCAGGCTCACGCGATGACCACGGCGTCGCGCAGGCGGCGGTTAACCGCATATACAACCAGAAGCAGCACAAAACAGCCCACCAGCAATGTCACCGACAGGCGCTGCGCTGCGCCGTAATTCATTGCTTCCGTGTAATTAAAGATAGCAATGGCTGCAGTCTGCGTACGTCCGGGAATATTCCCACCAATCATCAATACGACGCCAAATTCACCCAGAGTGTGTGCGAAGGCCAGCACGGCGGCCGTAATGAAGCCGCGGCGCGCCAGCGGCAACGCAACACTGAAGAATCGGTCCCAGGGCGGCGCGCCCAGCGTGGCAGCCGCCTCGATTGTCCGTTGCCCGACGGCCTGAAACGCAATTTGCAGCGGCTGCATGACGAACGGCAGAGAATAAAGCATCGAACCCAGCACCAGGCCGCCAAAGCTGAAGCTGAGCGACTGCAGACCAAGCTGCTGCGCAAATCTGCCACCCCAACCGTGCGGCCCGAGAAACAACAACAAGTAAAAGCCAACCACGGTTGGTGGCAGAACTAACGGTAAGGCGGCCACGGCCTCAATGACCACTCGCACCCTTAAGCGGCTGATAGCGAGCCACCAAGCGAGTGGCGTGCACGCCAGCAGCAGCAGCACCGTCGTGACGGTCGCGAGCTTTAGAGAGATCCACAGTGCAACCAGGTCGGAGACCGAGTAAACGCTGCCGATCATGGTTTGACGCGATAGCCGGCTGCTTTAATTATGGCGATGGCTTGCGGGTCCTGCCGCAGCCACGACAGAAGCGCTTCCGCCGCCTGGCGCTTGGTCGTGCGGGCAAGTATCACCGCGTCTTGATCGATCGATGTGTATAGCGACTGCGGCGGAATCCAATACGATCCTGATATGATCTTGCCGTTCGTTACCTGTGACAGGGCCACAAATGCCATGTCGGCATTGCCGGTAGACGCGAACTGCCAGGCCTGAGTGATGTTTTCACCAAAGGCTAGTTTCTTATCACGGTTGAGCTGGTCCCAGACTCCGAGACTTTTTAGCACCTGCTCGGCGGCAGCTCCATATGGTGCATTAACCGGATCGGCGATCCCGACCATGCGAAACTGCCCGCTCAATAGCACTTTGCCTGCACTATCGACCATCTGGCTCTGAGGACTCCACAGTACTAGTGTGCCGACAGCGTAGGTGAAGCGACTGCCGGTAACGGCCAGGCCGTCAGCTTCCAGTTGCCTGGGACGCTCGCTGTCGGCCGATAGCAGCACGTCAAACGGTGCACCCTGCTTGATCTGAGTGTAAAACTGTCCGGTAGACCCTGAACTCAGCAGCAGTTTATTTCCGGTCGCCTGCTCGTAGACAGGCGCCAATTCCTGCAGCGTGCCGTAGAAATTGGCTGCTACGGCAATGCTGAGCTCATCGGCCTTCGCGGCCAACGTGGCCAACGTGGCCAACGTGGCCAACGTGGCCGATAATAGCAGCGCGACAAGCACTGCGCCCATTAGCCTCGGGCCGCGGATCCGGTACTTAATCATTGACTGCGATTAATACATGCGAGGCTTTGACCAGGGCGCTGCAGGCAACTCCGATTTTGACACCCAGCTCCTTCAACGCCTCATCGGTGACAACGGCCGTTATGATGCGCTTGCCCGCCAGTTGAATCTTGACCACGCCGTTGACGCTCCCTGGGATTATTTCAATAACTTTTCCGCGCAGCTGATTACGCGCGCTGATGCGCGGCTTGGCGTCTGGCGAAAGCAGAACGAAGCTCGCCTTGATCAGGGCCAACGCATCGCGCCCTGGCTTCAGGCCCAGATCCTCTACTGCCTCATTAGTAACGTTGGCGAATATCTCGAGACCGTCGCCCAGATCGAGGACAACGTCGGCGTTGACCGTGCCCTTTCGCACCGCCTTGATCTTGCCGCGAAACTGGTTGCGCGCGCTGGTTCTCATGGTAATAGCCTTGATAAGTTCACTTAATCGATCAACGTCGTGCACCTGCGCCTGCATTTGGATCAGCAGCCGCTGGTAGCCGGATTCCAACAGACGGTATAGCCGCACCAGCTCGCGCCCATGTGCCGTCAATTGACTGCCACCCCCGTGTTGACCGCCGGTAGCGCGAATCAATAGCGGCTTGTCCGCGAGGTTGTTCATGGCATCGACTGCGTCCCAGGCCGCCTTGTAGCTCAGGCCCACTTCCTTGGCTGCGTGGGTGATCGAACCCATGCGGTCAATACTTTCCAACAATTCGATGCGATTAGCACCCAAAAAGGTCTGGCCTTTACGTCCGAGCCAGAGTCCGCCTTCCACGGCCAGGCGTCGCTGTGCTGTTTTCGCCATTGCAGCCGTCATCAATCGTGGTGGCTATAGCACATGGAAATGCGCGACACCGAATTCACTGTCAATCCACCCGCGTAATTGCAAGGCGCAGATGGCTACTCGCCGCATCGCTGAGTTGCAGTATTAGGTCACGGCCGGCAGGCAGAGAAAACTGCACGATTTTGCGCGGCGTAGTGCAACCCTGTCGGCCCTGATAATCATTCGGAACCAGCAGTTTGCCGTCAACCAGCACGTCTATCCAGGACGGCTGGTCCATGGAAAATCTATAACTTCCGGCTTGGTCAACGTGCAGACGCGCGAGCCCTGCGTAGGCGCCGTCCGTCATAATTGCCTTACCGGGTGGCAGAACGAAGGCAATCTTCGTTTGCGGCCTGACTTGCAAATCATAGAGCGAATCGGGAGCAAGCAAAGGCGCGGATGACTCGTCATGGCCGGCCTGTTGAACGATGGCCGTTGTCGCGAACAGTGCCCGTTCATGACCGACGGTCCAGGCGTACGTGGCGCAAGGGTCCGTTTGCGCCAGGGCCGATTGTGCAACGCCGATCAATGCCACCATTACCACTAAGCGTCCAAAAAGACAGTCGCTCGCCGGCATGATGGTCTTCTCCAAGTTCAGGTTGCCAATTGCAGCGCGCCGGCAACAGTTTCCGCCCCATGCGATCCGCAGAAGACGGGCATTTACCGCATGGCCAGTCGCGCCTTGGGCTTGCAGCGCCTCGCGGCTTGCCAACACGGCATCTAAACCCACGTTATGCAACTCAATAGACCTCGGCGATATTGGCATAGCCCTAATCGCAATGTCGAATTACCCCGGTCTCATATCTTCGGCATTTTTGTACCCATCGGTGCCGCAGCGCAAGCCCTGGTTTGCTTCGCATTCGCTCCCCGCCATCGGATGCAGGCATGGCCCAAAGCAGACTGGCAATGTCATCGGCTCCACAATATCGGTTTACAGGGTGCCGTCTCCGTTATATATTTTCCTATATAACGCAATAAAATGGCGCGGCTCCCGGGCTCCGGCTAGACCGCCCACCATACCGCCCATACGTCACCGTTGTTCCAGGGAGATCAGTTGTGAAGGAATCGATAATTGCTTCGGCCGCAATATGCGGGTTCGCCATGACCGCTCAGGCTGCCACGGGCGATATCGATGTCATTGCCGTCATTGACGAGGGCGTGGCGCATATTGACCACTCATTGGCGACAAATGACGTCCATGCCTTTGGCCTCAATTCGTACAACATTCCAGCGCAGGATCAGGGCGGCGTCACAACGCTGGTGTCAGGTGCCGCCTCGATGTCCCGTTATGGTGTGCAAGGCCATGAAGATTTCGACAACGGCATCAGTGCGTTTTTCAGGCTCGAAGGTGCCATCAATACCAGCACGGGCAACATCGCGAACAACGGCCGCACGATTCTCGACAATGCTAAAAGCTTGACTACGATCAGCAGTGCCTCGTCAATTAACGGCCAATTTTTTTCGCGGGCAGAGTATCTAGGCTTATCCGACGGTGCACTAGGCAGCCTGGAGTTAGGCAGGACTACAGCGTTTTCCTTAGACCAGACGTCGGAATTTGATCCGCTGCATGGCTCTGGGCTGTACTCTCCAATTGGCTTTTCCGGCACCATCGGTGGTGGACTCGGGATAACGGAAACGGCCCGATTGGACAATAGTGTCAAATACGAAAATAAGTTTGGACCATGGAGTTTTGGCATCGAATATAAATTTCCTCAAGTCAACAGCTCCGACGCTGCCGACGTCGGATCAGTACTGGAAGGAATGCTGGCTTATCGCAACGGTCCGTTGAGCATCGAACTGGCGGCTTCGGAAGCCAAAAATACGCCGGCGCTCTCTTATAAGCTGTTCGTGAGCGATGTCGGACTGAGAGTATCGGACACTTCGGGATTTATGCTGACCGGCAAGTACGCATTGAGCCCACAGTTGACGCTCAGCGCCGGCTTCGAACACACCGACCAGAACACACCCTCGGCGTCGAACAACTGGGGTACGCAGATTACGTCTTACTACGGCATGGCGCTCGCCGGATTAGTCACAGCCAAACCTTTTGACCCTACCTGGGGTGCCGCACAGATTAACGTTGCCTGGCTCGGCGGCGGTTACAAATTCACGGATGCCTTATCAGTTGATACGGGCATTTACGACGTGGATAACGGCGGCAACGCCCACAACGATCAATACACTATCCAACAATTCTCGGTCATGCCTGATTATCGTTTTACCAAGAGGGTCGACGTATACGCGGCGCTGATGCTGTCGCGCTATCACGGTTCCTACCTGGCGCAATATAGTCCGCCAACGCTCGCTACCAGCAACGCAATTTACGGCGCGGGGGTGCGCTTTAGGTACTAGCGGGCAGATACTACGGCTTGCGGCCGCGGTACGGAGACAACCCGGGCAGCAATCGCGAGGTGGAACGACGCTGCGCTACTGCTCGCGGCCGGGACACTCAGCCATAGCGCCCGGTGATGTAATCCTCGGTCGCCTTGCGGGCCGGATTGGTGAACAACTTGCTGGTCTCATCGAATTCGATGATTTCACCCAGATACATAAAGGCGGTGAAATCCGATACCCGCGCGGCCTGCTGCATATTGTGTGTGACGATAATAATGGTGACCTGCTCGCGCAGGATAGCGATCAGCTCCTCGATCCTCGCCGTGGCAATCGGATCGAGCGCGGAGGTCGGTTCGTCAAATAGCATAATCTCCGGGTGCGTCGCCAGCGCCCGGGCGATGCACAGTCGTTGTTGCTGACCACCTGAGAGGGACAGGCCCGAAGCCGACAGCCGATCTTTGACCTCATCCCACAACGCTGCGCTGCGCAGCGCCTTTTCAACTTCCTCCTCAATACGCGCGCGGCTGCTCATGCCACGCACGCGTAGGCCAAATGCGATATTTTCAAAAATGGACTTCGGGAACGGATTCGGTTTTTGGAACACCATTCCGATGCGCATGCGCACCTCAATCGGATCGACCGCAGCCGACACCAGATCGATATTCTCCGGCAGCAGCACGATCGAGCCCTGGTAGCGCGTACCGTGCTGCAGATCGTGCATGCGATTAAAGCAGCGAAGAAAAGTGCTCTTGCCGCAACCCGACGGGCCGATTAATGCGGTCACCTGCCGCTCACGCACCTCAATATTCAGTCCCTTAAGGGCCCTGAACTGATCGTAGTAGAAGCTGAAGGCCCGGGCTTGAGCCTTGACGGGCGCCTTCAGCGCAAGGGTACGGCGAGTCTCATTGACTGCCACATGCAAGCTGCGACTGCCGGCACTAACCGGGATTACGCCGGTATCGGTCTCAGATGCTGGCAGGAAGCCGGGTACTTCGGCCGGCGCAGAGTCGGCCGGCCAGGGTGAATTCTCGGAGTCCGACTGCACTGTTGCCATAGCGCCTTTAGCGTAGCCGAATCAATGCTGTATTTGATGACAGAATGACGACGGCGCCACAATCGGGCGCCGTCGTCATTCGCACGTCCGCGATCCGACTCTTAGCTCGACTAAAACGACCCCCGGTGTGTGCCGTTGTCCCTCGAGCCGTCGGCTCTGCCGCGCTGCAGGCTAAAACTTGTATCGCACGCCGATGGTCGGATCCGCCGTGTTGGTATTCAGGTAGCCATTGGATAGGCCGCCGGCCACCTCGGAGTACATCACGCCGATATAGGTGTCGAGGCGCTTGGTAATGCGGTAGTCCGCAGACACAGACCACGCGGTGAGCGTACCGCTGCAGGCGCCGGAGATATTGCTCGAGCAGAGGGCGTCGGCACCGGCCGCGTAACTATTCTGCTTGTACGCGTACACTGCTGCGGTCAAATCAAGATCCGACATGACCGTGACCTTCGCGCCACCCCAATAGACCTGCAGCACCTTTTGGTTGGGGAAAGCGGCGTTGTTGACGTAGGCCAACACATAACCACCGATGTCGTTGAAGCCGGCTGCCAGCGGCGCCGATGGATTGGCGTACTGGATACGCTCATAGCCACCATAGAATTTCCAGTCGCCGAGGTTATACATACCCATGAAAGCGTACGCCGTATTGTCCGATATCGTTCCAGACAGGGCGTTGGTAGGCGAATACCCGAGTTGCGCCAATGATGGAACGGGAGGAACCGCAGCCGGATTCCCGTTCAGCTGTGCGGCGCTGAGCGCGGACACTGAAACGGCATCCCTGACACTGGTGTAATAGGCGTCGACCGACAGGCCGGCGAAATTGGCCCCCAATTGCAGCTCAAGCGCGGTGTTGGCGCTGCCGTTCGTGCCGTTCAACTTGTACATGCCACCGGCGTGAAAGCCGGCGAAATTCAGCACGTATTTAAAAGAGTTATCTAGTCGCCGGTCCTGAGTGTCACCGCCACCTGCGGTAGTGCCTGAGAAGCCAATCACTGAGAAGGCCTGCGACGCACCCTGAGGATCGTATTTGGCAATACCGTCCGCCAGAATGGTGTTCTGACGGCCAAATGTCAGCGTGCCAATCGTGGGTGAACTGAATCCGGCGTACGCCTGCTGAAATAGTTCCCCGGCAACGCTGGTGTCCACGCCGGTCGTCTGGTTCGCAGCACTCTTACCGGCGTTTAGCGTCAAGGACTTCAAGCCATCGCTGAAGTCGCCTGACTGAGGGTTAAAATAGGTTTCAACACGGAACACACCGGTCCAATCGCCGGCAATGGGTTCGCTGCCCTGAATGCCTATCCGTGACTGGCTCATGTTGTTCGGCGTCACTCCAGTAACTGAACCGGCGCTGTTCTTCTGTAAAAGGTCATCTCCGCCGGCAGGAAAGTAGTCACTGTACGGCGCGCCATGAGTTTCAGCTTGCAGACCGATATCGATGATTCCGTACAAAGTGATGCCGTGATAAGTCAGGCTACTGTCGCTCGCGGCCGGCGCGCTGGCAGTTTGCGCCTGGGCGGCACCCGCCAGGACCAACCCAGCTGCCATCAACAAACCGCTGCTCAATAGCGAGGCGACGTGGTAGCCGCTCGCTCGCGTTGCCGTCCGTTTGGAGGCCGAATTCCTGATGTTCATCAAAGTGGTGCTCCCAAATCTCAATGTTAAATACTGAAGAATGCCTTTCGGGGCGTTCTTATTAGAAAACGATTGATGTCCCCTATCTTACGATTGGCTTACTGGCTAGCCGACTTCGGAGTCTGCCGCCAATCTATTTGTGGACATCCTACCTTTTGTGGCCAAACCAACAAAACTTTTCGCGTAGATTCTGCAGGCCGGGGATACATGGCCCTTAGGCCCGTGTTTTAAATCGTCAGTCCTGCGTCACTAAGGGGCCGGCAGCAAGTCTGTTGGGCTTGTATTGCGGCCGTATTACATTGGAATGCCAAATAAAGTTGCGTAAAAACAACAGATAGCCAATCAGAGGCCGGCCCGAGCAAGGACTGGGTCTTTGGCGCCTTGATTTTGGCCCGATCCGGGGCGGGTTTGCTAACACTGCCGTATCGTGGCAACTGTTCGTTTCGCCACCTTATGCCACTACGGCATGGCCCGTCTGACATCTACATAAAATAAGGAGGCCCTCCCTAGACCCGGGCGGGCGGGCAGGCCGCGGCAAATTTTGCACCAGCCACACCTTATAGTGGTCGCTATTGCCCTGCGGCCTCCTGGCAGCGGCAATCCTTACACGGTAATTGCCGGTGCCAGAGGCTCGGATCCCGGCCGCTCACGGCGCCAGGCCGTGCGCTGCGCCCGCGTTCCTCAGCGCTTGATAAGCGCGTCGCGGATTTGCTCGAGCAACACTTCCTGCCTCGGCGGCGGTGGTGGCGCAGCTGCCGCGACGGGCTTCTTCAATCGGTTAATTGCGCGCACAGCAATAAATATGACGATCGCAATGATGAGAAAATCAAAAATCGTTTGCGCAAAGGTTCCGTACTTGAGCAGTACCGGCGCCCCCTTAGGGTCATTGCCAAGGTTCAGTGCAAATTCACTGAAATTCACGCCGCCGATCAGTTTTCCAAGAGGCGGCATGATCACGTCGCCGACGAACGACGACACAATCTTGCCGAATGCGGCACCGACAATGACGCCGACAGCCATATCGACGACATTGCCCTTCATGGCAAATTCTTTGAATTCCGATCCGATGCTCACAACGCCTTCTCCTTATTTATAAGAACCATGGATCTAGCCCTCCCCATCGTAAGTCGTCAAGTACCGGCCTAAACGGCACGTCGCCCGTGTAGGGCATCAAAAAGAATAGACCAGATTTACTGTCTCAACCGTATCGAGTTTCTTCAGACCTGGTGGCGGTTTGGTGTTGTCCTGCACACCGTAACCAACACTGAGGGCAAGCTTGCCAGACATTTTCACCGTCAGAGCCAGCGCATCGCTAAACAGAGTGTCGCTGGAGCCGGACTCCATCAGAAATTTATTTGTCAGATTGGTCGTCGACGTAATTACCTGCGAAAAGTCCAGACCGGCGGTCAAGATCGCGTCGCTGGTGGATGGTTCAAGCGTTCGGGAGATGACTACGCCATTGGCATCCTTGGTCAACTCCTCAGGCTGCGATTTGCGATAACCAACGCCAACCTGGCCACTGAGTTTTGTAGCGTCGGTATTCAGTATCTTGTAGCCCAACCCTACAGAGCCGGAGCCCTGATATTCGAAGCCGCTGAAATCGTCGTGCTCATAACGCAATGCCCCAAAGCTATACAGATCGCTAGTCAGATTGTAATTTGACTGCCAAAGCACATCCCACCGTTCAGCGGCGGTAATGCCAGAGCTCTTCCCGTACAGGGCGCCAAAGTGCAGTGCGTGCTTCCACTGGTTGTCCACGAGCGCCATATCAATGGCAGCGTTTACGGATTCAGCGTCGGTGTTGCCCTGTGAGCCGACGAAGCCGGCCTGGCCTTTGCCAGTCCAGACACCGTTGGGCGGCGGCGGGTCGTCGGCCCAGACGCTGGCCATCGGCAAGGCCGCTACCACGGATAAAAACCATAAACGGGAGCAACTCATATTAGTCCTCAAATTTTGCCAGCGGAAAAGCGGTCGCGATGATACGCACCAGCCCTTGTATTCACAACAATTTAGATCTGTTGCGTTTTTGCACCAATTGGCGCGGCAAGGAAGACCGGGCAGCGTGCCGTTATCTGCAGCAACGAGCCGGTTTTCGCTTCACATTGCCCGCGACTGCCACGTAGTGGCCCGACTACATCGCGATTGCCGTGGTGCACCGGCGCACGCAGCAGCAACAGCCCCTCAGCCTCGGGCAAACAGGTGAGGACGGCGTTTTGGGTTCTGCGACCGAGGCCTAGCGTGAGTTTGGTGCGAACCAATCAACGCCTCGCAGCCGCGGACCATGCAGTTGCGATTCACAATGACAGCGCGAAAACGGCGCAGGCAGTTCACGCAACTTCGCCGATGTCCACTGTGACAATGACGATGTGCCAATTGCCACTGAAGACGGCATAGTAGCGGCTGCTCCGTCGAGCGGGATGTTAGAACCGCCACGAAGCGTTGTAACCGCAAGAGGTGAGTCATTTTCGGTCGCCACGATCTAAGCAATGCCTGCGCGATCGTCGCACAAGCGATGCCGCCGACGCCGCAATATGTCTGGCCATTGCTGGCGCAACGCGTTGAGGCAGAAGTGTGGGTCAAGCATGAAAACCATGCGCCAACTGGTGCCTTCAAGGTGCGAGGCGGACTGACTTATGTGGAGCGTTGCCTTCGCGAGCGGCCTGCGGTAACGGGTCTCATTTCGGCCACGCGCGGCAATCACGGCCAGAGCCTAGCATTCGCGGGACGACGCTATGGCGTTTCCGTTACCATCGTTGTGCCGGCAGGAAATTCCATTGAGAAGAACGCTGCCATGCTCGCGCTCGGTGCGAAACTCATCGAGCACGGTGACGACTATCAGGCCGCGCGCGAACAGGCGGAAAAACTCGCCGCAGCTGGCAAATTGGAAATGGTGCCATCCTACCATCCTGATCTGGTGCTGGGCGTGGCCACGTATCCATACGAACTCTTCACCGCCGCTGGCGAATTGGACGCGCTTTATGTGCCGGTTGGAATGGGTTCCGGCATCTGCGCCTGTGTGCTGGTGCGCGATCTGCTCGGGTTGAAGACGCAGATCGTGGGCGTTCAGTCTACCGAGGCTCCGGCGTATGCACTGTCATTTGGCGCCGGCCGAGTGGTCGCAACGTCTACAAGCAATACGCGGGCCGATGGCATGGCAACCCGGCTCCCGGACGCCAGCGCGCTCGATATCATGCTTAAAGGCGTTACAAGATTTGTGCAGGTCGGCGACGAAGCCGTAGCCGAAGCCATACGCTGCTATTGGACCGACACGCATAACCTCGCCGAGGGCGCAGGTGCCGCGCCACTGGCCGCACTGTTGCAGGAACGCGCGCAAATGCGGGGTCGACGAGTCGGGGTGGTGTTGAGTGGCGGCAATATTGATCTGCGGCTATTTCAAAGCTGGGTGTTGAACTGACGCACCAATAGTTTCAACGCCGAGCTAGCCACTGTTGCGCAGGGCCGTAGCAATGGCGTTGATCGACAGCTGCAATCCGTCGCGCACGCGCGGATCTGATTCGCCGCCGCGATGCCGCTTGAGCAGCTCGACCTGCAGCAAATTCAACGGCTCTATGTACGGCAACCGCAGCCGGATGGAGGCATCCAGCCCCGGTTGCTTTTCCAGCAATCGCGTTTGCCCAGTAATTGCCAGCAACGACTCATGCGTCGCCGTCCAGGCCGCCTCGATCCTGCCGAAGATGGCGGCGCGAGCAGCGCGGTCCTCGACTAAGGCTGCGTAGTGCGCGGCGATGCGCATATCGGATTTTGACAGCACCATCTCCAAATTATCCAGGGTGGCACGAAAGAACGGCCACGCGGCAAACATCTCCCTGAGTAGTGTGACATCGCTGAAGGATTGCAGGGACTGCCCCACGCCAAACCAGCCGGGCAGCATAACCCGGGCTTGCGCCCAGCTGAACACCCACGGGATGGCGCGCAGATCTTCGATCCGATCGGAACTGGTGCGCGAGGCGGGCCTCGATCCAATCTTAAGATCGGCAATCTCAGACAACGGCGTCATCTGCCGGAAAAAAGTCGTAAATCCTTTGGTCTCATAAACGAGCGACCGGTAAGCGTTATAGGCCGCCTTTGAAATAGCGTCTATGGCGGCTGCGAATTGGCGGCGTTCTTGAGTAGGTAGGGGTATATTTTCCAGCGACGCCAGCAGCGTTGCTGAAGTCATGGCCTCCAGGTTCACGGCTGCGCTTTCCGGCGTGCCGTACTTAGCGCCAATGACCTCACCTTGTTCCGTGATGCGGATGCGGCCGCGGACGGTGCCAGGCGGTTGTGCACGAATGGCGTCGAAGGATGAGCCGCCGCCGCGCCCCACCGCACCGCCGCGCCCGTGAAACACCTGCATGCGAGTACCAGCAGCCTGAAAGACCTCCGCCAACAAACGCGTGCTTTCGTGCAGACTCCATACTGAGGTCAGGTAGCCGCCGTCCTTGTTAGAATCCGAATAACCGACCATTACCTCCTGATAGCCACGCGCCGCGGTCACGGCTGCCACTTCCGGCAGCGCCAGCCAGTTACGCATGATCTGTGGTGAGTCTTGCAGATCTTTAATTGTCTCAAACAGCGGCACGACCATGATGGCTGCCCGCGGCGTGCCGGTGCCGTGGTAAAGGCCCGCCTCCTTGAGCAAGATGTTGACTTCGAGCAGATCCGAAACACTGTCGCACTTGGAAACGATGTAGGTCGTAATTGCCGCCGAGCCATAGGTTTCCCGCGCCTGTGCTGCGGCCCGTACTATAGCCAGCTCCGACAGCGTCTCGGCGCAGTAGCTGGCAAACGGACTTGCCAGCAATCGTTCACTGGCCAATTCGCGCCTCAACAACCGCACCCGCGCAGCTTCATCAAGCTGCAGATATTTTTCCTCGGCACCGGCGACGCTCAATAATTCCGCAACGACGCGAGCGTGCACGTCGGAGTTTTGGCGCAGATCCAGGGTCGCAAGATGGAATCCAAATGTCTCCACCGACCGGATCAGCCGCGACAGGGCCCCAGTAACCGGTTGCCCGCAATTGATTTGCAAGGATCGATCCAGGGCCGCCAGATCTGCGCGTAAACTTTCCGCGTCCGGATAGGCTTCACCCCGGACCGAAGCCGGCCGCGATACAACGCGGCCGGTAATCTTTTGATAAGTGGTAGCGAGCCGTGCGTAAATGCCGGTAATGGCTCGGCGATAAGGCTCATCGCGC
>DASWBL010000191.1:0-2259 GCA_036390615.1 Steroidobacteraceae bacterium | reverse complement strand
CTATGTCTTGACTGGCACGCACAGCGGTACACTGGCGCTGACCAGATTGGCATTGCTCGTTGCGGCGCTACTGCTGACGTTGATTCACGCATGGCAACGGCCTCGTCAGCAATTCACCCATGCAATACTCGGGGTTGCATTGCTTGGCACCCTGGCCGGCTCGGGTCATGGAATGATGGACGTTGGCGTGCCAGGTTTAGTGCATCTGTCGGGCGACATACTGCATCTTCTGGCGGGCGCGATCTGGGTTGGCGCGCTGATCGCCCTGTTGCTAGAGCTGAATCGGGCAATCCGTACGCGAACAATGGCAGACGTGACCGAAGCTCACCGGGCGCTTAGTTGGTTCTCCGGCATTGGCATTGTCGTCGTCGCGGTATTGATTTTCAGCGGGCTTATCAACAGCTGGTTTCTTATCGGCCCCTCCCGCATGCTCCGCCTTTATCACTACAGCTATGGACGGATGTTGGGCGTCAAGTTGCTGCTGTTCGCTGCCATGCTGGGCGCCGCCGCGTGCAATCGCTTCTGGCTGCTGCCACGCCTTGATCACAAGATTGCTGCCGCGCGTGATCCAGCCAGCGCGCTCGCAGCGCTGCGGCGCAGCCTACGACTGGAAACGCTGTTGGCATTGCTGGTGCTGCTGGCTGTCGGCGAACTCCAGTTCCTGACGCCGCCCGTCGACGGCGGCCCATAATGCCGTCAAACCGGCCCGGCGAGCCCTTAGGTCGCAGTTGGTGGTCTACATGCCAAAGCGCGCACAACGCGGCGATGAGGGGTCATGCCTCCGTCGCTTGCGAACTTTACTCATGTGCGACGGCCAGTTAGCATGAAGACGATGAGTGATGCACGGGCCGCCAAGCCCGTCTGGAAGAGTCCCTCGACGATACTGATCACCGGCGCAACCGGCGGCATCGGCGCGGCGCTGGCACGATGCTATGCCGGTCCCGATCGGACGCTGATACTGCACGGCCGCGATTCCGCGCGGCTCGACGCCCTCAGCCGTGAATGCGAATCCCTGGGCGCACGCGTCATCGGCGTAGTTCATGACCTGCGTGATTGTGCGGGTGCAGTAGGCGTGTTTCGCGAAGCGTCGCGTGCACATAGGATTGATCTCGCCATCGTCAACGCGGGCGTCGCTCATTCAATCGGCGCAGGCGAGGAAGTCGAATGCTGGGACGTGGGACGAGAAGTTCTCGCGGTGAATCTGGACGGTGCGCTCGCCACAGTGGCGGCAGTGCTTCCCGACATGCGGCGGCGGGCGGCGGGCCAGATCGCATTCATAAGTTCACTCGCCGCCTACTATGGACTGCCGATCACGCCAATCTATTGCGCCAGCAAAGCCGCGCTCAAGGCCTACGGCGAGGCGCTGCGCGGCTGGCTCGCTCCCGAAGGCATAGCGGTAAGCGTGGTGCTGCCGGGTTTTGTGCGCACGCCGATGATGGAACGCTTTCCACGCGCGACACTGTGGGCGCAGTCACCTCACCAGGCCGCTCTCAGGATTCGGCGCGGGCTCGCCGCTAACAAGGCGCGCATTGCTTTTCCCGGCGCCCTAGCTTTCGGAAGCTGGTGGCTCGCGGTGCTGCCGGCGGCCCTGTCTCAGCGCCTGGTGCGCGCTTTTGGATACGGGCCGTGAGACCCGTCGAGCGGATCAACGACAGCGTGCTTGGCCCGATCGAGCAGCCAGCGTTGGCGTGGATGGTGCGGCGGCTGCCGCAACGGATTCTGCCGGATCACCTCACCGCCGCAGGTGTCGTAGGGGCCTTGTTGACGGCGGCCGGTTTCGTGCTGGCGCGCGGATCATTGCTCTGGCTCTGGCTCGCCAGCTTCGGGCTGATACTGAATTGGGCGGGCGATTCCCTCGATGGGACGCTCGCCCGGCTGCGGCACATCGAGCGGCCGCGGTACGGTTTTTTCATCGACCACACGTCCGATCTTTTTTCTCAGGTCATTACTTTTTTGTCGCTTGGGGTGTCACCGCTCGCCCACTTCGGGGTCGCGTGCTTGGGACTCATCGCGTTCTTGATGGCGTTTTTATATACGCTGATCAACGCGCTGACGCGCGGCATCATGCGCGTCACCTATTTTCATTTCGGCCCGACTGAAATCCGTGTACTGCTGCTGGGCGGGAATCTCCTGACGCTCGCCGTGGGTGTCATCGACCTACCGAAATGGCTGGCACCGGTGCCGGCGTGGGGTTCGATCACAATTCATGATTTCTTCATTGCGCTGATCTCCCTGGCGGGCATGGTGCTGATCTCGGTT
>DASWBL010000190.1:0-13128 GCA_036390615.1 Steroidobacteraceae bacterium | reverse complement strand
GAGGCGGGCGCACTCAGCTGAATCCTCGCGCCAGCCGCGGCGGCTGTCTCACGGCTATTCGCTGTTGGCTGCGTCTTCCTCTTCGTCCTCCGCGTTGATCGCCGGATCCGGCGCCGCATCCTGCCAGCCGCGTTCGCGCGCGCGGGATTCGGCCCGCAGGTAACTCGGCGCCAGCTCATTGCACACCAGGCAGAACAGTTCGGCCGTGCGCTCGGCATCGTAGCTGGCCGAATGCGCGGCGGTCGAGTCCCAGTCAAGGCCGGCGATTGTCACGGCCTTGGCGAGTACCGTCTGACCCAGCGCGGCACCGGCCAGAGTTGCGGTATCGAGACTCGAAAATGGGTGAAAGGGATTGCGCTTCACACCGGTGCGACTGACACAGGCGTTGACGAACGACAGGTCAAACCAGGCGTTGTGGCCAACCAGCACCGCGCGGCGGCAACCATGGGCACGGATGCCGGCGCGAACTTCCTTGAAAATCCGCCCGAGGGCGTCGCGCTCTGGCAGTGCCGGGCGCAGCGGATGCCACGGGTCTATCTTGTTGACTTGCAGGGCCGCCGGCTCAATGTTCGAGCCCTCGAACGGCTGGACGTGAAAGGAATGGGTCTCGCCGCGCACCAGCAGGCCAGCCGCATCGACTTCGACCATGACAGCGGCGATCTGCAGCAAGGCATCAGTACTGGCGTTAAAGCCGCCGGTTTCCACGTCCACGACCACTGGCAAAAAGCCGCGGAAGCGTCGCGCCATGAAGCCGTCGGGTACGTTCATTCAGGCCAGGCGCCAGGTCAGAGGCTCGCCAGCGCGCAGCGGCACCAGCTCATCGCTCCCAAACGGGTAGTGCGGTGGCGCCGTCCAAGCGTCCTTCAGCAGCGTGATCGAAGCGCGGTTGCGCTGCAGTCCGTAGAAGTCTGCGCCGTAACTTGAAGCGAAATTCTCGAGTCGCTCGAGCGCGCCGAGTGCCTCGAAAATCTCTGCGTACAATTCGATGCCGGCGTGGGCCGAGAAGACGCCGGCACAGCCGCAGCCGCTCTCCTTGACGTGCCGGGCGTGCGGCGCGCTGTCGGTGCCGAGGAAGAACCGCGGGTGCCCTTCGGCAACTGCTTCGAGCAGCGCGCGTCGGTCTGGCTCGGTCTTCAGTACCGGCAGGCAGTAAAGGTGTGGTCGGATGCCGCCGGCGAGCAGCGCATTGCGGTTCATCAGCAGGTGCTGCGGCGTGACAGTCGCAGCGACACCGGCGCGCGCCTGGCGGACGAAGTTCACGGCTTCAAGCGTAGTGACGTGCTCAAACACCACTTTGAGCTTTGGATGACGAACGATGAGCGGCGCCAGTACCCGCTCAATGAATTTGGCTTCGCGATCGAAAATGTCGACGGCCGGATCCGTGACTTCCCCGTGTACCTGCAGCGGCAGGCCGACCGCGCTCATGCGCTCGAGCACAGTGTCCAGCCGGCGGACATCCGTGACCCCGGATTCGGCGTGGGTTGTGGCCCCGGCCGGGTACAGCTTGCAGCCGACGATGTGACCGCTGGCGCGGGCCCGCTCAATTTCCTCGATGCTGGTCGCGTCGGTCAGGTAAAGCGCCATCAGCGGCTCAAAATCGCTCGCCGGGCCGCGGGCCGCGAGTATTCGCTGCCGGTAGGCGAGCGCCGCGGCGGTCGTGGTCACGGGCGGCACAAGATTCGGCATGATCACTGCGCGCGCGAAACGCGCCGCCGTGAACGGCAGCACGGCGGCGAGCGCCGGACCATCGCGCAGGTGCAAGTGCCAGTCGTCAGGCCGGCGCAGGGTCAGGCTCTTCACGGCATTTCTTTGCGCCGCCGTAGCGACGCCCGCCAGCGCCCGTCGAGCAGCAACTGCAGCGTGAAGCGCACACCGAAGCCGGTGATGTCAGTCGGCACGTGCGCCAGGCCACCGTTGCGGGTTGCTGACGACAGATCGAGGTGCACCCAGGGCACAGTCTCCGGCACAAAGCGATTGAGGAAGCGCGCGGCCAGGATGTGGTCGCCCTTGCCATCAACCGCGCATTGCATGACGTCCGCGAGCTTGCTGGTCAGGTCACTATCGAAATCCGGATCGAGCGGAAACCGCCATACGCGCTCGCCGCTAGCGGCGCCCGCAGCGAGCAGTGCGTCGGCGAGCGCCGGGCGATTGGTGAACGCGCCACTGTAGCGTTCAGTCAGGGCGTGCACACAGGCGCCGGTGAGTGTCGCGTAATCAATCATCAGTGCCGGGCGCGCGCGCGCGGCGAGCGCCAGCGTATCGGCCAGTGCCATGCGTCCCTCAGCGTCGCTATGGATCACCTGAATGGTCGTGCCGTTCAGCGCGCGCACTATTTCCTGCGGCCGGTAGGCATTGGGGCCGATGTTGTTCTCGGTAATTGCCAGCCACGCCTCAGCCGGCTGTGGCGAGCGTAGCTCCGACAGCGCGATGACAGTTGCGAGTGCTACGGCGCTGCCCGCCATGTCGGTGTGCATGTCGAGCATACTGCGGTGGCTCTTGAGATTCGTGCCGCCGGTGTCGAACAAAATGCCCTTACCGACCAGCGCTACCGCCGCTGCCCCGCGTTTGCCGGCCCAGCTCACGCGGGCGATGCCGGCGGTGCGCGCCGGATTTGCGCGCGCGACGGCGAGAAACGCGCCGGCGCCGAGCCGCCGCAAAGCCCCCTCCGAATACCAGTGCAACCGCAGACGATGGCGGCGCGCAAGCGCCGCCAGCACGCGGCGGTAGCCACTGGCGTCGAGCTTGTTGGGCGGTAAGGCGGTGAGCCAGCGGGCGAGGTTGGTGCCGCGGGCAGTGGCCTCAATGCGCGCGAGCGGGAGCGCCGGTGCGCCATAAAGCTGCAGCTGAGCGAGCCGCCATCGCTCCGGTGGCTTGCTGCGGTAATCGGGCAACGCAAAGTTATGAGCCAGGGCCGCTGCCAGCAGTGCCTCGTACCACTCGGCCTGATCCTCAAGCGTCGCGCTGACCAGAATCGCCACGCGCGCTGGCTGTCGGTCGGCTAGTTCGCGCCAAAGGCGTCCCGCGAGAGCCAGACGCTCGAAGTGCGTGGCCGCGGATTTGCTGTAACCGAGCACGACCTCGGTCTGCGCCGCGTTTGCGAGCGCAGTGCTGCGCACGGTCAACGGCGCCGCTGCGCTGCGATGGTGCAAATTCAGCAGCCGCCGTGCCTCCGGCAATGCGGCCAGGGTGCCTTGCGCCTGCGGCGGTGCGATCAACAGCAGCGCATCACAGCGGCGCAGGTCGCGATCGCTGAGCGGGGCGCGCGAACGCCGGATGCGCGCAGTCGCAAGATCGGGAACTAAGCTCATGCGCATCGGCGGTTAAGAGGACTGTATTTGCTTGACCAAGCTGGAAAAAATCCGGATCATCCCGGCTCGTAAGGCGAAGGTCCCGTAGAGTCTGGCCGCCGCGCGAAGCGCATCCTAACACAGCGTCCAATAAGGATAATTTCAGGACCCCTATGAACCAATTCACGCCGGCGGACGATCCGGATCCGACCCAGACCCGCGAGTGGCTGGAATCCATCGATTCGGTGCTGAATGCAGAAGGGCCGCAGCGCGCCCACTACTTAATTGAGAAAGTGGTCGATCACGCGCGCCGCTCTGGCGCCTATCTGCCGTACCGGGCCAACACCGCGTACGTAAATACCATCCCGCTGATCAAAGAGCCGCGGTATCCGGGCGATCGTGCCATCGAGCGGCGCGTCGAGGCCTTCATCCGCTGGAACGCGGTCGCGATGGTGGTGGCCGCCAACCGCAAGTCCACCGAGTACGGCGGTCATATCTCGAGCTACGCATCATCGGCGACGCTTTATGAAGTCGGCTTCAACCATTTCTGGCGGGCGCCCTCCGCGCAGCACAAAGGCGATCTGGTATTTATTCAAGGTCACTCTGCGCCCGGCATTTATGCGCGCGCGTATCTCGAGGGACGGCTGAGCGAAGCACAGTTGCAACGCTTCCGGCAGGAGGTCGCCGGCGGCGGCCTGAGCTCCTATCCGCATCCATGGCTGATGCCCGGGTTCTGGCAGTTTCCGACGGTCTCGATGGGGCTTGGGCCGATGATGGGCATCTATCAGGCCCGCTTCATGCGTTACATGGAGCATCGTGGGCTGATGCCCGAATCGGATCGCAAGGTTTGGGTGTTCTGCGGCGACGGAGAGATGGATGAGCCGGAGAGCATGGGCGCGCTGACCATGCCAGTGCGCGAACAGCTCGATAACCTGATTTTCGTCATCAACTGCAATCTGCAGCGCCTCGACGGGCCGGTGCGCGGCAATGGCAAGATCATTCAGGAGCTGGAAGCGGCGTTTCTCGGCGCCGGCTGGAACGTGCTGAAGGTAATCTGGGGTTCGCGCTGGGATCCGCTGCTCTCGCGCGACACCGAGGGCCGGTTGCGCCGCGTGATGGAAGGATGTGTCGACGGCGAATACCAGAACTTCAAGTCCAAGGATGGGGCCTACGTGCGCGAGCACTTCTTCGGCAAGGATCCGAAGTTGCTGGAGATGGTCGCCAACATGTCCGACGCCGAGATCTGGAATCTCAATCGCGGGGGCCACGATGCGCGCAAGGTGTACGCGGCTTACGCCGCCGCGATGCAACCGAGCGGCCGACCCACGGTGATTCTTGCCAAGACCGTCAAGGGCTTCGGCCTCGGCAAAACTGCCGAAGGTCAGATGGCAACGCATCAACAGAAAAAGCTTGACGATAACTCGCTGCGCGAGCTTCGCGACCAGCTCAATATCCCGGTCAGCGACGCCGAAATCAGCACCGTGCCGTTTAGGCGGCCGGCCGATGACAGTCTGGAACTGCGGTATCTGCGCCAGCATCGCGAAACGCTTGGCGGCTACCTGCCGGTGCGGCAGGTAACGGCCCCGGCGCTCACCGTGCCGCCGCTTAGCGCGTTTCAGGCAATGCTCGACGGCACAGGCGAGCGGGAGATTTCCACGACCATGGCCTTTGTGCGAATCCTGACCGCGTTGCTCAAAGATAAGAGCATCGGCCCGCATATCGTGCCGATCGTGCCGGATGAGGCGCGCACCTTTGGAATGGAGGGCCTGTTCCGCCAGATCGGCATCTACTCCCAGGTCGGGCAGACATACACGCCGCAGGATGCAGACCAGCTGATGTCCTACCGCGAAGACAAGAAAGGACAGATGCTGGAAGAGGGGATCAACGAGGCCGGCTCCGTGTGCTCATGGATCGCGGCGGCGACCTCTTATGCAAACCACGGCATCGCGATGGTGCCGTTTTACATCTATTACTCGATGTTCGGCTTCCAGCGCGTCGGGGATTTCATCTGGGCCGCCGGCGACATGCGCGCGCGTGGCTTCCTGCTCGGCGGTACCGCCGGCCGCACGACGCTGGCCGGCGAGGGCCTGCAGCACCAGGATGGCCACAGTCACCTGCTGGCTTCCACGGTGCCAAATTGCCGCGCGTATGACCCTGCCTATGCCTATGAGCTTGCGGTCATCATTCAGCACGGCCTGCAGCGCATGTACGGCGACGGCGAGGGCATTTTCTATTACGTCTCGGTGATGAACGAAAACTACCAACAACCGGCGATGCCACCGGGGAGTGAGGCCGGGATCGTCAGCGGCGGCTACCGCCTGCGCACGGGTGGTAAGGGCAAAGTGCGCGCAACGCTGCTTGGCAGCGGCACAATCCTGCGCGAAGTAATAGCAGCTGCCGAACTGCTCGAGCGTGACTTCGGAGTTCCAGCCGATGTGTATTCGATCACGAGCTTCAATGAGCTGCGCCGCGAGGCGCTGGCGTGCGAGCGCCATAACCTGCTGCATCCAGGGGAAGCGGCCAAGGTGCCTTACGTGCAGCAGTTATTCGCAGGAATCGACAGCCCGATCGTAGCGGCGAGCGACTACATGCGCTCCGTATCCGATCAAATTCGTCAGTGGATGCCGGGCAAGTATGCGACGCTCGGCACTGATGGCTTCGGACGCAGCGATGCGCGCGCGCCGCTGCGCTGGCATTTTGAGGTCGACCGCAAGTTCATCGCGCTGGCGGCCCTGAAGGCCCTGGCCGATGCCGGCATGATCGACCACCCGACCATCGTCGGGGCAGTGGCGAAGCTGGGTATCGACCCGACCAAGTCTGACCCGCTGTACAGCTGACCGCCAGGAGTTTGCGCCGTGGCTGTTACAGAAATCAAAGTACCGGATATCGGCGACTTCAAAAATGTCGAGATTATTGAGTTGCTGGTCAAGCCAGGTGAACAGGTCGCCATCGATACGCCGCTGCTGACGCTCGAGACCGAGAAGGCGACGATGGATGTGCCTTCGCCCGGTGCTGGCGTCATCGAGAAACTGCTGGTCGCCAAAGGGGATCGCGTCTCGGCGGGCACGGTCATTGCGCTGCTGCGCGGCGCGGCGGCCGCGGAATCGCCGGCCGTTGCCGCGACTGCGGCCGCACCGGCAGCTGCAGCGGCGGCAGCGGCGCCAGTCAAGCCGCCGCAGCCAGCGGCCGCGACGGCAGCGGCCCCTTCGAGCAGCGGACCTATAGCGGTGCCCGATCTTGGCAATTTCAAAGATGTCGAGATCATCGAGGTGCTGGTCAAGCAGGGCGATCGCGTCGAGGTCGACACGCCGCTGCTGACGCTCGAGACTGAGAAAGCGACCATGGATGTGCCATCACCCGCGGCCGGTGTGGTCGACAAACTGCTGGTTAAAAAGGGTGATCGGGTGTCGGCCGGTACGCCGATTGCGACACTCACGGGTGCGCCGGCGGCGACGCCAGCCCCGGCCGCGACGCTAGCGTCGGCTGCGCCGCCAAAGCCTGTAGCCGAGGCGCCAGCGCCGACTGCGCCAGCGCGCGCCGCGGCGCCATCGGCGCCCGCGTCTGTCGCCCCGACCAGTGAGGCGGGCTTTGCTACCGCGCACGCAAGTCCCTCCGTGCGGCAATTTGCGCGCGAGCTCGGCGTGGATCTGGGCCGCGTGCGCGGCACGGGCCCGAAGAATCGTGTACTGCAGGAGGACGTAAAGAATTACGTCAAGACGCAGCTACAGGCGAAACCGTCCGGGGCTGCGCAAGCAGGGACGGGCCTGCCGCGCGTGCCAGTCGTGGACTTTGCGCAATTCGGCGCTGTGACGATCCAGCCACTGAATCGCATCCAGCGCATCTCCGGGCCGCGGCTGCACGCGAGCTGGGTCAACTTGCCTCACGTAACGCAGTTTGATGAAGCCGACATTACCGAGCTGGAAGACGCGCGCCGCTGGCTGAAGGCGCGAGCCGCGGCGGAAGGGCTGAAGCTCACGCCGCTTGCCTTTGTGATTCGCGCCTGCGTCAAGTTAATGAAAAAATTCCCGGCCTTTTGCGCCTCGCTGGACGCAAGCGGCGAAAATCTGGTGCTCAAGCAATACTGCCACATCGGCTTCGCGGCCGACACGCCCAACGGATTGGTCGTGCCGGTGATCCGCGATGCGGATCGCAAAGACCTGTTCGAGATTGCTCGTGCGCTCGGCGATCTTTCGGACAAGGCGCGCAAGGGCAAATTGTCTGGCGCCGAAATGCAGGGCGGCTGCTTCACCATCACGAGTCTCGGCGGGATCGGCGGCACAGCCTTCACCCCCATCATCAATGCGCCGGAAGTGGCGATCCTGGGGCTTTCCAAGTCGACGCTGCGACCGGCCTACCGCGACGCAGTGCTGGTGCCGCGACTGATGCTGCCGCTATCGCTGTCCTATGACCATCGCGTCATTGATGGCGCGCAGGGAGCGCGGTTCACCGCTGCCCTTTGCGCGGAACTGGCCAATGTGGATGGCCTCCTCGAGGCGATCAAGTGACGCAGGTGGTGATTGCCTGTCCGGATATCGGCAATTTCAAGGACGTTGCGGTCATCGACGTGCTGGTCAAACCCGGCGATCAGATTGAACTTGAAACGCCGCTGATCACACTGGAAACCGACAAAGCCACGATGGATGTGCCGGCGAGCGCAGCCGGCAAAGTACTCGAGGTGCTGGTCGCCAAAGGCGGCAAGGTCTCGCAGGGCACGCCAATCGTCAAAGTAGAAACCACAGCTTCGGGCGCGGCGACCGTGGCAGCGCCAGCACCCGTCGCGGCGGCGGCACCGCCCCCGCCCAAAGCCGCGCCCGCTGCCGCAGCGCCAAACTCGGTGGACGCGTCGGCGGATCGCGTTGCGCCGCTCGTGGTTCTAGGCGCAGGTCCCGGCGGCTACAGCGCTGCCTTCCGGGCCGCAGATCTTGGTTTGAAGGTCACGCTAATCGAGCGTTGGGCCACGCTCGGCGGCGTCTGCCTGAACGTCGGCTGCATTCCCTCCAAAGCGCTACTGCATGCCGCCAAGGTCATCGATGAGGCGCGATCGATGGCCAGCCACGGTGTCAGCTTTGGCGCCCCGCAGATTGACGTAACCCAGCTGCGTGCCTGGAAAAATCAGGTCATTGGCAAGCTGACCGGCGGGCTCAGCGGTCTTGCCAAGCAGCGCAAAGTCGAGGTCGTGCGCGGCACCGGCCGCTTCGTCAGCGCGAACGTCATCGAAGTGAACGATGGCAGCCGCACCGAGCGCATCCGTTTTGAACAATGCATCATCGCCGCTGGGTCCGAGTCGATGTCGCTGCCCTTCCTGCCAAGCGATCCGCGCGTGATTGACTCGACCGGTGCGCTGGAGCTGGGCCAGGTTTCGGGCCGCCTGCTGGTGCTCGGTGGCGGCATCATCGGGCTTGAAATGGCCTGCGTATACGAGGCGCTCGGCGCCAAGGTCAGCGTCGTGGAGCTGACGGCTCAATTGATGCCCGGTTGCGATCCGGATCTGGTGCGGCCACTGGAAAAGCGCATCCGATCCCGCTACGAACAGATTCTGCTTGGCACCCAGGTCACTGCCGTCAAGGCCGGAGCCGATGGCTTGGAGGTTACTTTTCAGGGCAAGGAAGGCGCTACCACGCAGCGCTTCGATCGAGTGCTGGTGGCCGTCGGGCGCTCACCCAATGGCCGGAAAATCAACGCCGCTGCTGCTGGCGTCAATGTCAGTGATCGCGGCTTCATTGCCGTCGACAAGCAAATGCGGACGAATGTGCCGCACATTTTTGCGATCGGCGACATAGTTGGCCAGCCAATGCTGGCGCACAAGGCCGTGCACGAAGGGCATGTGGCGGCCGAGGTGGCGGCGGGGCAAAAGAGTTTCTTCGACGCGCGCGCCATCCCGTCGGTCGCGTACACGGATCCTGAAGTGGCCTGGGTCGGCATGACCGAGACGATGGCCAAGGCGCAGGGCGTGACGGTTGAAAAGGCGGTATTTCCGTGGGCGGCGAGCGGCCGCTCGCTGGCGCTGGGTCGCGATGAGGGTTTTACCAAATTACTGTTTGATCCGCAGTCCCATCGCGTGGTGGGCGGGGGCATGGTGGGCCCGAACGCCGGAGAGCTGATCGCCGAGGTGACGCTGGGCATCGAGATGGGCGCGGACGCTGCCGATATCGGACTGACCATTCATCCGCATCCGACGCTGTCGGAGTCGGTGGGCATGGCGGCCGAGGCCTTCGAAGGCACACTCACCGATCTTTATCTGCCCAAAAAGCGAACCAAATAACGGGTTCGCGAACGGCCGGGGCAAACCCGGCTATTGGACCAAAACGATTTGTCCCAGTTCGAGTGACTCGCCGGCGCCGGCGATGATCACGGCGTTCTGGCCAAATTTCACGCCGCGCAGCTGCGAATCAAACCGGTATGTCTTGAGCGTCCGCAGCGGTTCCGGTCCACGTCGCTCGCCGCTTTCCTGGTCCGTGGTCGTGATGACGCAGCGGGTGCACGGTTTCACAAGCCGCAGCGTCACGGCGCCGATGCGCAGGTCGCCAATGCGATCCTCCTCATAGGGCTCAAGGCCATCGATCACCAGATTCGGCCGAAAGCGATCCATGGGCAAAGGTTCTGCCAGGCGGCGATTCAGATCCTTGAGCGAGGCGGTGCCGATCACGAGGATCGGGAAGCCGTCCGTGAAGCGATTATGCGCTTTGATCGGACCGCTCCAGCTCGGATCGCTCAGTCGCTCACGCGCAGGATCGAACTGCACCAGACGGCAGGGTCGCGCGATCAGCGTGCTGGCCCAGCGCGCCGCGGCATCACCGGCATCGAAGGCCAGGCACTCATCGCCCCATACCGTAACCGGCAGCGACTCGCCTGTGAGGCGCAGCGGCAGTTGTAAGGCCGGCATGTCCGTCGCATTTAGGAGCAGGTGCTCGCCGGTCAACGTCGGCTGCAGCAGCGCGAGGCGCGGCGACTCGCGCTGGCTGATGAACCGGCCGTCGAGCGTGATTAACATCCAACCCCGATCATTTGCAAATCCCCACTCGGTCAGCGCTACGCGCTGCGGGTTCAGGCCGCGGGCCGATTTGATTGGATAGCAGTGCAGTGAGTGGACGGTGGCCATCAGGATCTAAAGTGATGTGAGCCGCAGCACATTAGCGGCATTATTTGGCGCGCGGCCAGCGCACTGTGGTTTGCGCTCGTAATGCGCCGATAAGCTCATGCGGTGCTCTTATTGGGATATTCACACCAATGCGCAATCGGACAACGTGCACACAGGGGTCGTCGCGCCTGGCAGATGTAGCGGCCCAAAAGGAGCAGCCAGTGGTGTGCATTGCGCAGGAACTCGGGCGGCGTGGCGGCGAGTAGCGCCGCTTCTACCGCCTGCGGGGTTCGCCCAGGTCCTAGGCCAGTGCGATTGGCTACTCGAAAAATATGCGTATCGACCGCAATTGTTGGTTGGCCGAAGGCTACGTTCAGGACAACATTGGCGGTCTTGCGACCGACTCCCGGAAGCGACTCAAGGGAAGCGCGATCCGCTGGTACCTGACCGGCGTGTGACTCGATCAGCTTCCGGCAAGCCGTCATGATGTGGCGCGCCTTGGTGTTGTATAAGCCAATCGTACGGATGTGCCGCTTCAGGCGCGCAAGCCCCAGCGCGACCATTGACTTCGGATCCGGCGCCGCGGCGAATAGATTACCGGTGGCAGCGTTGACGCTTTTATCCGTGGCCTGCGCGGACAGCATCACCGCGATCAGCAGCTCAAACGGCGAGCGGTAGTTGAGTTCTGATCTGGGTTCCGGGTTTGACTGGCGCAACGCTTCGTAGATGTGTCTGCGGTTGGCGGCGTTCATAGGATCACCGCTCTTCGCCGCCGCGCGTTCCCGCTTGGCGCTTCAGCTGCGCGAGCTGAGCAGCTCTTTGCTCGCTGACTTGCTCGTGTCGGCGCAGATGGGCCAGATAGCGGCTCCGATTTTTATCCGGCGCCGGACCAGCTGTCGTGGCCGTCAACATGTGGATGCAATCGACGGGGCAGGCAGGCAAGCAAAGTTCGCAGCCAGTACACCAATCTGCCAGCACGGTATGCAGCAGGCGCTTGGCGCCGACAATCGCATCGACCGGACAGGGTGGCAGGCAGCGCGCGCAGCCGATGCAGACCTCAGGATCGATCCAAGCCACTGTCTGCGGCGCCTCGCGCCCGTTCGCAGGATTGAGCGGCAGCACTGGCTGATCGAGCAGCTGGGCTAGTTGGCGGATCAGAGCAGCGCCGCCGGGCGGGCATTGGTTGATCGGCGCCTCGCCGGCGGCGATAGCGCTCGCATAGGGCAGGCAGCCGGGGTAGCCGCAGCGCTCACACTGCGTTTGCGGCAGCAGGGCGTCAATGGCCTCGGCTTTTACGGTTAGCGCCGCGCTCATCGGTGGCAGTCTCGACGCCGCATCAGCCGGCACCGCTTGCACGGCATAAAGGAGTCATGGGTTCGGTAGTAACTGGCACAATGGCGACTGTTTCCCAATCATTCCGCAACTTGCCGTGTTCCGCAATTTAACACCCGCCGTCCGCACACTGCTTTTTGCCAACGCCGGCGTATTTCTGCTGACACAGTACGTGTTTGGCGAAAATCTGTGGATGCCGTTCGCACTTTGGCCACTGCACGCCTCTGGCGTGGTCGGGATGCTGCCGTTCGAGCCGTGGCAGCTGCTGACTTATGCCTTTCTGCACGCCAATTTCTGGCACATTCTCACGAATATGTTCGCGCTGTGCATTTTTGGCCCCGATACCGAGCGGCTGCTCGGCACCCGCCGCTTCTGGATTTTTTACCTGGTCTGCGTACTGGGCGCAGCGTTGACCCAGACTTGGGTTACGGCCCAGTGGTGGCCGGCGTCCGGCCCGACGGTCGGCGCCTCCGGCGGCATATTTGGCGTACTGCTTTGCTACGGTATGGCTTACCCGTACCGCAAGCTGATTTTACTGCCGGTGCCGATTCCGATGCCGGCCTGGCTGTTTGTAACGCTCTATGGCGTACTCGAACTGATGCTCGGTATCTTCGGCAACGGCCAGGGCATCGCACACTTTGCGCATCTTGGTGGAATGGCGGGTGGTTATTTGCTGCTTCGGTTTTGGCGTGCACACCCACGGGCCCATTATTGACGCGGCGGAACTTCTGACCTGTGCTCAGGGCGCCGGCAGAACCGCGACCGGTTGTTCGAGCAGCGTCCAGCCGAGATTTGTCAGTTCCGCTCGTGCCCGACCGGAAATGGTTCCGGAAAGTGCAAGTGCCCGGCCCATGACCTCGGGCGGAAGGGCCGCGCGCAGTTCGCGTTCAAAACCAGCGACGTCCTCAGTCCAGTAAACTGAATCAAAGGCACCGACGACAACGACTTGACCATCGGCCAGCTGTGCCGCCGGCAGCCGAAGCCCGGGCAGCAGGCGCGAAAGCGGCGCGCTCGGCTTCAGGTGCGTTAGCAACGAAGCGCTTTGCAGAAATACTTGGACCTCCTCTTCGGAGGTCAGGCTCAGCGCGTGCCTGAATAACTCGGCGCGCCCGGCGACGTGATCGAGCGATCGGGCTATTTCTTCCAGCAATTGCTGGCGCGTCGGGCCCAGCAGCAGCGTGTTGCTGAACCGCTCGATTTCAGCCGGCTCGAGGCCGTAGCCGGCCAGGACCTTTCGGCGCCGCTCGCGCAGCACCGCCGGATCCTCGTGGTAGATGGCATCGAGCGTGCGGCTCAGATCTGCGGCGTAGGGCAGTCCCGGGACGCCGCCAAATTTCATGCCGAGGCTTACGGCGGCATCGACTTTCGCAAGATGTCTCACGGCCCGGCGCAACACGATGTTGTCGCTATAAGGATCGACGCCCAGCTTCT
>DASWBL010000189.1:0-1686 GCA_036390615.1 Steroidobacteraceae bacterium | reverse complement strand
CTGATTGAATCTCGACCCATACGCAGTGCCGGACGCCCGCAGCCAGCGCGCCGCCAACGGCGGTATCAGCAACAGACTGACCAGCGTAGAAGACACCAAACCACCCAAAATCACCACGGCCATCGGGCCTTCGATCTCGTGCCCGGGTTGATGCAGCTGCAGGGCGACCGGCAGCAGCGCAAGGCCGGTGAGCAGCGCGGTGAGCAGCACCGGCGTGAGCCGTTCTTCGGCGCCTCGGGTCGCCGTGTCCAAGTCCCAAGTGCGGCCCTCCTGGAGTACCAGATGGTCGAAGTGAGACACGAGCAGTATGGTGTTGCGCGCGGCCATGCCGAACAGCGCGACGAAGCCCACCATCGCACCCAGCGTCAGAGTGCCGCCCGTCACGGCTACCGCCGCCACCCCCCCGATCAGCGTGCTCGGCAGCGAGAGCAGCACCAGCAGCACTTGCCGGGGTTGTCCGAAGGCGAGCGCCAGCAGCAGCACGATGAGCACGAACGCGGCGGCGGAATGCAGCAGCAATTCATTCCTGGCCGCGGCCTGCGTCTCGGCCGCGCCGCCGTAGAGCAGAAACACCCCCGGCGGCAGCGGCACTTGGGCGGTGATCGCCTTGCGCGCAGCCGCGGCATACCCTGCTTGATCGGCGCCCTTGGGCGTCGCCACGACGATCTGGCGGCGCAATCCGTCTTGATGATCGATGAGGCTGCGCGCCGACACCACGCTGACCTTGGCCACCGTGGACAGCGGCGTGAGCGCGCCGTCCCGGCCGCGCAGCAGCAGCGCACTTAAGCGCGGCGGATCGGCATCGACGCCGGCGATTCGCACCACCACCGGCACGCTGCGGTCCGACTGATTGAGATCGGCCGCCGCGCTGCCGTGATAAGCCGCATTGACGGTCTCAAGCACATCCGCCGCCTGCAGACCGTAAACGGCGAGCTGCGCCGGCAGCAACTCCACATGCAGCTCCGCCTGGCGTGGCGGGACGGTCAGCCGAACGTTGCCGCTGTCGGGCAGACGTTGCAGCACCTCGACGATCCGGGCCCCGACCAAATCGTCCGCGTCCAGATCGGAACCGACCACGCTGATGGTGAACGGCGCCGACTCGCCTGAGAGGGTCTCGCCGATGCGCTCGGCCAGCACCGAATAAATCTCCACCAGCTGATTCGGGAAATCGTCGAACACGTCGCGGATGGCGGCATCGATCTCGCCGGCGGTGCGTCCTTGTTGCGGGTCGATCTGGACCTCGAATTCGCTTTTATTCGGTGCATCCGGATCCTGGCCATTTTCGGCACGGCCGATCTGCTCCGCAACGCTTTTGACGCCCGGTATAGCGATGAGCCCCTTGGAGATGCGCTCGCCGACGCGGGTGGTTTCGGTCAGCGATATTCCCGGGCGCAGCGATGCATGCGCAATCAGATAGTTCTCGCGGAAATCGGGCAGCAGGCGCGCGCCCAGCAGCGGCAGAAGAATCACCCCGGCGAGACCGCTCACGAGGACGATGGCAATCAGCGTTCGAGGGCGTCGATTGAGCCATAGGATGGCGGCCTGCTGGCCGCGTTTCAGAGTCCGCAGAAAGGCCGCTTCGGATTTGGGTGCGTGCCGCGCCATTACCAGCGCACACAGCGCCGGCGTTGCGCTCATGGCGACCAACAGAGACAGCCCCACGGCGAGCAAGAAGGAAATCGACAA
>DASWBL010000188.1:0-5950 GCA_036390615.1 Steroidobacteraceae bacterium | reverse complement strand
GTTGGCCTCAGCCTTGAGCGCCGCGTAGCGGTTGTAGTTGCCCGGCCAGGACGCGAGCGCGCCGCGGTCCAGCTCGACGATTCGCGTTGCCAGCCGGTTGATAAAGGCGCGATCGTGGCTGACGAACAGCAGCGCACCGCGGAATCCGAGCATCAGCTGCTCGAGCCATTCGATCGCTTCAATATCCAGGTGATTGGTCGGCTCATCGAGCAACAGCACCTGCGGCTCGCTTACCAGCGCCCGCGCCAGCAATACCCTCCGCCGCCAGCCACCGGACAGCGTGGCGAAGGCAGCCGTTCCGTCGAGCCCGAGTCGCTGCAGCGTCAGCCGCGTTCGATCCTGCAACTGCCAGGCATCTGCATCGCAAGGATCGTAGGCCTGGCCGGCGACAATTGACTCAACGCTGCCCTCTGCCTCGACACCGATATCCTGCACCAGATAGGCGACGCGCACGCCGGGGCGGATCCACACCGTGCCCTCATCAGGCATCGCCATACCGGCCAGAAGTCGCAACAGTGAGGATTTGCCCTCGCCGTTGCGGCCGACCAGACAGACACGTTCGGTTTCTTCGATTTGCAGCTGCACGTGCTCGAGCAGCGGGCGCGCACCAAAGCTCAGCGTGACATCGTCGAGCCGCAACAACACGGACGGTGAGGCCATCAGCCGCCCGATCGCTTGGCAGTGATGCCGCGCCGCGCGAGTTCCGCGAGCAGGGTGTCGCGATGCTCACCGTGAATTTCGATCACCCCGGCACTGACGCGACCGCCGGCGCCGCAGCGGCGTTTAAGCTCGGTGCAAAGTGCCTCAAGTTTCGCGGCCGGCAGTGCGAGCCCGGTAATGACGCTCACTCCCTTGCCGCCGCGCCCTTGAGTCTGCCGGCCGACGCGTACCGCGGCTGGCCGCGCGGTTGCAGCAGCGGGGCAAACGCACTGGGCGGCGGGACGGCGGCAGCCCGGGCAGATCCGCATCGCGTCAGTCATGAACGCATGGGTCAGGCGCTGCGATTTGGCGACGCCGGACTTAATTATGCGCGGCCGGATCGAGCAGCACAGCTGGATTGGCATTCGAGCCGCGTGGCGCCGCATCGCCCGTGGCTCCTGCTACGGCGAGAATGCGGGTCACCGGCGCCGGAAAGCGCGCGCCCGCGGGCCCCGTGTACTCCGCCTTGCTGCCGTCGGCGTAGTGCTGCACGAATTTCCACACCAACGTGCTCGGCTCGGCCGGATTGACACCGAGCAGGCCGAATTCGGCAAATTCGTAGGGTCGCAGCCGGCCACGCCACTCCGCACCGATGATGTTGCCAGCGGCATCCTTGCGGATATTCAGCTTCCAGCCGGGCTTGAATTCAAAATTAAGGATCTTGAGGCCCGCGGGAAATTCGCCCACGATCCGCACCGTGTCGAACATTTTCTCGTTGGGTACGCGCAGCGTGTATTTCTCGTGCACGCCGGACTGCGACTCGACCGGAAAAATGCGCACGTTGGCCACAGTGAGCGTGCTGCAAAGCATGGCAAACACGCCGATCGGCCAAAGCCGCGCTGCGCGCTGCATGAGCATGTCGCAATCCCCCAGAGCGCCGCCATCTGCAATCGGCGATGCAGAATACGCCGACCATTGGCACAGGTATAGCCGCCGGCCCGGGGCGGCCGCCGCGCCGCTCAGTCCTGCTCGGCCGTCAGCTTGAAGGCCGGCACCATGATCGTCTGGATCAGTGCCTCGCCGCCGAGGAACAACAGCAATTCCTCGCGCCGTGCCAGCGCATCCGTCTCGCCCAGTGCGATCAGTTCGCGCGTGTAGCCCGACTCGAACAGCAGGTAGCTTGCCAGCTGTGCGCCGGCGGTGCCGCGCGCGCCCATGATACGCAGCAGCGCTCGCAGGCTCACCGGCAGACTACGGATGTGGCGCGTGGCAATGACCCGCAGGTCCTCGCTCGGCGCGATGACCATGGTCGCGACCTTGTGCACGCCCGGCACTGCCTGCGGCGCCACCTCGGCTACCTGATTGAGCCGTGCGACGTGTTCGACATTGGCATAGATCTGATCCATAAACAGCGTGTCGAGCATGTAGCCGAACAACTGCCCCGGTGACGGCGCCACCGGCACCGTGCGGCGGCGAGTATTGATGCCGTCTCCCTCCTGGCCGCGCACGCCGATGACCAGCAACCGGTCGGCCCCCAAGTGGATCGCCGGGCTGAGGGGCCACAGCTGACGCTGGGCGCCGTCGCCGTAATACTCCTTGCCGACCAGCACCGGCGGAAATAAGAACGGCACGCTGATGCTGGCCATCAGGTGATCGACCTGCAGCGCCGTGCGCTGGCCGACGCGCTGCTGGCGGTGCCACTCCTCGATACCGCTGGCGCCGTCAAAAAAGGCCACTGAATTGGCGGTGCCGTAGCCGGTGGCGCACACGGCCAGCGCCCGCAGGCTCCCGCTGGCCAGGCTCACCTGCAGCTCGCGCCAGTCGATCTTGGCCTCGAGCAGCTCGCGCAGCGGTGAGTTATCGAAAAGTGCCGCCGGCGGCGGCATCAGCAGGCCGCCGGAGATCAGCGACGCCAGCCAGTGCAGGCCGGAACGCAGCATGCTGAACGCATCGGCCTTGAATACCTGGTCAACGTGAAAGTTGGCCCACACCGATTCGAGTCCTGCCACGGCTCGCTGCCAGCGATAGGCCTCGGTGGCGATCGCCGCCGCGGACACCGCTCCGGCTGAAGTGCCCACCATGATCGGGAAGGGGTTGGCTGCCTCGGGCAGCAGCGTTGCGATCGCCTTGAGTACCCCGACCTGATAGGCGGCGCGCGCGCCGCCGCCCGGCAGCACGAGCCCGACCGTGTTGCCAACTGCTGCCCGGTGTCTGGGCAATGAGGTCCCGTCCATGCCGCTTAAGATAACTCCGCGCCCGGAGCTGCCGATATGAACTGGCGTCGCGTTTTCGGCACTTGGGACCCGGAGTCTGGCCATTTTCAGCGCTCCGGGGTGGAGATGGGCCTAGCGGGCGCCCGGTCGGCGGGCCGGGCGATTAATTCTTGGTAACTCGCAGGATCTGCATCGAGTTCGTGCCGCCGGACACCCCGGAAAGCTCACCCTTGGTCAGCATGACCTGGTCATCGACATCCACCAATCCGAGTTGCAGCAGCCGGTCGAATATCTGCCGATCCAGGCCATGGGTATCGCCGTGCGTGACATCGAAGGGCACCGCATAAACGCCGCGATAGAGCGTGACGCGCCTTCGCGTGGCTTCATTGCGCGTGAAGGCGAAAATCGGCAGGTCCGACCGGATGCGGCTCATCCACAGCGGCGTGGCGCCGGATTCCGTCAGCGCAACCACGGCGCGCACCCGCATGTGGTTGGCCACATACATGACCGCCCGCGAGATCGCCTCTTCCGTATTGCTGAATTCGCCTTCGGTCCGCACCGCGGTATGCACTTCGCCGAGCTGGTATTTTTCTGCGCCGCGGATCACATCAGCCATCGCCTGGACGGCGCGCACGGGAAATTTTCCGGTTGCCGTTTCGGCCGACAGCATCACTGCATCGGTACCATCCAGCACGGCGTTGGCCACGTCGCTGACTTCGGCACGGGTCGGAATCGGGTTCTGGATCATCGATTCCATCATCTGGGTGGCCGTGATGACCACCCGGTTGCTGGCAAGCGACTGGCGGATGATGGTTTTTTGCAGCCCGGTCAGCTCGGCGTAGCCCATTTCAACGCCAAGGTCGCCGCGCGCCACCATGACCGCATCAGTCACCGACAGGATGCCGGTCAGGTTATCGAGAGCCTCGTGCCGCTCGATCTTGGCCACCACGCGGGCCTCGCCCCGCCACTTGCGCAGTTCCGACTGGGCGCGGCGAATGTCGGCGGCGTCGCGCGCGAATGACACCGCCAGGTAGTCGATGCCCATCTCGGCGGCGAGTCTGATGTCCTCGAGATCCTTGTCGGTGAGCGCAGGCGCCGAGATGCCACCGCCCTGGCGGTTCAGGCCCTTGCGGTTGGAAAGCTCGCCGCCGGTACGCACCACGCACAAAATTCGCGTGCCGACGACCTTCTCCACCGCGAGGACAATCTGTCCGTCGGCCAGCAACAGCGTATCGCCGGCGTGCACATCGGCGGGCAGGTTCTTGTAGGCGCAGCCAACTTCGCTCGCGTTCCCGGCTTCCGGGTCGAGGTCGGTATCGAGCGCGAATGGCGCTCCCTCGACCAGCTGGACCGCGCCGCCCTTGAAGCTTTCAATGCGGATCTTAGGCCCGGCCAGATCGGCCAGAATGCCGACAAAGCGGTCCGCCTGGGTGGCCGCGGCCCGGATCGCTTCGACGCGGCGCCGCTGTGAATCGCGCGTGCCATGGGAAAAGTTGACGCGGGCAACGTCAAGCCCGGCCGCAATCATGTCATTGATGACACCCGGGACATCGGTCGCCGGCCCGAGAGTGGCCACAATTTTTGTTCTGCGAGCCGTATCCATAATGCCCCGTTTCCGTTTGGGTGCGACGCCGAAGGCACGCCCCGCCGGCGCGATCAGCCGGCCGCGCGCGTCTGCAGCATCGCAACTGCCGGCAGCGTCTTGCCCTCCATGAATTCGAGGAACGCGCCGCCGCCAGTGGAAATATACGAGATCCCGTCCGCGACGCCGTATTTTTCGATCGCGGCCAGCGTATCACCGCCGCCGGCCAGCGAGTAGGCGCCGCTGCTGGCGATCGCGTTCGCGATGGCGTGCGTGCCTTCGCCGAACTGATCGAATTCAAACACGCCGACCGGCCCATTCCACACAATCGTGCCGGCGCCCTCGAGCAGCGCGCAGAAGCGCTCGGCCGAGTCTGGCCCGATATCGAGAATCATCTCGTCGTCGGCCACTTCGCCCACTGCACGCACGTCCGCGTGCGCCGTTGCGGCCAGCTGCCGGCCGACCACCACGTCGGTCGGCAGCGGGATCTCGGCCTGGCGCGCCTTGGCCTGCGCCAGCAACTTGCGGGCGATATCGAGCATCTCGGTCTCGCACAGGGACTTGCCCACCCGTACGCCGGTTGCGGCCAGGAACGTGTTGGCGATGCCGCCACCGACGATGAGCTTGTCGACCTTGGTGAGCAGCGACTCGAGTACCGTGAGTTTGGTTGAAACCTTCGAGCCCGCCACGATGGCAATCAGCGGACGCGCCGGCTTGTCCAGCGCCCGCTCCAGTGCCTCGAGCTCGGCGACCAGCAGCGGTCCGGCGCAGGCCACCGGTGCATAGCGCGCCACGCCGTGGGTGCTGGCTTCGGCGCGGTGCGCGGTCCCGAAGGCGTCCATCACGAACACGTCGCACAGCGCGGCCATCTGCCGGGACAGCGCCTCGGCGTCCTTCTTTTCGCCCTTGTTGAAGCGCACGTTCTCGCACAAGACGGCGGCGCCCGGTTCGCACTGCACGCCGTACAGCCAGTCCCTGATCAGCGGTACCGGCCGGCCGAGCAGCTCGGACAGGCGCGTCGCCACCGGCGCCAGCGAAAACTGCGCCTCGAACTTGCCCTCCTCGGGCCGGCCGAGATGCGACAGCAGCAGCACGCGCGCACCTTTTTCCAGCGCCAGCCGGATCGTCGGCAGCGCGGCTCGGATGCGCGCGTCGCTCGACACGGCCCCGCCCTGCACCGGCACGTTCAGATCCTCGCGGATCAGGACACGCTTGCCGCGCAGATCGAGATCCGTCATGCGCAGAATGTTCATGGGCGGGAGTTCGCTGTGCAGTCGTGCGGGGAGGTCGATGCCAGGTCCGCGGCGTTACGGTCGTATGGTACTGCGCGGCGAGAGCGCTCGTGGACCTTCAGGATACCTTCGACCACGCGAGCGTGGTGTCCAGCATGCGATTGGAGAAGCCCCATTCGTTGTCGTACCAAGCGCACACCTTGACCAGCGTCCCCCCCAGCACCTTGGTGAGCGTCGCATCGAAGATCGCCGAGTGCGGGTTGTGATTGAAGTCGACCGACACG
>DASWBL010000187.1:0-9298 GCA_036390615.1 Steroidobacteraceae bacterium | reverse complement strand
ATCTACTTTCTGCAAATCGCTGGCGTAGGCGGTGATGTCGGTCAGCGGCCGGTTAAAAAGTTCAAGGTCCGCCAGCGCGCCGGCCCATTCCGCGGCCGTCTCGAAAACCAGCGGAAACTGTCCGAGCATGTAGCTTCGCGTCGAGTCGATGTCGGCGGCAGCCACTCCGGCGCCGCGTAACTTGGCCAGCGTGTCGAGCGCCAGCTGCACCGCGGCCGCCGTATTCTCGGTTTTAGTAAACGAGCTGATGCCAAACTCGCCGGCCACCGAACCGCGCGCAAAATAGGAATAGGCGCCGTAGGTCAAGCCGGTTTTCTCTCGCAATTCGGTGTTCAGCATGGATACCAGCGTGCCGCCGCCAAATTCCGTATTGACCAGATTGAGCGCCGCGCGTGCCGGAAAGTTTCGGTCGACGCCGATGGTGCCGAGCCAGAAATAGGTTTGCGTCGCGCCTGGAGCATCGACCAGCAGCACGCGTCCACCGGGCGGGCGCTGCGGCGCCGGCAATGCTGGGAGCGCCACCGGCGCCCTGGACCAGTCGCCGAACGCCTCGCGCACCGCTGCAATTGTCTGCTGCGGTTCGAAATCCCCGGCAATGACCAGCGTCAGCCGGTCGGCACCGTAGTGGTCATGGTAATAGGCGAGTACATCGGCGCGCTTAATCCGCGCCAGCGACGCCTCGCTCCCCGAGGCCGGCCGGCCGTAGGGATGGCCGGCGAACACCAGCGCGCGGGCATAGGCGCCAAGCAGCGAGTTGGGCTGCGCGTCCTTGTTGGCTTTCAACAGCTCGATCCGCCGCTGCCTCAGCTGCCCGAATTCCGTGTCATCAAAATGCGGCCGCAGCAGCGCGTCGGCCAGCAGCTTGATCATCAACCCGGTGTCGCGCGCCAGAAACTGGCCGCTCGCGATGGTCCATTCGGTGCGCGCCTGCGCCTGCATGTTGCCGCCGGCTCCCTCGACGGTATCGGCAAACGCATCGGCGTCGCGCGCGCCGGCACCACGGGTGAGCAGTTCGGCGGTCAGCGAGGCAACGCCTTCGAGGTTGCCGGGATCAAGCCGTGAGCCACCGCGCAGCACGGCGCTGAAGGCCACCAGCGGCACATCATGGCGCGGCACCAGAATAAGCTTCAGCCCGTTGGCGAGCGTCACGCTCTGCGAGGCGGGCGCAGGAATATCGATGCCGCCCCGCGCGGCAGCCGCGGTTGATCCAAAGCGCGTGACCACCGGCATCAGTGCTCCCCGGAAGCTGGCGCTGCAGCCGGCACCAGTTCGCCAACTGTACGGTGCAGCGGCTTGAACACGTCGCGGGCGACGGCAAGCACCTGGGCCGCGGTCACACTCTCAAAAGCTGCCGGCGCGGAAAACAGCAGGTGGTAGTCGCCGTGCAGCACTGCATACTGGCCAAGCAACTCGGCGCGCCCATCGATCGTCGACACCCCGCGCCAGAACCCCGCCTCGACCTGGTTTTTCGCGCGCGCCAGCTGCACTTCATTCACCCCGTCGCGCAGCAGCCGGGCGAGCTCATCGGCGAGCGCCTGCTCGAATTCGGCCGCCGAGCCGCCGGCAGGCAGGGTCGCGACGAAATCATAAAGGTCGGGGTCAAAACCTTCGTTCCAGCCGCTGTCGATCGCAACGGCCAGCTGGCGCTGCTCGACCAGCGCCTTGTAAAGCCACGCCGATTCGCCTTCGGTGAGAATCGTCTGCAAAAGATCGAGGGCCGGCTGGCGCGCATCGGCGGCAGCCACCGCGTGATACGAGACCTGCACCAGCGGATTTTGCGCGGCGCGCACCAGCTGCAGCCGCCGCTCGCCCAATTGTTCGGGCTCCACGGTGTGAATCTGCGGCGGCACGGCGCCCCGAGGAATCGGGCCGAAATATTTTTCCACCAGCGCGAACAGTTCATTCGGCTCGACGTCGCCGACGATGACCAGCGTGCAGTTATTCGGCACGTAGTAAGTGCGATAAAAGTTCTGCAGATCATCGATCGTCCACGCCAGAATGTCCGAAGGCCAGCCGATGACCGGGATCCGGTACGGGTGCGCCATGAAGGCAGTGGCCTGGACCTGCTCGGCAAGTAGCGAGGGATTGCTGTCCTCGACGCGCAGGCGGCGTTCCGAGTACACCACTTTGCGTTCGTTCTCCACCACCGCCGGCACGAATGCCAGATGCGCGAGGCGGTCGCTCTCCAGCTGCAGCACGGTCTCGAGCGCGGTGCGCGGGAACCAGTCCTGAAATACCGTGGCATCGCGCATTGTGTGCGCGTTATTGCCGCCGCCGTTGCCGACCATGATCCGCTCAAATTCACCCGGCCCATGGGTGGCGGTGCCGTTGAACATCATGTGCTCAAAGAAGTGCGCGAGCCCGGTCGCGCCAGCCGCTTCATTGCGGCTGCCGACGTGCACCCAGTTGTAAAACGTAACGCTTGGAATGCGATGATCAGGCCAGACAATGACCTGCAGCCCGTTGCTGAGTGTGCGCGCCTGCACCTCGCGCGCGCCGTCGGCGAAACTGTTGGCGGCGGCGGCCGGCAATGCCGCAGCGCCCGCGCAGCACGCGACAATCGCAAGCCACCAACGCGACCGCACGTGCCGGCGCGCCTCATGGTTCACATTAGAAAGCGTCGGCCAATAAAAAGGCGCCGCGGGCTGGGGAGCACCGTGGCGCCTAAAGGCAAACGCGGGGAGGGCGTTCGCTCTAAGGTCGGGGGAAAACCTTACAGCTTGAATAGAGCAAACCGCATGCCATGGTACTTTATTATTATTTTTCATAGACATACGAATCCACGCCGCGCGCCTGACTGACGGGAATTGTCACTTTGTGCCCTGCCAGATCCGCCTCAGCCACTCACTGGCACGCAGGCCTGCGATTTCTTCTTAAGCGCCGAGCACAGCCTGGCCGGCGATCGCGTCGACACCCGCAAGCGGTATACGGCCTTGCCATGATATTTGCCCGGCACATAGTGCGGGCTCAACCCCTTGAGCTGCGTCGGGAACTTGACCTCGAGGCGCTTCCAGGCCGACTCGGCCCGCGCCTTGGTGGCATAAGCGCCGAGCTGGGCCTCGTGTTGCCCCTTGCCAGTCGTCGGCGGCGCGGCCGCGGCCTGCTGCTTGGCCGGCGCAGCCGCCGACAACGGCGACGGCATGGGTGCAGCGGTCCCGGCCGGCGGCGGCGCAGCCGCTTTCTGCTGGAAATTCTCGATGCGCACGCGGGCCTCCTGGGCCGACTTGCTGTCGGCATGCTGCGCCAGGAACTGCTGATAGGCATCCAGCGTGTCGGCCTGCACCGCCTGCTGCCAGTCGCGGTCCTCGGCCAGCTGTTTGATGCGCGCCTGCGCCTGCCCGGTGAATTCGCTGTCAGGATGCTGGTGCAGGAATTCCTGGTAAGCCTCGCTGGTGTCGGCCTGCTGCGCGGCCTTCCAGTCACTGCTGACCCGACTGCAACCTGCGACACACAACATGGCCACGCAGAGCAACGCCAGCGGAAATTTAGCGATTTTGAGCATCCCGTCCTCCATTCTGAGCAACCATTGTAGCAGCCTGCCCGACAGCTGCTTATGCGCCGCGCCGCCGGCGGCTTGTGATTTCGGTTTGGCTCCGGGAGTTGATACTCATGAATGATCTGCCGCGTCGTCGCCTGTTCGACCGTCTGGGCAGCGCCCCGTCGCTGCTCGCGCCCGACGCACAGCTGGAGGGTGACATCCAGACGCAGGGTGCACTTTTGATCAATGGCACGGTGCGCGGCAATGGCCGCGTCGGCGGGGACCTCGGGATCACCGCCGGGGCGCATTGGATTGGCGATGTGCACGCGCGCTGCGCGGTGATTTCTGGGGAGATCATCGGCACACTCATCATCGAGGACAAGCTCGAAATCGGTGCGACCGCGCACATCAAGGGCCGGGTGATGGCCCGCAGCATTGCCGTGGCCCGCGGCGCCGTCATTGACGGTGAGCTGATCGTAACCGGCAGTTCACCGTTGATCGAATTCGAGGAAAAGCGCGCCGCGCTGCCGCAGACTTAAGTCGCTGGGTCGGGCCGCTGCCGGTATATTTGGCCATCTGGCGGCCCTAAGATGGCTCGTACAGGGTAGCTTCCAGCCCTTAAGTCCGGGCTGGATTTAACCAAGGCCAAACTTACTGACCGCGGATCATCGGTTTGAACACTTCGCGCGTAATTCACTTGATAGCGCATCGCGGCAACGCCCGCGAATGCCCGGAAAACACCCTGCCGGCGTTCACGTCGGCCCTGCAGCTCGGGGTGCGGTTCCTCGAACTGGACGTGCACCTTTCGGCCGACGCGATCCCGGTGGTCATTCACGACCATCTGCTGGCACGTACTACCGGCCAGCCCGGCAGCGTCTTCGAACTTAACGCGGCGCAGCTCGCGACCGTCGACGCCAGCGAAGCGCCGCGCTTCGGCGAGCAGTTCGCCGGCACCCGCATCCCGCTGCTGACCGACGTGCTTGAGTTGCTCAAGGGTCGTCCGGAAATCACCATTTTTGTCGAAATCAAGCGGGCAAGTCTCGCGCAGTTCGGGCACGACCAGGTGGTGTCGCAGGTGCTTGGCGCCATCGGTCCGTGGCGCGCGCAGTGTGTGGTGATCTCGTTTGACCTGGCCGCGATCTACCGGGCCCGCCAGCTCGGCGGCGTGGCCATCGGCTGGGTGCTCAGCGAGTACGACAATCACAGCCACCTCAAGTGCGACGCGCTGCGGCCCGAATACCTGTTTTGCGATCACCTGCAACTTGCCGGCACCGGCGCGCTTTGGCGCGGGCCGTGGAAATGGGCTGTATATGAGGTCGAGTCCCTGCCGCTGGCGTTGCAGTTGGCCGGACGCGGCGTTGGCTACGTGGAAACCATGGCGGTGCGCGAGATGAGCGAAGCGATGCGAACCGCGCGCGTTTAGAGTCATGCGACAGCACTACGATGTGGTGGTGATCGGCGCCGGCATCCACGGCGCCGGGGTCGCCCAGGCAGCGGCCGCGGCCGGCTACTCGACGCTGGTGCTTGAGCAGAGCGAGATCGCGGCCGGCTCCTCCAGCCGCTCCAGCAAGCTGATTCATGGCGGCCTGCGCTACCTGGAAACCGGACAGTTGCGGCTGGTGCGCGAGAGCCTGCACGAACGCGCCACGCTGCTGCGCATCGCGCCCGAGCTCGTGCACCTCAAGCATTTTTTCATTCCCGTTTACCGGCACACGCGACGCCGGCCGTGGCAGCTGCGGATCGGGCTGTCGGCGTACGCCGTGCTGGCCGGTCTCGGTCCGACGGCGCGTTTCGGCACGGTGCCGCGGCGCGATTGGGGCAACCTTGACGGCCTCGATACGACCGGTTTGCAGGCCGTGTACTGGTACCAGGACGCGCAGACCGACGATCGGCTGCTGTCGCAGGCGGTCATCCGTTCAGCCCAGCAACTCGGCGCCGAACTGTTGCTGCCGGCGTGCTTTACGGGCGCCGCCCGGGGCGCCGGCAATGTAAGCGTGCGCTACCAGCATGGCGGCTCCGAACATGAGTGCAATGCGACCGTGCTGGTCAACGCCGCTGGCCCGTGGGCTGGACCGGCCGCACGGCTCATCACGCCCGCGATGCCGGTACCATCGCTCGAGCTGGTCCAGGGCAGCCATATCGTGCTGCCTGGCCCGATAACCAAGGGCGTGTACTACGTTGAAAGCCCGCGCGATGGGCGCGCCATCTTCATCATGCCGTGGCATGACGGGCAGGCACTGATCGGCACGACCGAGGTGCGCTTCCACGGCGATCCGGCCCAAGTGCATCCGAGCAGTGCCGAGATTCATTATTTGCTCGGCGTGGCGCGCCACTACTTCCCACGCTTCAGGGAATCAGCCGCGGCAGAGCCGAGCGCCAGCTTTGCCGGCCTGCGGGTGCTGCCGGCAGGCAGCGGGCACGCTTTTTACCGGTCCCGCGAAACCCTGCTGATCATGGACGACGCGGCGCATCCGCGGGTGCTGACGATCTACGGCGGCAAGCTGACCACCTGGCGGGCGGTCGCGCAGCGGGCGATCGGCCTATTGCAGCCCGGCCTGCCGCAGCGCCCGATGCGGGCGCGGACCGACGAGCTGATGTTGAGCCCGACGTGAGCGCGGCGCGGTGGCCAGCCTCAGCGGAGCGCCGCAAATTGCGTCAGTAGGTATTGATCGGCAAAGCTTGGGCCGGTGAAGCGGCCATGAAAGCCGCAGTGGCCGCCGAAGTCAGTCCGCGTAATCTCAAGCAGCGGCGGCGCGGCCAGCCGCGACAGATCATTGACCGGAATGATCGGGTCGTCCGCAGAAATCAGGATCCGTGCCGGTACTGCGAGCGTGCTGAGCCGCGCCCCAGTGATGGCATAACCATCCAGGTAAGCATCGATACCGGCAAAATCGGTGTGCTCGGCGACCAGGTCGGCGGTCATCTGCCGCAGGCTGCGCGAGCGCAGCAGGCGCTCAAAATTAAAGTCCTGTGGCCAGGCACGCTGCTTGCCGCGCAATGATCGGCTCCAGCGCCGCACAAAGTATTGCTGGTAGATGCCAAGGCCGCCCTCGAGAGCATCGAGCGTGTGATGCGGATCGAGCACCGGGGAAATAGCTGCCACGCCGACCACGTTGACCGGCACTCCAGGTGCGGCCGCCGCGCGCAGCAGAAAATTTCCGCCGAGCGAAAAGCCGCCGAGGTAAAGCGGCGCGCCGGCGCAGCGCTCGGCAATGGCCGCCACCGCACCGCACACCTCAGGCAGGCGGCAGGAATGGAACAGCTCGCGGTTCAGATTCTGCGTGCCGCCATGATCGCGCAGGTTCAGGCGCACAATGTCATAGCCGGACGCAAGCAGCAGCGCGCCGGCCGACAGCACGTAACAGGAATCGGCGCTGCCTTCCCAGCCATGCAGCAACAGCGCGGTACGCCCACGCGCCGCTGCCGCGGGCGTGTGCCAGGCTTGCAGCCTCACCGCATCACCGCAATCGAGCAACCACGGCGTTGCCTGCGAGCACAGCCGCTCTGCCCGACGCTGGATCAGGCCGCGCATCGGCGGCAGGTTTGCCAGCATGGTCTGCAGGTGGGCGCTGCGCAGCCAGCGCGATGGTGCAAACACACCGGCAGTTTGGTTCGGTACCAGCAAGTGCGGTCAGCGCATCAGGACAGCAGCTGCGCGCGCCGGAATTGCCTCAGCCTTTTTCAGCGCACGTCGCATCGTCACGCCTGCTCCACGTCAGGTGCCGGGACCGGTTTCACATGGAATATTAGCGCAAAGCGACGCTGGCACGTCGCCAGGCACCGGCGGCGGGATGAACCTGTGGGCTCAGGCGCCGTTCGGCAAATCGGGGCTGCTGGTCAACGACCGCCTCGGACCGGCGCTGCGCTTGGTCGCCGCGCTGAGCACATCGCTATACAGTTCGATCATGCGTTTGGCCATCAGCGATGAGGCCCAGGTGCGTGCATAAGCAAGTCCCTGCGCGGCCAGTCGCGCCGCGCGCGTTGGCTCCTCCAGAATGTCGTAGATGGCGCGCGCAAATGCCGCAGGTTCCTCCGGCACCACGTGCGCGCCGCAACCACTCTTGAGAATCGAGGCGGTACCGAGCACTGCCGTCGAAACCACCGGCCGGCCCTGCGCCATCGCTTCGAGCAGCACCAGCCCCTGCGTCTCGGTACGCGACGCGAACACGAACACATCGGCGGCGGCATAACAATCCGTCAGGCCCCGGGCCCGATCGAGGTAACCCACGAACTGCACATCCTGACTAAGGCCGAGCGCCGTGACTACGGAAGCGAGATGGGCCCGGGCGGGCCCCTCGCCGGCAATCAACAGCAATGCGTCGGGACGGGAGCGACGCAGCTCGACAAAACTGTGCAGCAGAAAATCAATGTTTTTTTCGTGGGCCACGCGACCGACATACAGCAGCAGCGGCCGGCCGTTCGGCACGCCGTGCTCGGCACGAAACCGCTGGCCGTCACCGGGAGTGAAGCGATCCTCGGGCAGCCCGGTTGGAATCACGCGCACCGGCGAGCGCACGCCGTACTGCGCCAATAGCTCGCGCATGGGTTCCGACGGGGCGATCAGCATGTCGATGTCGGCGCACTGGCTGCGCGTGATCCGCCTGGCGAGCGCCCGGCCGAGCATGCGCGGCAAGACCGGCACGTAGTGGTGCAGATATTCCTCGAACAGCGTGTGGTAGGTCTCGACCACCGGGACGCCGACGTCCCGCGCATAGCGCACGCCGGCGTAATGGGCGAGAAACGGCGACTGGACATGCACCAGATCGAAGCGGCCGGGTAGCTGCTTGAGAGTGCGGCGCAGCGCGCCCCAGTGCATGCGCCGATCTTCGGGGTCGCGCGGAATGCGCCCGGCCGGTACCCGGCAAATGTCTGGTTCCTCGGCGCCGTCGTTCGCGGCATACGCAGGCGCCACCAGCACAGAATCTACCCCGAGCCGGTGCAGATCGGTGCGAAAGGTATTGATCGAAGTGGAAACGCCATTGACCCGGGGGAAGTAAACGTCCGAGACAAACAGTATGCGCATCGTTCAGAGCAGCGCGTGGCCGGCAAAAGCCAGCGCTGCGCCAATCAGTCCTCCAGCGAGTACGTCGCTTGGATAGTGTAACCCCAGGATTACACGCGAGGCAGCAATCAGGCCGGCAAGCGGCACCAGCACCCAGGCCAGCTCCGGAAACTGGCTGATCGCGAGGCTCGAGAAGCACACGGCGTGCAGCGTGTGCCCGGACGGGAAGCTGTAGCGATCGAGCGGCGTCATCGCCAGCGTAATCCCGGGATGGCGGATGAAGGGACGCTCGCGTACCAGGCGGTGCTTGAGCCAGCGGTAAAGCAACACGCCGATGCCGCCGCACGCCGCCATCACCAGTGCACAGCGCAGTCCGGCCGCGCCGTACAGCAGTGGCAGCAACAGCATCAGCAGGTACCACACCAGGCCGTTGCCGATGCGGCTTGCGACCCGCAGCAGCGGCAGCAACGGTCCACGGCTGAGGCGCGAATTGAAAGACCGGCAGAGCCGGTATTCGGCCAGATCAAACCGCGCGAGTATGGTCTGTGCCCACGTCATGGCCCGCATGATCGGCAGCGGATATATACGGCTGATGACCGAATCGTGACAGCCGCATGACACGGGCGGCGTTACGGCCCCCTTCGCCAAGCGCTTTGACAGAGTGCGTAGCGCATCACAGTCCGAAATCCGGCCGTCGCGGCGGGCGCCTGCATGCGACTTAATATTACCAATGCAACTGCTGCGGCACGCCGTCTTTGATGTCGTAGTAATCGGACTTGTCGGCCGTGAAAATGTGCTGCACAAGCTGCAATCCGGTC
>DASWBL010000186.1:0-13853 GCA_036390615.1 Steroidobacteraceae bacterium | reverse complement strand
GGTAGTAGGCGCAGGTGTAGGCCATCGTCTCGCCCAGCCACAAAGCGTAGAAATCGTTGCCGAGGTCGTAGTGATGGTGAATATTGTCGCGCGATGCCGCCGGCGTATTGCGTCGCGGCCGCTTGATCCAGCCGGCGACCCGCCGCGATAGGGAACTGCCGACATCGACCCGCGCCATGCTGCGGTGGACCGCGCTCACCAGCTCGATCAGGTCGCCGTCGACTTCGATATCCCCGGTGCTGTAGCTGTCGCCGAAGCGCACAGTTGGATCCGCCAGCAGGCCAAACAGCGTGTTGCGATCGGCGAGGCGCACCGTTGCGACCGGCGTGCCGTTCGCAGGCCCTATATGTTCACCGTTCCACGAAAGCACAAATTCAATCGGTGGATCGCCGAGCGTCGCGAGCATGCGCCGCAGCAGACGCGCTTCGATGGATACCTCACGGCCTGGCCCGGACTCAGTGCCGGACGGCGGCGTGACGGTAGCCTGTTCCTGGAACCCGGAATTTGTTCTCATTTTCTTGTCCTGCAGATCCCCAAATTGCACTGGCGCTGCAGCGGCGCGTCAGGCCCTCTCCGTGGCGGGCACCCGGGCCAGAACGGCCTCGGGCCCGTCGTCAATCACCCGAGCTGGGCGCGCAGCACGCGCATCCGACGATGCTGCAGCCGCAGGCGATATTCAAGCTCGCGTAATTGAGACTGAAAATTCGACCGCTCCCAGCGTTCCTGCACCGCCCGCTTGGTCTGCGCCAGCCAGTTTTCGCGCAGGTGTGACCACTCGGCGACGGCTTTGCAGAAGGCCTCATACTCTTCGGCCACGCGACGGCGCAACTGTTCGATTTGCGCTCGTCCCGGCAGCAGCGCGAGCTGCCGCTCGGCGCGCCGGAACTGGGTTTCCAGCAGTGCCCGCTGAATCTTGAACCAAGGTACGCGCTTGAGGTTATTCGCCAATCCAAGCCAGTTCATCAGGCTGATGAACCATTTGGAAGGATCCCACTGCCACCAGCGCACGCCGTTGCGATAATCGTGCGAGAACTTATGGTGGAAATTGTGATAGCCCTCGCCGAACGTCAGCATCGCGATGACGCCATTATCTCGCGCGGTGTTTTCATCAGAGTAAGGCCTGAAGCCCCACATATGAGCAAGCGAATTGATGAAGAAGGTCGTATGGTGCCCCACCACAAGCCGCAGGAAACCGGCCAACAGCAGCGTGCCCAGCGGGTCACCCGTAGCCCAGCCGGCCAGCAGCGGCATGCCGAAGTTCATGCCGAGCGCAATCGGCAGGTAGTAGCGGTGCTGAAACATGACCAGCGGATCGCGCTCTAGATCGCGCACTGTGCTCAGGTCCGGCTCGCCGCTGGCGTAGTTGCGCAGCATCCAGCCGATGTGCGAGAACCAGAAACCGCGCCGGGCGCAATAGGGATCGCGCTCCGGATCGTCAATGAAGCGGTGATGGACGCGGTGGTTGGCGCTCCAGAACAACGCGCTGTTTTGCAGCGCCATGGCGCCAACCGCAAGATAGATGACCTTCAGAACCGGATGTGCCTGGTAAGTCGCGTGTGCAAACAACCGGTGGTAGCCACAGGTTATGGCCATGTTGTTGGCTGTAATGAACACAACGAACCAGACCCAGGCAGAGGTCCTGTACCCATGGACGATGCCATACCACGGCACTACGGCCACGGCGACCAGAAGGGTCAGTCCGAACATCAGCGTCGTAACCCAGTTTCGCGTTCCGTCTCGGGCTCGGGCGTTATTCACATTTTTGGTCCTGGTAGATAGCCACAGCAATCAATGGGCCCGACGCAACGTAGGGGTAGGCGAATTTGCCCCCACTCTTTAATAGAGCCGCAATTGTTAGCTTGGGCGGCGCCTTAATTCAATGCGGGTCGGTCACATTCCCGATCGGATCTTTGGTCACCACTATAGCAAATAATGCACTGCAGCATCCCTGAATGGCCGACCGGGACCCCGAGTGGGTCCCCGCGGTTACCGCTGTACTCTATATATAGGTCAGCCGCTCGCTGGCGGTAGCCCAACCGCGCTGCCGCGGTCCACCTTTGCGGGTTTTGTCGGACGGCGTATGGTTTGGTGCAAACAAGGGTGACCCGGCTCTATCCGGCCCACCCACCGCACGAGGGGATGGCGCAATGCCCTACACGACTGCCGATATCCGCAATCTGGCCTTGGTCGGGCAAGCCGGTGCGGGTAAAACCCTGCTGGCCGAATCGCTGCTCCAAAGGTCAGGCGCCATCGCCGCTATGGGAGAACTCGCACGCGGCACTACTGTCTGCGATGCAGATCCGCTTGCCAAAGAACTGCAACACTCAGTAGCCACGGCGTGCTGCTATTTCGAATATCAGGGGCGCCACGTCAACATTCTCGATACGCCCGGCTACGTTGACCTGCTGGGCCGCTCCAGAGCCGTGCTGGCCGCAGTCGAGACTGCGGTTATCGTGATCAACGCACAGACTGGCATCGATATCGCCACGCGCCGGATGTCGGAAGCTTCAATTCAACGCGGGCTCGACCGGATCATTGTTATCAATAAGATCGACCAGCCGGGCGTGGATCTGGCCGCGTTGCTCGGCGGCCTGCGCGACCTGTTTGGCCCGAGCTGTCTGCCGATCAACCTCCCGGCTGAGGGTGGCCGCACCGTGGTCGACTGTTTTTTTTCACGCGAAGGGCCGCCGACCGATTTCGGCGATGTGGCCGAGGCACACCGCCGCATCGTTGAGCAGGTGGTTGAAGTCGATGCGACGCTACTTGAACGTTATCTGGACGGGGATGAGACGATCTCGGCCGATCAGTTGCACGACCCCTTTGAACAGGCCATGCGCGAGGGGCACCTGATTCCCGTGTGCTTTACTTCGGCGCTGAGCGGCGCCGGGGTAGAGCAGCTGCGCGACCTGATGGTGCGGCTGCTCCCGAATCCGACCGAAGCGAATCCGCCGGCCTTTATCAAGGGTGAAGGCGCCGCCGCAGTTCCCGTCGAACTCGCGGCCGAGGCATCCCGACACGCGCTCGCTCACGTATTTAAGGTGAGCTACGACCAGTTCCAGGGGAAAATCGGGCTGCTGCGGGTACACCAGGGCACTTTGCGCGCCGGCTCGCAATTGTTCGTTGGTGATGCGCGTAAATCCTTCCGGCTGGCGCACCTCTACAGCATGCAGGGCGCTGCGTTGAAGGAAATCTCGACCGCAATTCCCGGCGACATCTGCGCGGTCACAAAAGTCGAGGAGCTGGCTTTCGATCTGCTAGTCCATGATTCGCACGATGAGGATCATTTCCACTTGCGACCGGCGGACCAACCGCCGCCAATGCAAGGCGTGGCCATTGCCGCCGCGCGCCACGGCGACGAGCAAAAGCTTGCCGATGCGCTGCACAAGGTGCTATCCGAAGACCCGAGCCTGCGGGTCGAGCACGTCCCGTCGCTCAACGAGACCGTATTGTACGGGCTCGGGCAGCTGCACCTGCGCGTGGTGCTGGAGCGGCTCAAGCGTCAGTTCAACGTGGCACTCAACACGCATCTGCCGAGCGTTCCGTATCGTGAGACTGTAGTGCGTGCCGCGGAGGGCCACTGCCTGCACAAGAAGCAGAGCGGCGGGGCCGGGCAGTACGGCGAGGTATTCCTGAGGGTCGAGCCGCTGACGCGTGGCGCCGGATTCGAATTCGTTGATGCCGTTAAGGGCGGAACCATCCCGCAACAATTTATCCCGGCCGTGGAAAAGGGCGTGCGCCAGGTGCTTGAGGCCGGCGCCATTGCCGGGTACCCGATGCAGGATCTGCGCGTGATCGTGCACGACGGCAAGACGCATCCGGTGGATTCGAAGGAGGTGGCGTTTGTCTCGGCGGGCCGCAAGGCTTTTTTGGATGCCGTAGAAAACGCCGGTGCGTTGGTGCTTGAGCCGGTGGTCACGGTCAACATTACGTCGCCGGTAGGCGCGATCGGCAACGTGACCGGTGAGCTGAAGTCACTGCGCGCCCGTATCCATGGCGAGACCGTGCAGGCGGACCGTTGCGCGGTGATCGCCGCGGAAGTGCCGCTTGCGGAGCTCAAGGACTACGGGCACCGGCTGAAGGCGCAAACCGCCGGCGAAGGATTTTTCACGATGGAATTCAGTCACTACGACCCGGCGCCACGCAAGGTTCAACAAGAACTAATGGCGGCGTTTGCCCGCCGCAACAAGGATGATGGTGCATGAACCGCCTGCCGGCGGCGGTTCAATAATCAAAGCCTATGGCGCGGCCGGATCTAGCTCAGTAAGAGGGAATCGCAACTTCAGCGCGCGGCAGGCAGCGGCGGGGAAGCGGCGGCACGCGTTGGCAGAGTGTGGACCGATGAAGTGGCGTGCCAGCCGGAAGCGTCCCGGCCAAATGCCACATTGCGGCCGATCTGTAGCTGCATGTGACTCTCGGCATTGAATTGCAACGCCATCAGCGGCTGGTGGCGCAGTGGTCCGGCAAAACCTGCCGCGTCGCGGCTGGTCCCGAGATTCTCGATTCGCAAACCGAATTTAGGGTTCGCCGTGCCACCGAGTGGTTGGCTGATAAAAAGCATGATTTGCGGTCCGCCCGACGCGGTCACCGGCACGAGCGGCGGACTGGCAAAACCCAGGCGAGCCACTGCCAGGGTGGCGCCGCACACCAGCGCCCAACGCCCCGATCGAATGTAGCTCCAGCTCCTCAAGGGTGGCTCCCGTAGTGAGGATCGCAGTCCGAGTATGCACCGACCAGTAATCGGGGCGACCCAGACTCACCATAACTGGCTTGGGAGGAGCGATCGCCGCAGCGCCTGTAGTGCCCGCCAGATTATGTCCGCAGCGCACATTGCGGCAGCCTGCCGGACAGAGCCAGGCAGCTGGGGGTCAGCCACCCTGCTCGAGCTTGTGCAGACTTACGTTGTCGCCGTCGCCGGTCTTCAGACGGCGGAAAATAAATGTCGACAGCACTGTAAAACCGCCGAGCAGCCAAAAGGCCCCGTGCACGCCGTGAATAATTTCCGCTGGAATGGTGCGAAAGCGATCGGGGATGAATAACGCCGTCGTAAGGCCGGCGGCCGCCACGCCAAAGCTGATCGACATCTGCTGCATTGTGCTCGCGATCGAGCTCGCGGCACTGGCCTGCTCCTCGCGGATGTCCGCATAGACCAGCGTGTTCATACTGGTGTACTGAAGCGAAGTGAGAGCTCCGTAGCAAAACGCGAGCGCCACGATGACCCACACCGGTGTGCGCGCATCAATCAGGCCGAACAGCAGCAACGCAACGCCGAGCGCAAGAGTGTTGGAGATCAGCGATCGGCGGTAACCGAAGCGGGCCAGTACTCTGGGCAGCAGCACCTTGCTGCTCATCGCGGCAGCGGCCTGTGGCACGATCAGCAAGCCGGATTGCACCGGCGTGAACCCGAGCCCCACCTGATAGAGCAACGGCAGCAGAAATGGCACGCCGCCGATGCCGATGCGCGTGAAGAAGCTGCCGCTGACCGCGGCGCGGAAGGTGCGGATCCGAAACAGGCTCAGTTTCAGTAGTGGGTGCAGCAATCCGTTCGCATGCAATCCGTAGCCGGCCAGCAACGACAGGGATAGCGTCAGCAGGCCAAGAATCTCCCGCGCGCCGAGCGCATGCTCGCCAAATACCTCGAGCACATAAGATAGCAGCGCAATCCCGGAACCGAAGAGAATCAACCCGACCAAATCCAGCGGCGTCGACTCATCGCCGCGGTAGTCGGGTAGATGCAGGTAGACCAGGATCAGCCCGGCGAGGCCCATCGGCAGATTGACGAAAAAAATGAGCCGCCAGTGCAGATAGGCAACAATCAGGCCGCCGGCGATCGGTCCGAGCATCGGCCCGATCAGCGCTGGCACCGCTACGAAACTCATCGTGCGGACCAGTTCTGACTTGGCGAAAGTCCGCACCAGGGTCAGGCGTCCGACCGGCACCATCATTGCGCCGCCGCAGCCCTGCAGGATGCGGCAGGCGACCAGCGTATGGATGTCGTTTGAAAGGCCACACAGGCAGGACCCTAGCGTGAACAAGCCGATAGCCGCCGCGAATACCCGCCGGGTGCCAAAGTGATCGGCCATCCAACCACTGATCGGAATGAACACCGCAAGACTCAGCGTGTAGCTGGCGAGCACCGCCTTCATGCTAAGCGGCGCAATCTTTAGCGCTGCCGAGATTGCCGGGACCGCGGTGTTCAGAATCGTGGTGTCGAGCGACTCCAGGAAGAATGCCACCGCCACCAGCCAGGGCAGGATCTTGCGGCCCGAAGCGGTAGCGACCTCAAGTGCCGCGGTACGGTGGCCTGGATTAACGTGGGGCACGGCTTCAGTAACGGCAGCGATGAAAGGGTTTCATGGCGGCCGACAGAATACTGCCAATGCCCTAGGGGCGCCTAAGCACGTCGGTACAGTGGTGAGATAAAAGGGGCGACTCAAGTTGAGTCGCCCCCAATGCGATGCGGCGGCCTGCCCCAAGCTTGCCGTCGGGGTCACGGTAGGGCTGCCGTGGACTAACGGATACGGCTTCCCTGCGCCTAAGACGGTTGAAGGTTACTGCAGCGGCGTGCCCGAAGCAAGAAACGGGCATTGCCACTAGTGCCAAGTCGTGCTCATTGCGCGGAAATTTCTTGCAGCGGCTGTGTTGCAACTTGCGCTAGCAAAACCAACTTTAGGCGGCGCTGGCACAGCTGACGGACTTGAGTGGATTGCCGGCCGCTATAAAGTGCGCGGGACAGACTAAAAAGGCCTGTCGCCGCAGCGATGAACACGGATTAATCCTTGGTAGCCCGCTCACCAGCCGACGTAGCGTTTGAACCGACTCCCTCGTGACCCTCATGCTGTTTCGCGGGTCTGGATGGCTTTGCAATAATCCACAGCGCGAGATCCCACACGTTGTGGATGCCGATCACCAGCAGCACCAGCGCCGCGGCACCGATGCCATACAGCGCAAGCCCGGGATCCAGGTAGGTCTTCGCTCCGGCTACCGCCAATGCCAGATAGGTGCCAAAAGGCATTACGGCGTTCCAGACCCAGTCCGACAGGAATGGCCGGTAATCAACGCGACCCCGATGCATGCGGTGGGCGGTTGTCAGGCTGTACAACATGCCCACCAAGCCGCTCGATGCCATGCAGACGGCAACGCTGACGGGTGTATGACCAGGAACGTTGAGCAGCGCGGCGATCCAGAGTACCGAACCGAAATGAACTATCGTCGGTGTCATGTAGGTCCGCAGTCCCGAGTATCTTACGGGCTGCGCAACTGGTAATTCTGCCGCCAGCGCGATTACGACGAACGTCAATCCGGTCAGACCGGCCGCCGCCGATCCTACAATGACATAAAAGTTGCCCCAAGCGTTGAGCGGCAGCAGCACGGTCGACATGACCGCATCATATCGCGAACTGGCGGCGTCGCGAACATCACCCAATCATGATGGAGCGGCGCCGATCTTCGCGAGCGCCGGATTACAGCCGCCAGTTCACGCCAACGGTTACTTCGTCAGCGTTGTAGTTGTAGCCTGCATTAGTACCGCTATCGAGCAACAGCCATTCGGCGCGGATCGAGGCGCCACCGTACAGGGCGAATTCGCCACCGACGCCCACTGAAAACCCGGCATTATTTGAATTGTAGTCCGGATAGTTACGATGCAAATTGGTATCGGCAACGCCGGCCAGGCCATAGATCGAGACCCACGGGGATATCGGCACGCTGCCTTTCAGGTAACCGCCGAACGTCACCGGTATCGATAAGCTATAACCATTCGACTGATCGCTACTGATGCCAGTGCCGATCCGACCCTCAATGGCGAGGAACGGATTGATTTTCTGTCCGATCTCAAAGTTCAGGACACTGGGAGCAAGCGTGTCGAGGCCCTGCTCCTGGTAAAAGACCTGACCGATGCTCGCGCCTACGTATAGGCCAGGGGTATCGTAATAGCCGGCGTTACCGTAGCCGTAACCGCCGGCCGCGATCGCTGTTGCCGAGAGCATTGCGGTCGCACCGAGTGTCAAAAACACAATAAATTTCTTCACCGATACACCTCTGAGTAACTTTATTTGGAAGCCCGACTTAGCGTCGGACGGATTAATCAGGCCGCATTTCCGACGGCCATCGGCTGACAACGTGCTAGATGGCAATATGATGACTGCGACGATGGCGGGCCGGCATTAAAAAAATTTTAGGCGCCTACGTAGCGCGAACGGGAACTTTTTCCAGAACGCCGATCGAGCCTTTGCTGCGTCGCCAAACGGCAACAACGGCCGGCGCGTTTGCAGCGCGATTGCCTGTGGCGCGGAATGCATCGGTGTCGGGCAAATAAGATCCATCATGCGACGAGCGCTGCTGTTCGCGTCGGCCGGAACTTTTCAAGGACAACGCCTTCTAATTTCAGCGAGTGTCCCAAGCACTCCCCGCTCTTCTCCCTAGGCGGGTGATGGACCCGATTCACTTAGTCCCGAATCTGGGTCCTTGGCTCCGGTGGCCTGTCCCCCCGATGAACCAGGCCGCCGGGGTTTTTTTTCGACGGCCAATCAGCGGTCGGCCGTCTCCAAGAACGTTCCTGGTCGGAGCATCGAGCGCTCGGGCGCCGGCAGTGGCACAAATCCGAAGCGCGCATAAAGTTCGTGCGCATCACCGGTCCCAAGCGTGAATGCGACCGCACGCAAATCCGGGTGCGACATCACGGCCTGCGTAATGGCAACTCCGTATCCGCGGCCGCGAAACGCCGGCAGCACAAACACGTCTTTCAGATGCCCGAATGTGGCGCGATCCGTAACCACGCGGGCGAAGGCGATCTGCTGGGTGTCGATGTAGCCGCCAAAGCAGATGGAGTGCGCGATTGATTTTTCTACCAGGGTACGCGTAATGCCGCTGGCCCAATACGATTCCTGCGACAGGTAGCGGTGGATCATCGACACGTCGAGCTCGGCCGGATCGGTGGAAATGCGCATAGTTGCCATACGAAGAGCTTAGCGCGGTCCGGGCGCAGCGTCAGCCCGGCGGCGTTGTTGTTCCTGTGCGCCAACCAATGAAGATTCAAATCGCCGAATTCCAGTTGGGCTATGTGATCGCGAGAATACCTGCCAACCGCTTGATGGCGCCGATGAACCGCAGGTTTTGGCTGCGCAGTGGCATCCGCGAAACTTTATCCTTACCCATGCCGGCGCCACCTGAGGGGACGATCTGTCATTGAACAGAAGGAGCGCGGCTACGGTAGCCATTAAGTAAGGAACGGTCGCAATGCAGCAAATTCTATTGAAATCCGGTAGGGATACAGTGATACTGACTGCGTTTCAGCTTGGTATTGTGCCAATCCGATGATTTCGTCTACTCGCCCCTTCTCAGTCGCACGGGTCCGTCGGCGCATTGCGCTGGCGATGGCCTTTGCGGTGCTGTTTGGCGGCATTGTCCAGGCCTCCCACTTTCACAAGGACGACATTGGGAGACACGGCGACCTGCATCCGCAGTGCTTGCTGTGTCTGTATTCGACCGGAAACGCCGGCCCGCCCGAATTGCCGCGTGTGGTTCAAGGCCCACTGATTCGACGCCCAGTTTTCATTGTCCGGGCAATATCTTCCCCGCAAATCATTGAAGCCGCGTCCTATGACGCGCGCGGCCCGCCGCTGACCTGACCCTGTTTTCCCGCCCATCGCGGCGGGATCCCATTGTAGTTGTCGTCGTACGGCTTTTGCGTACGCGAGCTATTTTGTTCACACAGGATCGGACTCATGCTTTTTCTGAAATACCGACTGACACTGGTCGAGGTCCTTGCGGCCTTACTGACCACGTCGCCCTTGCTGGCGGCCGACGCCGTCGCGCAGGCTGCCGACAATACTGTCGCGGATGCGACGGTGCCCACCATCGAGACAATTGTGGTCACGGCCCAGCGGCTCAACGAAGAGCGCTCCGAGATAGAGACGCAAACCGGTGCCTCGACTTACACGATCGACTCGGATTCGATTGCAGCCACGCCGGGGGGCCAGAACACGATGATGAATCAGGTGTTGCTGCAGTCGCCCGATGTCGCCCAGGATTCGTTCGGGCAACTGCACGTGCGCGGCGATCATAATGGGCTGCAATACCGCCTCAATGGCGTAATCCTGCCCGAGGGAATAAGCGTTTTCAGTCAAACGCTGAGTCCGCGGTTGATATCTTCATTGAGTCTAATCACGGGGGTGCTGCCGGCCGAATACGGCCTGCGCACCGCCGGTGTCATCGACGTGACCACCAACAGCGGCCTGTTGCAGCCTGCTGGCGATCTGTCCGTCTACGGTGGCAGCCACAGCAGCTTTGAGCCGGCCTTCGATTACGGCGCGAGTTCCGGTAAATTCAGCTACTTCGTGAGCGGCGACCTGACCCGTAACGATCTCGGCATTGAATCGCCGGACGGCAGCTCGGAGCCATTGCACGATCATTCCACGCAGGCACACGGGTTTGGCTATTTCGAGGACATTATCGATCCTGCTAACCGTGTGTCGCTGATCCTCGGCATCTCGAGCGATAAATTCCAAATTCCAAACCAACATGGGCTGCAGCCAACGCTGGGTTTGGACGTCAACGGCCAGACGACCTTCCTCAGCAACGATCTGAACGAGAATCAGCACGAGCTCACGCAGTACGCGATCCTGAGTTGGCAGCATTCGCAAGGAGCGGTGAACTGGCAGAGCTCGCTGTCGGGCCGATATAGCAGTCTGGATTTCGAGCCAGACGAAATTGGCGATCTTCTGTATAACGGCATCGCCCAGAACGCGGTCAAGCATGACGTCGCCCTGGCCTGGCAAACTGACAGTTCATATCGCCTCAATGATGCGCACACGGTACGCGCAGGCTTCTATTTGCAGCACGACAGCGCCGCAAGCGACACGACCTCGCAGGTGCTGCCTACGAATGCGGCCGGCACGCAAACCAGCGACGTACCCGAGTCCATCGTTGATAACGGCTCGCAGACGCAGTCAATCGAAAGCGCGTATCTGCAGGATGAGTGGCATGCGCTCAGTAGCCTGACTATCAATTATGGTCTGCGTGCCGATCACTACAACGCCTATTCAAGCGGCGGACAGCTCAGCCCGCGCGTCAATCTGATCTGGGATGCCCCGTCCGGCACAACGGTGCACGGCGGCTACGCGCGTTACTTTACGCCGCCACCGTTTGAGTTGATCGCGGCCGAAACCTTCACAAAATTTGCCAACACCACGGCCATTCCTCCCGGAACGGTCACACTGGACACGCCGCCGGTCGCAGAACGGGCCGATTATTTTGATATTGGCTTACAGCAGAAATTTCTCGATCGGCGCCTGACCGTTGGCGCCGACAGCTTCTACAAATCATCCCTGCATTTGATCGACGAGGGCCAGTTCGGCGCGCCAATAATCCTGACACCCTTCAACTATCACTTGGGCCGGATTGTCGGCCTCGAGCTCACCGGCAACTACACGGTCGATGCCTTTTCTGCGTATGGGAACGTTGCATTTCAAAGCGCTAAGGCTGAAACCATCGAGTCGTCGCAGTTCAACTTCACTGCACAACAGCTCGCCTACATCAGCGACAACTATATCCATCTTGACCATGAGGAGCGCGTTTCGGCGTCGGGCGGAGTGTCGTACCTGTGGCACGACACACGCTTCAGTGCCGATTTTCTTTTTGGCACGGGCTTGCGCGACGACTTGGTGCTGCCTGGCGGGTTTGGCATCCCGAACGGCGATCACACGCCAAGCTACGTGCAATACAATCTCGGCTTGAGTCACGCATTTCAGTTTGCTGGCACCGGGCCTCTGACGGTGCGGTTCGATGTGATCAATCTGTTCGACAAGATTTATGAAATTCGCAGCGGGACTGGCATCGGCGTTTTTGCGCCGCAATTCGCCCAGCGCCGCGGCCTCTTTGCGGGTCTGTCAAAGGCGCTCTGAAGGCGCCTTCTCCCGACAGCCTGCGGGGCCGTCTTTGCGGTTATAGTTCCAGCGCGCTTAAGCCCGGATGTTCGACGGGGCGCGGACCCAACGGCCACAAAAACTTGCGTTCCGTTGCTTTAATCGGCACGTCGTTGATGCTAGCGTAGCGGCGCATCATTAGTCCCTGAGCGTTGAATTCCCAGTTCTCATTGCCATAGCTGCGAAACCATTGGCCCGAGTCGTCGTGCCATTCGTAGGCAAATCGCACCGCGATGCGCGGCCCGTCGCAGGCCCAGAGTTCCTTGATCAGTCGGTAATCGAGCTCCTTAGCCCACTTGCGCTGCAAGAACTGGTGCACCTGCTCGCGCCCCACTGGAAACTCGGCGCGATTGCGCCAGCGGGTATCCTCTGTGTAAACCAGCACGACACGATCAGGATCGCGTGAATTCCACGCATCTTCGGCCATCCGGACTTTTTGTCGCGCCGTCTCGACTGTAAAGGGTGGCAGCGGTGGCTTGCTGTCCATGAACGGTTCTCCTGGCAACTTCCAATTGACTGCAGCGCGCTTGGACAACCTACCGCGGCGGAGGTGCTACGCCCCCGGCTTGCGGCCTGCGAAGAATTGCGCGACTCGTTGCTTGGCATCGGGCGCGAGCCCCTCGTTCTTAAACAACTCCAGTTCGTGTGCCTCGCGCAGCGGCAGCATGTCGCTGGCGATAAGCGCGCGCTTGTTGACCTGATTGGCGTACCAGGAGTTGGCGAGGATGTCCGCGGCGAGCGCTGCGAGCCCCGCATCCAGACGGTCGTCCGGGAAGCACATATTGACTAGATCCATCGCCAGCGCCTCGCGGCCGGAGTAGTTGCGGCAAGTGAGCATCATCTCGCTCGCCTTGGCTGTGCCCACGCGATGGGGCAGCCTGAGGCTCAGGCCCCAGACGGGAGTCAGGCCCCAGCGGGCATAGGCATCCGAGAATTGTGCTGATTCACTGGCGATGATCAGGTCGGCCGCCAGAGCCAGTTCCAGCGCGCCGGTCGAGCAGTGCCCCTGTACCGCGCAGATGACCGGTTGCGGCAGATTAGCCAGCTTGTCGATGACCTCGGAGTGATAATGTGGCTTGGCGTGGGCACGGACGTAGTCCTGCACCTCGGCCATGTCGTAGCCGGCGGAGAAGTGGCCACCGGCACCGCGGATGATGACCAGTCCCACCGTGCGCGTCTCGCGCGCGATCTTGGTTACATGCTCATCCAAGGCCTCCATCAGTTCCTTGGAGAGCGCGTTGAGTTTTTCCGGCCGGTTCAGCGTCAACGTCACCGCGCCGGATTCATTACTGCGCAGTACCAGATTGCTCATGCACAGGTTCTCCCTGACGATTCCACCAGCCGCCGCCGAGCGCCTGGAACAGCCCCACGGTATCAGAGTATCGGTTGGCCCGGGCCTGGATCACGGCGAGTTCCGCTTGCCGGAAGCTTTGCTCGGCATTGAGAACAGCCACGAGGCTGATAGTACCGAGTTCATACTGGCGCTGGGCCAGATCAAAGGTTGCCTTCGCGGCGCGATCCGCTTCGGCGCTCGCCTTGAGCGCGTCCGCGTCCGATTGCAGCGCCAGTAAAGTGTCGGCCACGTTCTGGCACGCCAGGATGACGGCGGCGCGATATTGCGCTCCCGCCTGGTCAAGGGCGGCGTCCGCGGCGCGATGCCGGTGCAGCAGCGCCCCGGCGTCGAACAGCGTCTGCGTGAGCGAGGCCCCAATGTCCCAGAACCCGGTATAGGGCGTGAACAGCCGGCTGAGTTTCAACGCGCTGGAGCCCAGGTTCCCATCGATAGAGAATTGCGGCAGCATGTTGGCGAGCGCCACGCCATCTTCGGCCGAAGCCGCGTGAAGATTTTCCTCGGCCTGGCGAACATCGGGCCGCTGCTCAACGAGCTTTGAGGGCAGGCTAACCGGCAGATCAGCCGGCAAGGTCAAATCC
>DASWBL010000185.1:0-12114 GCA_036390615.1 Steroidobacteraceae bacterium | reverse complement strand
GTTGCGGATGCTGGCCGGATTTGAGCGGCCGACCTCCGGAGAGCTGTTCATCGATGGCCAGCCGATGGCGGGCATTGCCGCCTATGAGCGGGCCGTCAACATGATGTTCCAGTCCTATGCGTTGTTTCCGCATATGACCGTGGAGAAAAACGTCGCTTTTGGGCTGGAGCAGGAGCGCTTGCCGCGCGCCGAAATCACGCAGCGCGTAGCCGAGATCCTCGACATCGTGAAAATGACGTCGTTCGCCAAGCGCAAGCCGCACCAGCTGTCCGGCGGGCAGCGCCAACGGGTTGCGCTCGCTCGCTCGCTGGTCAAGCGGCCCAAATTACTGCTGCTCGATGAGCCGCTCGGCGCCCTGGACCGCAAGCTTCGCGAGCAGACGCAGTTCGAACTCATCAATATCCAGCAACGACTCGGCGTCACGTTCATCGTGGTCACGCACGACCAGGAAGAGGCGATGACGCTGGCCACGCGCATCGGCGTCATGAATCGCGGCGAGATCGTCCAGGTCGGTACGCCACGGCAGATCTACGAATTTCCGACCTCACGCTTTGTGGCTGATTTCATCGGCTCGGTCAACCTGTTTGCGGGCCGCTTGATCGAGGATGAGCCGGACCACGTGCGCGTCGAATGCGCTGAGCTGGTGACACCGGTGTGGGTCGATCACGGCATGAGCGCGCCGCCCGGCGCGCTGCTGTGGGTGGCGATTCGACCGGAAAAAATCGGTCTGCAGCGCGAGCGGCCACGGGAGCCGGATAACTGGTCCCAGGGGGTCATCCGCGAAGTCGCCTACATGGGAGATGTCTCCGTCTTTCTGATCGAGTTGCAGTCGGGCCGCATGATTCGCGCGACCCAGGCCAATAACTCGCGCAAGCCGGAAGAGCGTTTCCACGGCAATGAATCCATTTACGTCAGCTGGGATGCATCCAGCCCGGTCGTCGGCACCGGCTAGGGCGCCAAAGCAGTGACCAGCACCGAGCAGACAAGCACCGGCGACGCCGCGGCAGCAATCGCGAAGCCCCGGCGCGCGGCGCTGCGCGCCTACGTAAGCAAGCATCGAATCGGCCGTTCGATGGTCGGTGGCACGCCGACGCTCTGGCTGGTGCTGTTCTTCATGGTGCCGTTCATCATTGTCCTGAAGATCTCCTTTTCCGAGTCGGTGCTGGCGATGCCGCCGTACCTGCCGCTCTGGCAATGGGTCGGCGAGCGGGCACTCGCGGTGCGCCTCAATTTCACCAGCTACAATTATCTTTTCACCGACAGTCTGTACGTCAGCTCCTATCTGTACTCGCTGAAAGTGGCGGCAGTGTCGACGATCGCCTGCCTGCTGCTCGGCTATCCGATGGCCTATGGCATCGCGCGTGCCAGTACCACGCGCCGCAATGTGCTGCTGATGCTGGTCATCCTGCCGTTCTGGACCTCGTTCCTGCTGCGTGTCTACGCCTGGATTGGCCTGCTCAAAAGCAATGGCGTGATCAATAACGTGCTGCTGGCGCTCGGCGTCATCCATGAGCCGATCACGATGATGCAGACCGATTTTGCCGTTTATATCGGCATCGTCTATTCGTACGTGCCGTTCATGATCTTGCCGCTGTACGCCAATCTCGAGAAGCACGATCACACGCTGCTCGAAGCGGCCGCGGATCTGGGCGCGAGTCCCACCAAGGCGTTTTTCCGCATCACGCTGCCATTGTCGGTCCCGGGCATCGTCGCCGGGGCGCTGCTGGTGTTTATCCCGGCGGTCGGCGAGTACGTAATCCCCTCGCTGCTCGGTCGCTCCGATCAGCTGATGATCGGCCGGGTGCTGTCGGATGAGTTTTTTGCCAATCGCGACTGGCCAGTGGCGAGCGCCGTGGCGATCGCCATGTTGGTGCTGCTGGTAGTGCCGATCATGCTGTTTCAGCGCTACCAGAACCGCGAATTACAGGGGCACACGTGAACACGCGCCGGGTGTTTCTGGTGCCGACAATGCTGGCCTTTGGCTTTGCATTTTTATACGTGCCGATCCTGTCGATGATATTTTTCTCGTTCAATAACTCCAGGCTCGTGACCGTGTGGGATGCCGCCAACTCGCCGACGCTGCGCTGGTACGGGCTGCTGCTGCACAATCACCAGATCCTGAGGGCCGCCTGGCTGTCGATCAAGATCGCGACCATGAATGCCACCGGGGCTGTGATCCTCGGCACGCTGAGCGGCTTTGCCTTGGCGCGCTATGGGCGCTTTCGCGGACGCACACTGTTGTCGATCATGACCACTGCGCCGCTGGTGATGCCGGAAGTGATCACCGGATTGTCGCTACTGCTGCTGTTCGTGGCCATGGAGCAGCTCATCGGTTGGCCCCAGGGCCGTGGCGTCACAACCATCACCATAGCTCACATCACATTTTCGATGGCCTACGTGACCGTTATCATCCAGTCGCGGCTGTCTAATTTCGACGAGTCCCTGGAAGAGGCGGCGATGGACTTGGGCGCGCGTCCGCTCAAGGTGTTCTGGCGCATCACGCTGCCGCTGATCATGCCCGCGGTCGCCTCGGGCTGGCTGCTGGCCTTCACGCTGTCCTGGGACGATGTGGTCATTTCGCAATTTGTCGCCGGACCGGGTTCGAGTACGTTGCCGATGGTGATCTTCTCCAAGGTCCGCCTCGGGGTCAGCCCCGATGTCAACGCCCTGGCCACCATCATGGTGCTGATCGTTGCCACCGGCGTGGTCAGCTCAGCGCTATGGATGCAAAGCCGGGAGCGGCGGCGACAGCGTGAGATGCGGTTAGCGGCCGAATCGGTCTGATGGCTTCGCCGTGGCGCGGCCTATCCTAATACTGATGGCACATGCAGCCGCCGGATAAATTGCCGCAGGTCGGCACCACTATATTCACGGTCATGTCGCGTCGCGCCACTGAGCTTGGCGCCGTCAACCTCGGCCAGGGCTTTCCGGATTACCCGATCGATCCGCTACTGGCCACCTTGGTGCATGAGGCCATGCTCGAGGGCTTCAACCAATACGCACCGATGCCCGGCCTTGAGCTGCTGCGCGAGCAGATCGCGCTCAAGTTGCAGCGCAACTACGGCCTGAGCATCGATGCCGACACGGAGGTCACCGTGACCCTCGGCGCCACGGAGGCCATTTACTCGACGATACAGTCCCTGGTCAGTCCCGGCGATGAAGTACTGGTCTTCGACCCAGCCTACGACTCCTATGAGCCGGCCGTGCAGCTGGCAGGCGGCCGCTGCATCCACGTGCCACTGCTGCCCCCGGAATTCAGGCCGGATTGGCAGCGCGTGGCCGAGCAGCTGTCGAACCGCACGCGGCTGATTATCATCAATTCGCCGCACAATCCGGCCTGCAGCTGCCTCGCGGGCGAGGACCTCGAAGCGCTCGCCGGGTTGCTGCGCGCGCGCAATTGCTGGGTGCTGTCTGATGAGGTTTACGAGCACATTGTGTTTGATGGCCGTAAGCATGCCAGCGTGCTGGCGCACCCGGAGCTTCGCGCGCGCAGCGTTGCGGTGTTTTCCTTCGGCAAGACACTGCATGCAACCGGATTGCGGGTCGGTTACGCGGTGGCGCCGGCGCCGCTCAACGTGCAATTGCGCAAAGTCCATCAATTCAATACTTTCAGCATTGCCACGGCCTCGCAGCGCGCGATTGCCCGCTACCTGATCGAGCGACCGGACTGTGGCGCCGATCTGCCAGGTTTTTTTCAGCAAAAGCGGGATCGACTCGCGGGCCTGTTGCAGGATGGTCCGCTGCGCGTGCTGCGCTCGGCTGGTTCCTATTTTCAGCTGATGGATTACAGCGCCGTTTCGGCGCTGCCGGATCTGGCGTTCGTCGAACAGCTGGTGACCCAGGCCGGGGTGGCCGCGATTCCGCTGTCAGTGTTCTATCAGCAGCCACCGCCGATGCGACTGGTGCGACTGTGCTTTGCCAAGCGCGATGAAACGCTGGCTGAGGGTGCGCGACGGCTCGCTGCTTGGGCGTCAAGGACCCAGCCGGCGGGGCCGGGCAGAACCGGTACAATGAACTCATGAAGCCGCCGACACTCGTCAATCACCCGCCGCACGTGCCGGTGCCGGCCGATAACCAGCCGGTGGTCGCGCCGATTTATCAGACGGTCAAATTCGAGTTCGATACCGTAGCTGAAACGCTGCGCGCGCTGCGCGGCGAGCGCGGCGGGTTCTATTATCAGCGCACTTCCAATCCCACGACCCGTCAGCTTGAGCTGACGCTGGCCGGATTACAGGGGCGGGACGAGTGCATTGCGTGTGGCTCCGGAGTCGGCGCCATTGCGGGCACGCTGCTGTCGCTGACCAAGCAGGGCGACCACGTGCTGTGTTTTGTGGAAAGCTACGGGCCAACACGCCACCTGATCAGGCGGCTGCTGGCGAAATTCGGACTCACGCACAGCCTGATTTCACTCGATGACCTAGCCGGCATGGAGCGGGTGCTGGCGCACACTCCCGCCCGGCTGGTGATGTTTGAAAGCCCGAGCAACCCGATCAATAAAATTGCCGACCTGCAACGCATCACCGAGCTGGCACACGCTCACGGCGCGCTGGCGGTCATGGACAACACCCTGGCCGGCCTGCACCAGCACGGCGAGTACCCGGTCGACGTGTTCATGCACAGCCTGACCAAATTCGCGGCCGGTCATGGCGATGTCATGGGCGGTGCCGTCATTGCCAGTGCCGAACTGATCAAGCGCATGCGCCCGGATTTTTCGGTGCTGGGCGGAGTGCTCGACCCGCACGCGGCGTTCCTGATCCAGCGCGGGCTGAAGACCTATTTTGTCCGTTACCAGCAGCAGTGCGAGAGCGCCTTGCGGCTGGCCGAGTCCTTGCAGACCGAAGCGGCGGTAAGTGCCGTTTACTATCCGGCGCTGCCCGGCAACCCCTACAACGCGCTGTGCAGAAAACAGATGGCACAGGCCGGCGCGGTGGTCACCTTTGACCTGCATGGTGGTAGCGAAGTGGCCACGCGGTTTGTAGAGGCGCTGCGCTTGTTTGCGATGACCGCGAGTCTCGGAGCAACCGAGTCGTTGGTGTTGCCGCCGCAGCTATTGGCCCCGCACGACTTAGATGCCGAGCAGTTGCGGATCTCGGGCGTGGGTCCCGGCACCGTGCGGCTCTGCGTAGGGCTTGAGCACAGTGACGATCTGCTGGCGGACGTTGCGCAGGCGCTGCGCGTCGCGCAGCAGTAATCAATCTCCGGCAGCGGCCTCAGCGGCGAAACAGCCGCAGCACAATTGCCAGGGCCGCACTCAACAGCAATCCGGTCGTGAGCGGAAAATAGAAACGGAAGCCGCCGCGCGCGAACACAAAATCACCTGGTAGCCGGCCGATATGCAGCTTAATTAGCCAAGGCCACAGCAGCGCGAGTGCCAGCAGCACCAGACCCGCGACCAAGAGCGTCCGTTGCATGGACCGTGCTTCAGCCTACAGGTTACGGATCAGCGCATCGCCAAATTCGCTGCATTTGACTTCCGTCGCCGCCGGCATCAGGCGAGCGAAATCATAAGTCACAACGCGCTGGCCAATAGTGGCATCCATCGCCTTGATGATGGCGTCGGCCGCCTCGGTCCAGCCCATGTAGCGCAGCATCATCTCGCCCGACAGGATGACCGAACCGGGATTGACCTTGTCCTGATCGGCGTACTTCGGGGCGGTCCCGTGCGTGGCCTCGAAAACTGCATGGCCGGTCAGGTAATTGATGTTGGCCCCGGGCGCGATGCCGATGCCGCCCACCTGGGCCGCGAGCGCATCGGATAAATAATCGCCATTGAGGTTCATCGTCGCCACGACGTCAAATTCCTCTGCGCGCGTCAGCACCTGCTGAAGTGTGATATCGGCGATCGCGTCCTTGATCAGCACTTTGCCGGATTTCAGCGCGCTCGACTGTTCCTCGTTGGCCGCCGCTTCGCCACGTTCCGCTTTTGTCCTCTCCCATTGCGACCAGGTGTAGACCCGGCCGGCGTACTCGCGTTCGGCTACCGCGTAGGCCCAGGCGCGGAACGAGCCTTCGGTAAACTTTAGGATATTGCCCTTATGCACGATGGTGAGGCTCTTGCGTTTGCACGTGAGCGCGTACTCGATGGCGGCGCGAAACAGTCGCTCCGTCCCCTCGCGCGATATGTTCTTGATGCCGATGCCGGAGCTGGCCGGGAACCGGATCTTGGCGTAGTGCTTGGGAAAAATCTGCTTCAGGAATTCCAGGAATTTCCGGTTGTCGTCGGTGCCCTCCTCGAACTCTATGCCCGAGTAAAGATCCTCGGTGTTCTCTCGAAAGATCACCATGTCGACCTTTTCCGGGTTCTTCACCGGCGAAGGCACACCCTTGAACCAGCGCACCGGGCGCAGGCAAACGTACAGATCAAGCATCTGGCGAAGCGCGACGTTCAAGGATCGAATGCCACCGCCGACCGGCGTGGTCAGCGGTCCTTTGATCGACACCAGGTACTCCCGGCAGGCGGCAACCGTTTCATCCGGCAGCCAGCTGCCGAAGGCCTTGAAGCTCTTCTCGCCGGCGTAGACCTCCATCCATTCGATCTTGCGCTCGCCCCCGTAGGCCTTGGCCACGGCCGCGTCCATGACGCGTACGCTGGCGCGCCAGATATCCCGTCCGGTGCCGTCACCCTCGATGAACGGCACGATCGGCCGCTTAGGCACCACGAGCTTGCCGTTGCTGATGGATATCTTCTGGCCAGCAGCCGGAGCGACCGGCTTGGCGGAACTGGGCGTGGTCATGGCGATTTAAGATCCCGGCGGCCGCGAAGCGTTGAATTGGAAATGGTAGCACAGGCATCGATACCGACTGATCCGAGCGCCGGTCGTTGGTTACAATAAAGCTGTGAGTCAGGCATTGCGATCGACCCCGGCAAACGACCGGTTCTGGATGCCCGGGGAGTATGAACCCCACGCGGGTTGCTGGATGCTTTGGCCCGAACGACCTGACAACTGGCGCGCCGGAGCGTTGCCGGCCCAGCAGGCGTTTGCAATGGTGGCCGCGGCCATCAGCCGGCACGAGCCATTGACGGTGGGCGTTTCGGCCCGACAGCACAGGTTCGCCCGCCAGGCGCTGGTGCCAAAGGTGTCAGTGAAGGTCATTCCGAGCGATGACGCCTGGATGCGGGACGTCGGTCCGACCTTTGTCGTCAATGCGCGCGGCGATCGGCGCGGCGTGGACTGGCGGTTCAACGCCTGGGGCGGCGCCGACGGCGGTGTCTACGCATCGTGGCGACGCGATGACCAGGTTGCAGCGCGAGTGCTGCAGCTGCAGCACCTGGCCCGCTACCGGGCGCCAATGATCAACGAGGGTGGCGCCGTGCATGTCGACGGGCAGGGCACGCTGCTCGTGACTGAGCAGTGCCTGCTCAATGCCAACCGCAATCCCCAGCTTTCGCGTGGGCGCATTGAGTCGCTGCTCAAAGACTATCTGGGCGTCAGTTGCGTGATCTGGCTGGGCGAGGGTGTGATTGCTGATGAGACCGGCGGGCACATTGACAATCTAGCCTGCTTCGCGCGCCCTGGCGAAGTCTGCCTGACCTGGACCGACAATCGCCGCGATCCGCAATACCGGGTCTCCCGTGATGCTTACGAGCGGTTGAGCGTCGCGCGCGACGCCCGCGGCCGTCGGCTGCGCATCTACAGGCTGCCGTCTCCCGGGCCGTTGACAGTGCTGCGCCGGGAAGCGGCTGGTGTGGTTCGCCAATCCGGCATCCGCCCGCTACGGGCCGGGCAGCGACTGGCAGGCAGCTATGTGAATTTCTACCTCGCCAACGGGGCCGTGATCGTGCCGCTGCTCGATGCGCGCACTGACGCCACCGCGCTGCGTCAGTTGCGCCGGATTTTTCCGCGCCGTCGGGTGGTAGGCGTCCCGGCTCGCGAGATTTTGCTGGGTGGCGGAAATATCCATTGCATTACCCAGCAAGTTCCGGCCGCCGGGCGCCGCCGGCCGCCAGCGCACCTGTCGCGCTGAGCACTGCCATGCGGCCGCGGTGCGCACCGCGCACTGGTCTTAAAGATTGGCAAGCTCCTGTTCGGCGGTGCTGAGCCACTCGCGCTGGGCGCGGCGGTAGTGGCGCGGGGCAACCCGCGCGGTCTCCAGCAATTCAGTCAGCACCTTTTTTGCAGCTTCGTTCTGTCCGCTCGAGCGCAGCAGCTGCGCGTACCGCACCGGCGCCTCGGCGCCGGCGTAGTACTGACTCAGCGCCCGGAATTCCTCCAGGGCCTTGGCGGTATTGCCTTCGGCCTGCAAGGCGCGGGCAAATAACAGGTGCCCCTGTGCCGACTTGAACCCGGGATTGAATGCGATCAGCTGATCGAGCGTCGCGCGCGCTGCCGTCGGTTGACCCTGTGCGAACTGGGCTTCGGCCAACCCGAGCATCAGGTTCGGATCATGCTCATATAGACCGGTGAGCGCCGCCCGGTAGACTTCGACGGCCTGCGCCGGCTGGTTCTGGCGCAGCAGTTCCTCCGCGTAGCGCTGTCGCGTGGCGACTCCACCGGTAACCCGCGCTTCGTTTTCGAGCTGCCGCAGCTGCTGACCCGGATTGAGCGCCTGGCGCATGCCGCGGACGGCACGCCTGGTCGCCTGGTGGCCGAATAGCCCGGGGATGATTTCGACGGCAACGTACGCCAGCGGCCCGGCCAGCGGCAGGAACAACAGCACCAGAATCCAAATCGTGTTACGGCCCGTGCGGATGCAGTGGACGATCAGCAGGATCTGGATCAACACGTGGACGATGTAAACCGGATTCATTGGATACAAGCATACTGGCAGCCCCGACCCGGGCGGAAGTCGCTTCGGCGCATGCTACTATGGCGACGAGCACTTTCTTCGGTCGGCGGTCCCATGCGCTTGAGCGTGCTGGTCGGTTTTGCTCTGATATTTTGGACAGGCGCTGCGGGCGCGCAACCGGTGCCTGATGGCGCGCCAGAGGCAACGCGGCCGCGCATCGGGCTGGTGCTCTCCGGCGGTGGTGCGCGCGGCACGGCCCATATCGGCGTACTCAAGGTACTCGACGATCTGCACGTCAAGATCGATGCGATTGCCGGCACCAGCATGGGCGCCGTGATCGGCGGCTTGTATGCCAGTGGCATGTCGGGCCGGCAGATCGAGCAGCTGTTCTCCTCGGTGGACTGGCAAGACGCCTTCCGCGACCGGCCGCGACGTGGCGAGCTGGCGTTTCGCCGCAAAGAGGAAGATCAGAATTTCCTGGTCAACCTGCCGCTCGGGCTGCAGGGACGGAATCTGCTGATCCCGCAGGGACTCATCCAGGGTCAGAAGCTGAACCAGATCCTGCGCCGGGCGACGCTGCCGGTAGAAAAAATAGCCGATTTTGACCAGTTGCCGATCCGCTTCCGTGCGGTCGCGACCGACCTCGTCAGCGGCCAGACGGTGGTCATGGCAAGCGGCGATCTGACCAGTGCGATGCGCGCCAGCATGTCGGCGCCCGGAGTATTCGTGCCGGTGCAGCGCGAAGGCAAACTACTGGTGGACGGCGGGCTGGTCGATAATCTGCCGATCGATGTCGCCCGTTCGATGGGCGTGGACGTGCTGATCGTGGTCGATGCCGGATCGCGGCTGCAGAGCCGCGACAAACTCGACTCGCTCACCAGCGTCTCGAACCAGGCGATTGCGATCCTGGTTGATCGCAATGTCGAGCTGCAGCGCGCGACGCTGACCGCGAACGATATCTATGTGCGCCCTGAGCTGCAGGACGTCAGCCCGCTCGACTTCAAAGTGGTCAGCCGCGTAGTGTTGGCCGGCGAAGTCGCGGCACGGGCGACGCAACCGCAGCTGTCGGCGCTGTCGCTGTCCGATGCGCAGCTGCGTGCCTACGCGGCGGCGCATCAGCCAAACAATGAGCCGTTGCCGAAGGTGGAGTTCGTTAATGTAGCGCCGGATTCGCAGCGGTATGCCCGCCAGATCCAGGATTTATTCGGCGACCTGGCCGGCAAGCCCCTCGACCCCGACCAACTCGACGATCGGATCACGACGCTTTACGGTCGCGGTTACCTGGAGTCGCTCGATTACCGCCTGGACATCAACGACCGACAGCAAACCGGATTGCTGATGAGCGCGCAGCGCAAGTCCTGGGGACCCAATTACCTCAGCCTTGGCCTGTCGCTTGAAAATGACTTTAACGGCAATGCCACTTTTAATGCCGCCGGGCGCCTTACGATGACCGAATTGAACTGGCTCGGTGCGGAGCTGGTCACGGATCTGCAGATCGGTGCCGATCCGCGCTTCGCGTTCGAGTTCTACCAGCCGCTGAGCAACGTGGCGCGGTATTTCATTGCACCGCATGCGCAGACCGAGTCCTACGATCTGCCGCAGATCGAAGGCGGCCAGCAAATCGGGTATTTCACGGTCAGTGACACGGATTTTGGGCTCGATATGGGCCGGGAGCTCGGCAACTGGGGCGAGCTTCGCGTTGGCGGCTTGGATTCGCGCGGCAGCATCAAGGTGCGGCTAGGGGATTTTGCCGCGGCCCCGATCGATTACAACGTGCGCGGCGCGTTTGCACGATTCAGCGTTGACCGGCTCGACAGCTTTAATTTCCCGCATAGTGGCGAGGCCCTGACCGCCGAGCTGCACGTCGAGGGCAACAGCGCCACCACCGTGGGTTCCGACCAGTTGACGCTCGATTGGCGCTCGGCCTGGTCGGCCGGCAAATACACGGCGGTGCTCTGGCTTTCGGGCGGCAGCACCATCGGCGGCAGTACCACCAGCGTGCGCACCTATTTCCCGCTCGGGGGCTTCCTGGATCTTTCGGGGCTGGTCGCGCAGTCCCTTGCCGGACCGCAGTACGCGATCGGGCGTGCCATATTCCTGCGCAGCGTGGGCGCCGGGGGCGAGGGTGTGCTGAACGTCCCGGCTTACGTGGGCGTCAGCTTTGAAGGGGGCAACGTCTGGTCCACCCGCAGTCAGATGAGTGTCAGTAACCTACGCCACGACGAGTCGATTTTCCTCGGCGCCGATACCTTTATTGGCCCGGTGTACCTGGCCGCCGGCTATGACGATCACGGCTCCGAAGCGTACTACCTCTTCGTGGGTCACAGCTTCTGAGTTGCGTCGCCGCGCCTAAAGGCCGCGGCTGGTCGCCAGATTCTCGACCTTGGAAAATACGAGCGCCGGTCGGTCGCCCGGGCGCGAGTACTCGTGCTCGCGGGCCATTTCGCGCTGCGCAGCATCCCGCTCGGCTGCGGTGCGATACCAGTGTGTGCGGTGCCAGTCCGCACCCATGAGTTTGCTGAACGGGTCGCCGGTGCGCAGGCTGACCCGAAGACCATAGGGGCGCGGTTCCTGGGTAGGAGTCCGCTGAAGATTGTGTACGTGGCAAGTGCCCATTTAATGGCGGCTCTGGTGCGGCGCGAGACGTAACCTTATTGTATGCGGTGGCGTATTGCTTAGGTAGATTCTGCAAGGAGAACCCGATGGAGAAGCACGGTGTCAACGGCCGCGATCTGCATCCGCCGTACCCGGCGGGGCTGGAGCGGGCAATGTTTGCGATGGGTTGCTTCTGGGGCGCAGAAAAACTTTTTTGGGAACAGCCGGGGGTCTACGTGACGGCAGTCGGTTACGCCGGCGGCACGACCGTTGATCCGACCTATAAACAAGTATGCACGGGCAGAACAGGCCATGCGGAGGTTGTGCTGATCGTTTTCGATCCCAAGTTGATCAGCTATGGACAGCTGCTGAAGCAGTTCTGGGAATCGCACGATCCGACCCAGGGCATGCGCCAGGGCAACGACATTGGAACCCAGTATCGGTCAGCAATATTTTACTTCAGCGACGCACAACGGTTGGCGGCGGAGCAAAGCCGGAGGGTGTTTCAGCAGGCACTTACCCGGGCTGGACGCGCCATAATCACAACCGAGATCGCCACGGCGCCGGTCTTTTATTTCGCCGAGGACTATCACCAGCAATATCTGGCGAAGAATCCGGATGGATACTGCGGGATTGGAGGGTGTGGGGTGCTCTTCAAATCTGCGGAGTTACAGGTGGGAGAGAAGGCATGAGAGTTGGTTTGATTTGGTTTCCGTCGAGAAGCCAAGGGATTATCAAATCTATGCGCGGTTTTCTGCGGGAGTACGCGGTGCTTTTCCGGCGTAGAGGTCT
>DASWBL010000184.1:0-2245 GCA_036390615.1 Steroidobacteraceae bacterium | reverse complement strand
GTACGTGATGACGCCGAGCGGGATGCGCTCCGACCTGATCACACCCGCCGAACCGGTGCGCAAGCCCCCCGATCTGGCCCGCAAGAGCCGTCAGCCTTTCTGACCGCGGGCCGCTGCGTTTGCATGTGAGCAAACGTGTCTAATCTTCAGCTTTGATCTTCAACAGTGACCAGGCTTCCATGAGCGCGATCATCGACACTGCCTGCCTTCGTGGCGCCGTGCTTCGGGGCGCGGCGTTTGGATTTCTCGCCCCTGCCATAACCCAGCCCTTGCTCGCGCTCGCCGCCGACGCCTCAAATGGCGAGCGGCTCGCGTTCCGGTGGTGCGCGGCATGCCACGTGGTCGCCAACGACCAGCGCGAGGCAAATACCGACGCGCCGCCCTTCGAGGAAATCGCAAAGCGCTTTAGCGAACCCGGTCTTACGACCTTTCTTCTCGACCCCCACGCGAAGATGCCAGACATGAATCTGACACGCTTCGAGGCCGCTGACATCGCAGCTTACGTCAGCACGCTGAAATAGGCTTCTGGTCTGTTAAACCTAATCCGTGAGTTGGCGTATGTGAGGTTGGCCGTGGCGGGCCGTCCTCAACCGTAACTGGCAGCTCCCGCCGGCTGGAATTGGCGCGGCGGGACGAGTTTTCGTCCGCGCAAGAATTTTTTCAGCGCCTGGGTGAGAATTCGGTACCAGCGTTCGAGCGCGGTCAACTGCTCCGCAGTCTTTCGCAGTTGCGCGAAAAACCCGGCGATACGGGTGAGGGCGGCGCGGGCCCGCTCATGCTCGCCGTGGCTCGAGGTGATGGTCACGGTTGTGCGGCCGGCATGGCTGGTCTGCCGGCCGATGGCCTGGAGCAGCAATGGCCGGCTGGTGATGGCCTCGCGATGATGATTGGGGTCGGCCAGGCGCACGAACAGGTTCCACCAGTTGAACACCAGCGCGACGCAGCCTGCCATCAAGCGGCAGCGCTTGAGATCGCGGGTCGTGAAGCCGCCCCAGCCCCACTGGTTCTTCAACTCGTCGAAGCTGTTCTCGCAATCGGCGCGGTCGCGATAGAGCTGGCCGAGGGACAAGATCTCGCTGTCGAGCGAGGTCACCAGAACGGCGTATTCCCAAAGCTCGCGGCCATCGTCGACCTCGGCAAAGCCGAGACGCAACTGACCGTCGGCGCCGCGTTCGGTCAGTGCCAATGAGCGCTGCGTGCGTCGCCGCAGGATGACGATGCGGCGATGCCGGCTCCATCCCTCGAGCCGCAATCGGCCGTCCTTGCCTTGCCAGCGCGCCCCCGCATCCTGCCAGTCCTGCTCGCCCATCGCCCGCTCGATCGCGCGCTTCACCCCCTTGGTCAGGCGCAGCTTGAAGAGATAAGCTTGGCGGCGCTGCTCGGCTTCGCGCATCACCGGCTCGTTGCCGAAACCGACATCGCCGCGGATCAGCCAGGGCCGCAGTTCGGCTGCCAAGCCATCCAACAATTCCCATAAGCGGGGCGAGGAATGCTTGGAGGTATGCTGGTTGCCGGGCGCAACTTCCACCGCCAGCACCAGCCGCAGATTGGCCAGTATGTAGCTGTGATAGCTGTGCGACGGCCGCCCCCGCTTGTTCGGATTGTAGCTCACCACGGCGCCTTGCTGGTGGCCGTAGAGCGGCTTCACCGTGGTGTCGATATCGAGTATCCATGGCTCGCTCAGAAGCGGCCGCGTGGTGTAATCGAGGTGCCCCTGCAGCCACGCCATGCCGGCAACCTCGTCGATCTTGTCGAGGCCGCGCCGGACAGCATCTTCGCTCACAACCTCATTCATCCCCAGCAGCGGCGGATTGACCAGGTCGCAGCGCAATGCCGTCATGTGCGCATAACGCCAATGGCCGGCCAGAACCGACAGCAGCACGGTGCCGAGAACGTCGCGCTTGGTGGGCGCGTTCGGGCTCGTGTAGTGCAGCGGGCAATCCGCCACCCACCCGTCAAACAACGAGCCCTGCTTGAGGAACTCGATGAAAAACGGCAGCTGGCCGAGCGGTGTCACCGTCGCGCCGTTGTCCCATTCAACATGAATGCGCCCCGCAAAGGTGTCGGCCACCACAGGCCCGGCCGACACCCGCTCTACCACCGGTTGCTCACCCGTCGGGAGTGCCGGTAAATCCCCGCGCTTCTTGTCCATCCCTCATGATAACAACGATCTACGCAATCACCGAATTCCGCAAACTCAGGGATTTAGGATGATCCGCGGTTCGGCAGGCCGACCAGCCATACC
>DASWBL010000183.1:0-9720 GCA_036390615.1 Steroidobacteraceae bacterium | reverse complement strand
CCCTAGTGCAAGCGCAGCTGGCAGTGACATCGGCTCGCGAGCTGCTGCGCCGGGCCGACGAGGACGCGTTGGCCGACGCCCGTGGCCTCGCGCAGCAACCGACCCTGCAGCGTTTGCTGACCGACGGTACCGATGACACTGCTGCGCCGGTATTGCAGCGCTATTGCGCCAGCTCGCGCAACGATGTTTGCGCTGTGCGCCGCGGTGAGCGCCTGCTGCTCGCCGGCGGTACCGACGTACCGTGGGCTGAGGTCAATACGGCGATTGATGAGCAGGGCGAACGCTTTTGGCTGGCGCCGAAGAACGGCTCGGTACCGCTTTGGGGCGCAACCGCCCCGGTCGCGGGAACCGCCGATACACGCGTCATTGTGCTGCGTCTCGCTACTGCCGCCGTTATGGCCGACATCAGCAAACAGGTAGGGGCCGAGCTCACATTGACGAGTTATGCCGGCTACCGCGCGCCGCCCGACGATGCGCTGACACCGCTCCATTCAATCGCATTGTCCACCGGCCAGCCGAGCACGACGCGACTTCCCGCACAGAACCTTTATCTGGCCAGCACGACCGTTGCAACCGGCAGCGGCGAAATCGTCGCGCTGCTGGATGCACGCCTGAACGGCGGGGAATTTGCCGCGATAGCGCGGCGCTTCGATCGCGTGCTGATCCTCATCGCCTGCCTGGTCGCAGCCGTTGCGGGTGTGGCCGGACTGCTGTACGGGCGCTGGTTGGCCCAGCCGGTGATCGCGCTGCGGGACGTGGCGCTGAGAATCGGACGCGGGGACTTGTCGGCCGCGGTGCCGCCGGTGGCACCAGCGGAAGTCGGTGCGCTGGCCCGCTCCATGGATGAAATGCGTCGCAATCTGGTCGAACTCACTGAATCGCTGCGCCGGCGTGAAGCCGAAGCGCAAGCGCTGCTGCACGGAATTGTCGAGGGTGTATACGCCGTCGATGCAGATCGACGCATCCGCTACGTCAATCCGCAGGCCGCACGATTGTTTGGGCGGAGCGAAGCCGAAATACTGGGGCGCTTTTGCGGCGACGTGTTGAATCCGCAGACACCAAACGGCGTGCGTCCATGCGAGCAGCACTGCCCAATCATGGCAGCACGCAACTCGCCGCAGGGCACGTCACAGGAAACACTGGGCCGGGACGACGGTACGACCCGGGCAACAATCATCGTCAGCGCCCCGCCAGTGGCCGGCGTACAAGTGCAGGTGATCCGCGACGAGACCGATCTGGAGGCAGCCCGCCGCGCCCGCGACAGCGTGCTCGGCAACATCTCGCATGAATTTCGCACGCCGCTCGCGGCGCAACTTGCCTCAATCGAATTGCTTCGCGATGGCCTCAGTACGCTGGGACCTGCTGCGCAGGGCGAATTACTCGCCAACGTGGAGCGCGGGGTGCTGCGACTGATGCGCCTGATTGATAACCTGCTCGAGAGCGTCCGGATCGAATCCGGGCAGCTGGACATTCGCCATCAGTGGATCGACCTGCAGGAAATCGTACGCGAGGCGGGCGACCTGCTGGCCCCGCTCCTGGCCCAGCGCTCACTAACGCTGCAGGTTGCGCTACAAGCGCTGCCCGATGCCGTTCCGGGCGATGCCGAGCGGCTCACCCAGGTGCTGATCAACCTGCTGTCCAATGCCATCAAATTTGCGCCGGACGGCACGATGATTGCCATTGGTGGGCAGACCCTGGAGCGCGATATCGAGTTGTGGGTCGAGGATCACGGTCCGGGAGTGGCTGAGTCAAACCAGAACGCTATCTTTGAGCGCTTCCGGCGGGCCGAGGGAACTGAGCCCGACGCGCCGGGCCTCGGACTCGGATTGTGGATTGTCAAATCCATCGTCGCGCGGCACGCGGGGAGCGTTCGCGTGGAACGGACGACTGATCAGCGAACACGGTTTACCGTGACGTTGCCCAGGGGTAGCCAGACGTGAAGCTGCTGGTGGTCGACGATGATAGTGACATGCTCGCGGTCGTAAGTTTCGCGTTGCGGCAGGCGGGCTACCCGGTGGTGCAGGCCAATAGCTATGGGACCGCGCTTGCGGTGTATCGCGCTGAAGCCCCGGATCTGGCGATACTCGACATCAACCTGCCAGGCGGTTCCGGTTTTGAACTGTGCGCGACGCTGCGCGCCGAGTCCGCCTTGCCAATCATGATGCTCACAGCGCGAGGCGAGGAAGCTGACTTGGTGCGGGCGCTCGAACTGGGCGCTGACGATTACCTGACCAAGCCGTTCAGTCCGCGTACGCTGCTGGCACGGGTCAAGGCGTTGCTGCGACGGGCCCAAGTCGCCGGCGCCGGCCAAACGCCGCCGACCCGCGCTGGCGAGCTGACGCTCGATACGGATGCGTTAAGCCTCAAGATCGGCGCAGACCGGGAGGTGCGCATCACGCCGCTCGAGGCCCGCCTGCTACAGCTGCTGGTCGCCCACAACACGCAGGTGGTGCAAACCGATCGGCTGCTCGTGCACATCTGGGGCCATCGGGGCGGCGGGGACCGCCAATTGCTCAAGCAACTCGTGCACCGGTTACGCCAGAAAATCGATGATGATCCGGAGCAGCCGCGCTGGATCGAGACGATTCCCAGCGTGGGTTATCGCTTGCGCGCCTGAATCGTCCGCGCGCCTGGCGCGACCAACGTCACCTGTTATTCGAATCCCCGTACGCGCTTGTTGTGCAGGCTTTGTTTGGCCCGTTGCAGCCTTGCCAACAATTGCGGGCCCTGGCGCAACGCGACGCCGACGGCCAGCACGTCGACAATCGCGAGCTGCACCAGTCGCGTGGTCATTGGCGTGTAGATGTCGGTATCCTCATCGACCACTACTTCAATTGCCACCGTGCAACGGGCGGCGAGCGGCGCGCCCAGAGCGGTAATGCCAATGACGTCAGCGCCGGACTCGCGAGCCAGATCGACGCTCGATAGCAGGTCAGTGGTGCGGCCGCTGGCCGAGAAGGCGACGACAACATCGCCCGGCTTGAGCATGGTCGCCGCCATGCCATGGACGTGTGCATCCGAATAGGCCGCGGCCGGCAAACCGAGCCGGAAGAATTTGTGCTGGGCATCGGCCGCGACAATGCCGGAGCTTCCCAAACCATAGAACTCGACTCGGCGCGCCGCGGCGAGCAAGCCGATCGCACGCTCCAACCGCGCCGGATCCAGCTGCCCGCGAACTTGCAACAACGTGCTGGCCGCCTTGTTGAAGACCTTGGCAGTCATCTCCGCTACCGAGTCCTCCGGTCGTACATCGGCGTGCACGAACGAATGACCGCTGGCGAGACTATGCGCCAGGCGCAATTTGAAATCGGTGAAACCGCTGCAACCAAGCGAGCGGCAGCAGCGGATGACGGTCGGTTCGCTGACCTTGGCAAAGGCGGCCATGGTTGCAAGCGGCAAGCCGAGGACCTCGTGCGGGCGCGCGACGATCAGTTCGGCCACGCGCCGCTCCGCGGCCGGCAAGCGGGCGCGCGACTCATCGAGGTAACGCAGCCAGCCGTTGGCGGGGACAGCAGGCTGCAAAGGGACGGGATTCTGAGTCATGGTCGGATTGCCTAGGGGCTCCAGTAAACCACTACCGGAACACGCGACTGGCGCAAAACTGCTCTGATCGGTAACTCCTCGCGATCACCCGGTGCCAGCGCCCGTTGGTAAAGTGCCCATTTGGCAGCACCATTGATCTGCAGGTGCACACTGCGGGATTGCAGCAACGCCGGCAGATTCAGACTCAGCCGTTCGAACGGGGCGAGCGGCGGATGCGTAGCGAGGCAGGCCGGTGCCGCCTCCTCAGTCAGCGCCGCGCGTAAATCGGCGCTGCCGGGCATCAGCGACGCGAAATGGCCATCGTCGCCCATGCCGAGCATTACAACATCGAACGGACGCGGTATGTCCGCAAGCCGCTTCCAGGCCGCTGTCGCGGCCGCCGACGGATCCTTGGCCGGGCCCATTAATCCGTAAAACCGCGCCGCTCCGGCGGCGTCGCGCAACAATCGCGTACGGATCAGATGCTCGTTGCTGGCCGGATCGGAGACCGCCACGTATCGCTCATCGGCCAGAGTGATCTGCACTTGCGCCCACGGCAGCGGACGGGTCGACAGCACCGCCAGCATCTGCTCCGGCGTGCGGCCACCGGACAGCACGAGGCTCGCGCTGCCGCGTTCGGCTATACCCCGGCGCAGGGTAGCGGCGAGCTCCTCGGCGACCGCCGCTGCCTGACTGGCAGCGTCCGGGAAGCGCAACAGGGTCAGCTGCGCGGCAGGCTCGGCGCCTATTGACGCCTGATCAGGCGTCATCGCGCCACGCAAAGCCGTCGCGGCCGATCAACGCGCTGGCGGCGGCCGGCCCCGAACTGCCGGCGGTGTATTGCTTGGGTGGATCGTCGATCTGATCCCAGCCCGCCCGAATCGGATCGATCCAGCGCCACGCGGCATCAAGCTCGTCGCGACGCATGAAAAGGGTCAAATTGCCCTTGACCACGTCCATCAGCAGCCGTTCGTAGGCGTCGAGCCGGCGCTCCTTAAAGCTGCCCCCTAGGTCAAGTGCCAGATCCACGGGCCGCAGGCGCATCGTGTCCCCAGGGGTCTTGGCCATGATCGTCAGCGTGATGCTCTCGTCGGGCTGCAGCTGGATCACCAGCTGGTTGGGTGCATTACCGGTCCGCGTGTCGAAGATCGCGTGCGGCACATCCTCAAAAGTAATAGCGATTTCCGATACACGCTGCTGCAGCCGCTTGCCCGTGCGCAGGTAAAACGGCACGCCGGCCCAGCGCCAGGTGTCGATTTCGGCCTTGAGCGCCACGAAGGTTTCGGTAGTGCTGCCGGGCGCCACCCCAGGTTCATCGGCGTAGCCGACCACGTGCTCGCCGGCAACCGTTCCGGCCCGGTACTGTCCGCGTACGGTCTTCATCGCCACGTTCCCGGCATCGATCGGCCGCAGCGCTCGCAGTACCTTGAGCTTTTCATCGCGCACTGCATCGGCTGCGGCGCTTGAGGGCGGCTCCATCGCGAGAATGCACACGAGCTGCAGCAGGTGGCTTTGGACCATGTCCCGCAGTGCGCCGATTTCATCATAAAAACTGGCCCGGCCTTCCACGCCGAGTTCTTCTGCCACCGTAATCTGCACGTGCCGGATCCGGCCGCGCTTCCAAAGCGGCTCGAACAAGGTATTGCCAAAGCGCAGCGCCAGCAGGTTCTGTACGGTCTCCTTGCCGAGGTAATGATCAATCCGGTAAATCTGCGACTCGCTGAACAGCGCGCCGATCTGGCGATTGATCGCTTCCGCCGAGCGCTGGTCCTGCCCCAGCGGCTTTTCCATCACCACCCGGGATTCGGGGGTCACGACTCCGGTGGCCGCCATACCGGCGCTGATAGCCCCGTAGAGGCTCGGCGAGGTCGACAGGTACCACACCCGCACCCGGTCGGGATCGGCGCTGAGCTTGCCGCGCAGCTGGTCGAAATCGGTGCTCCGCGTCGCGTCGACTATTTGGTAATCGAGGCAAGCGGCGAAGGCGGTCCACTGTTCAATCGAAAATTCGGCAGTGTCCAGGTGGCGTCGGCATTGTTCCTCGACCCGCGCCACATATTGCTCACGACTCAGCGTACTGCTGGCCACCCCCAGGATCCGCGCGCTGGCATCAAACTGCCCGGCGATGAAGCGGCGAAACAACGCGGGCATCAGCTTGCGCATGGCCAGATCGCCGGTTCCTCCGAACAGCACCATCTCGAATGGCTCGAGCCTCTGCACCGCATACCTCGCAACATGTCGGGCGCGCTAACTGCCGCCGCAATATGATGTAGCAATACTACTTTAAGAATCATCGATCAGACCACTGAAATTTATTCCTTTTAAATACAATTAGTTATAATTTTATATAAACTGACTGCTCCAGACTTGCCAAATATTCTGAATGGAGTTTTACTACTACCCGTGAATTCACCGACCGTGCCACTTCTGAATCAGGTTGGCCGCGTTACCGAGCGAATACGGGAACGCAGCCTAGCCACCCGGACCGCTTACCTGATGCGAATGCATGAGGCCGCAGGACAGCGCAGCGCTCGCTCCGGGCTGCACTGCACGAACCTGGCGCACGCCGCCGCCGCATCAGTACCGGCGGACAAACAGGCGCTCAAGGAACTGCGCTGGCCGAACGTGGCCATCGTCACCGCCTACAACGACATGCTGTCGGCCCACCAACCCTTTGAGCGGTATCCGGCCGTAATCCGCACTGCCGCCCGCGAGGCGGGCGCGACGGCACAAGTGGCTGGCGGCGTGCCGGCCATGTGCGATGGTGTCACGCAGGGCCAGCCCGGGATGGAGCTGTCGCTGTTCAGTCGAGACGTCATTGCGATGTCGACGGCCCTGGCGCTGACGCACGGTATGTTCGATGGCACGCTTTGCCTCGGCGTCTGCGACAAGATCGTTCCGGGATTGCTGATCGGCGCGCTTAGTTTTGGCCAGCTGCCGACCATATTTGTGCCCGCCGGTCCTATGACAACCGGCGCGCCTAATAAAAACAAGGCGCAGGTGCGCCAGCTTTACGCCGAGGGCAAACTCGGGCGCGACGCTCTGCTGGAATCCGAATCGCAGAGCTATCACGGCGCCGGCACTTGCACTTTCTACGGCACCGCCAACAGCAATCAGATGCTGATGGAGGTCATGGGCCTGCACATGCCAGGCAGCGCCTTCGTCCATCCGCACTCGACGCTGCGCGAAGCCCTGACGGCCGCCGCAGCACAACGGGTCGCGAAACTGACCTCCCTTGGCAATGATTTCCGGCCGCTCGGCCCCATGATCGATGAGCGTTCGATCGTCAATGCCATTGTGGGTTTGCTCGCAACCGGCGGATCGACCAATCACACCATCCACCTGATTGCCATGGCGCGCGCTGCCGGTATCCAGATCGACTGGGATGATTTTGCCAGCCTCTCGCAGGTCGTGCCGATGATCGCGCGCATCTATCCGAATGGTTCGGCCGACATTAATCATTTCCACGCCGCCGGTGGCATGGCCTTCGTGATCCGCGAGCTGCTCGGCAGCGGCCTGCTGCACGCCGACGCGCGCACGGTCGTGGGTGATGGCCTGGTCGCTTACACTGAAGAGCCGTGGCTCGATAACGGCTCGCTGCGCTGGCGGCCCGGCGCAGCGCAGAGCGGCGATCTGGACGTGCTACGTCCGGTGAACAATCCGTTCAGCGCCGACGGCGGCCTGAAACTGCTGCGCGGCAATCTCGGCCGCGCGGTGATCAAAGTTTCGGCCATCAAGCCCGAGCATCGCGACGTGGCGGCGCCGGCCAGGGTCTTTGATTCGCAGGAAGCGGTACTCACCGCGTTCAAGAGCGGGGCCCTCGACCGCGACGTGGTCGTCGTACTGCGGGGTCAGGGGCCGCGCGCCAATGGCATGCCCGAGCTGCACGGGCTTACGCCGGCTTTGTCGTCGCTGCAAAGCCGCGGCTTCCACGTCGCGCTGGTGACCGACGGGCGTATGTCAGGGGCATCCGGCAACGTGCCGGCTGCCATTCACCTGACTCCCGAGTACGTCGACGACGGACCCATCGGGCGTCTGCGCGACGGCGACCTTGTCCGGATCGATTGCGCTCGCGGGACGCTCGAGGCGCAAGTGGCGCCCGAGATCTGGGCCGGGCGGCCAAGCGTGCCGCAACTGGATGCTACAAGCCGATTTGGTTTTGGCCGCGAGCTGTTTCACCTGTTTCGCGCCAACGCGGCTGGCGCCGAACAAGGTGGCGGCATCGGCAGTCTGGGTCTTTAATCGTTAACGGCCCTGCCAGCAACCGGATATTCAATCCCGATGAAAACTGTTCGTGAAATCATGGCGCTCGTGCCCGTCGTCCCGGTACTGACCATTGAGCGACTTGCGGACGCCGCGCCGCTGGCCCAGGCGCTGGCCGCCGGCGGCCTGATGGTGCTCGAGGTCACGCTGCGCACACCGGAGGCGCTGCAGGCCATCAGCGCAATGCGCAGCGCGGTTCCGCAGGCGATCGTCGGCGCCGGAACGCTGACACGCCCTGAGGATTTTCGACGGGCCGACGAAGCCGGCGCCCAGTTCGGGGTCACTCCTGGTTTGACCGCCGAATTGGTCAACTCCGCGCGCAGCGCACCGTTTCCAGTTTTGCCGGGCATCATGACCGCAAGCGAACTCATTGCGGCAAGAGCCGCCGGCTTTGATGCGCTGAAGTTTTTTCCTGCCGAGCCCGCCGGGGGAATCGCGATGCTGCGCGCGTTTGCCGGGCCTTTTCCTGATGTCCTGTTTTGCCCGACCGGCGGCATTACCCGCGAAAGCGCGCCGAATTATTTGCAGCTTGCCAACGTCGCGTGCGTCGGCGGCTCCTGGGTGTGTCCGACCGATGCCGTTAAGCGCGGCCAGTGGGCAGTCATCGAACAGCTGGCCCGTGAGGCCATGACACTAAAGCACCGACACGGTTGAGCAACCCGGCATCGCAGCGCTCAAAGCGACTCAAAACAATTCAACTCAGGATTCTTGCGCACCCGATCGGCCGGGAAAACGCGCCCGTTCGCCGCAATATATACGCCCTCCGGCAGCACCTGAACGGCACCCAGTGCCATTCCAAGATTGAACGGTGCATCACTATCTGAGAAGCGTGCCGGCTGCAGGGCCCCGGTGAGCACGATGGTCTTGCCGGCGATGCCGCGCAATCCTTTCGCGGTTTCCACCATCGTGTCGGTACCGTGGGTGACTATGACCTGAGTTGCGCCGGAGGCCAGCACGGCAGTACGAATTGCCGCGCGGTCCACGTCGGTCATTTCCAGGGAATCCTTGCGCAGCAACTCGGCGATCACCACGTCGGCCTTGACTCTGGCTTTGGTCAGGATTTCACGCACCATGGGCGCGCCTACTTCGTAGCCGCCCTTGGCGTCGAAATACACCTTATCAATCGTGCCGCCGGTGGTCAGAATATGGATCGGCAATTTGCGCCCTTCCCGTAAGGGGCTGCTGCTGCGCCAAGGCGACTATACCTGTGACGATCCCGGAGTAACATGCTTTGCCAGTGGGCCAGAATTGGCCCGATCCGACTCGACAATCAAAAGGATTGATCAATGGATCCGCACATTCATGTCCATGGCTCCGATGCCGTCTGTGAAATCGAGATTCGCCGACCGGAGACCAAAAACGCCCTGAATACGTCGATGTACGCTGCCCTGGCCGAAGCCATTGAGCAGGCAGAAACGGACGCCAAGGTCCGTGTGCTGCTGCTGACCGGTCAAAGTGGCTTTTTCACATCCGGCAACGACATCCAGGATTTTCTGAGGGCTTTGGACGTCGACCCGCGGACGTTGCTCGCGCCGGTGCGTCGTTTCATGCAAGCGCTCAGCACCGCCCGCAAACCGGTACTGGCCGCGGTCAGCGGCCACGCTATTGGGATTGGCACGACCATGCTGCTGCATTGCGACCTGGTATACGCCAGCGGCTCGGCGCAATTTGCCATGCCATTTACTCGCCTTGGACTGTGCCCGGAATTCGGGTCAAGCCTGCTGCTGCCGAGGCTGACCGGCTATCATCAGGCCGCTGCGCTGCTTCTACAGGGCGAGATGTTCGACGCCCAGCGCGCCCGGGAACTCGGGCTGGTCAATGAGATCACTGAGACCGAGCAGCTGCTCGCCATGGCGCGCGGCAAGGCTCGGGCCCTGGCGCAGCTGCCTGCGGAAGCGATCCGACTGAGCAAGAGGCTGCTGAAACAACATCTGG
>DASWBL010000182.1:0-2425 GCA_036390615.1 Steroidobacteraceae bacterium | reverse complement strand
TGAATGCAGGCGACACAACATCAATAGAAAATTTATAGGAATAGTCCATAAGATATTAATAAAGAAAGATAAAACGCCCGTAATTCGATCCGTTGTGACCGGGGTTTTCAAGCTCCCGCTATGGTCAATCGGAGTCCCCGCCCGACGCAGTTTTGGTGCTTGCCGCTAGGGCTCCTGAAACCGCGAGCCGATACCCTGCAAAAAATGGCCGACCGCTCTGTTGGTATGAGGCAACAGCAGCTCCAGTTCATCCGCTGCTCAATTGGCTGGCGGGGCACCGGTGTGGTTCGCGTCGCAGTTCGGGGGCGGCGCCGCGCTGAGACCTGCCGACGGCCAGTCCGCGCTTGCGGAACAGCCGCCGCGGGCGCGTTGCGGGCGCGCAAACACGTCGGGACCAAAACTCTTGAGTTCAGGTTGATCGGCGTATCCCAGGTAAGTCAGCGAATAAATATCCTCGACGCTTCGCAGCAGCGAATAATGATTGTAGGGCACGCTTGATAGGGTACCGGGTCGTATGTAGGGCGAGAGCAGTACAGCACCGATCCGCCCGCCGCCAGGTCCGATCAGGCCCGGACCATTGATACCTGCAGATCCGCCAGTTCGCAGCGGCTGGTACGCCGGAATGTTGGGTCCCGGAGGTTCGTTGCAGCACGCAGCGGCATCGCCGCTGTTTATATGCACCGTGCGCGTGGCGGAATCGAAATCATATTCAAGATCCGCCTCATCGAACGTGATGATCAGCAAGCCATCAAGCCTGAAAGCCGGCGAGGCGAGAATGCGCGGCACCACCTGGCGCAGAAACTGGTCGGCTGACTCCAGCCCGCCGGGTTCGCCATTGACGCAACGGCCCATGTTGCCACCGTCGTGCCCGTCGTGGCACAGGTTGGGTGTAATGAAAACGTAGCTCGGCGTCGCAACGAGCGATTTCAGATCTGGCTCCAGTGCGGACATGTTGACGACGTGCTCACCGCAAGAGGGTGAGTCAATGATGGCGTGGAAATACATAAATGGATTGTGCCGCGTCGCATACTGATCGCCCGCCTGCGCTGCCTGCGTATTGTCCGGCGCCCCAAGCGGCGGATGGCCACATTGCGCACTCTCCCGATCCGGCGCGTTGCCCATATCTTCCATGTAGGCCTTCCAGCGCAGGTGCCTGGCTTCTAGTTGCTGCGCGATGGTAGGAATGTTGGCCGGATAGACGCAGCCGGCGCCGATGGCCTGGCCGTCCGGGGCCGTGCCGGACTGAATAAACTCCTCGTAGCGCGGGCAATCGTTATCAGTGGCCGCGTTCGCTGCCTGGCCGCTGATCAGAGTGATGTAATTGCCCAGACTGAAATGACTGGTGGCGTAATAGTTCTTCAACAGGGCGCCGCGCGCCGCGAGGTGCGTCAGATACATTGCCCGGGATTTCGGTCCAAAAGTGCGTTCATAGCCTTCGTTCTCCAGCATCAGGATAAACACATGCCCGATTCTGGGCATCGCCGCCAGAGCAGGCCTCGCGGTGCTGAGCGGCAATAAGGCCATCAGCAACACCACCGCTGAGCCGAGAGCACACGAATGACGCTGCCAAGATCGCCAATCCCGCATGTTGATTCCTTAAGGCCGTGCCGACAGCCGAAAATATACTATCCTTGCGCGGCGCCGTATCAATTTAAGAGCGATCCACGGCCAGCCGCGAGCGGCGCCAGGTCAAATTGGAGCGCGCAACATGAATCGAGCCCGGTGCGTACTGGCCATTGATCAAGGCACGACTTCAACCCGCTGCATCGTGTTCGACGAAAACGCGCGGCCGCTCGGCGTCGCGCAGCGCGAGTTCAAGCAGCACTATCCGGCCTCCGGCTGGGTCGAGCATGACGCTGAAGAAATCTGGCGCGATGCGCTGGCGACCGCTCAGGCGGCGATCAGTCAGAGCGGCGCGGGTCCCACGGGGATTGCCGCCATCGGTATCACGAACCAGCGCGAGACTACCGTGGTATGGGAGCGCGAAAGCGGCATACCGATTTACCGGGCCATTGTCTGGCAGGATCGGCGCACCGCCGATAATTGCGCCCAACTCAAGCGCGACGGCGCCGAAGAGCTGGTGCAGGCGCGCACGGGTCTGTTGCTGGATCCGTATTTTTCGGCGACCAAGGTGGCGTGGATACTGGACCACGTGCCCGGGGCGCGCGAACGGGCCGAGCGCGGTGAGCTGGCCTTTGGCACGATCGACAGCTTCCTGCTGTGGCGCCTTACGGCCGGCAAGGTTCACGCCACCGATGCCACCAATGCCTCGCGCACGCTGCTGTTCGATATCCATCGTCAGCAATGGGATGAGGAGCTGCTGCGACTGTTTCGCGTGCCGCCCACGCTGCTGCCGGCGGTGCGCGACAGCAGCGGGATCTACGGCAGTACGGCGGCCGGCATGTTTGCGCAGCCGATCCCGATC
>DASWBL010000181.1:0-5507 GCA_036390615.1 Steroidobacteraceae bacterium | reverse complement strand
CGTCGTCTGCGCGCGAAAGCGGTGCACTTTGCCATCGGCCAGGTCGAGCGCGACCACGCCGCGGCAGTCTCCGTCCTGCATGATCAGGTCGATCGCGAAGTACTCGACGAAGAAGGTCGCCGCGTGCCGGATCGACTGCTGATAGAGGGTGTGCAGCATCGCGTGTCCGGTGCGGTCGGCGGCGGCACAGGTGCGCTGCGCGATGCCCTTGCCGAAGTGGGTGGTCATCCCGCCGAACGGACGCTGATAGATGAGTCCCGCTTCGGTGCGCGAGAAGGGCACGCCGTAGTGCTCGAGCTCGATCACCGCCGCCGGCGCCTCCTTGCACATGAGCTCGATCGCGTCCTGATCCCCGAGCCAGTCCGAGCCTTTCACCGTGTCGTACATGTGCCAGCGCCAGTCGTCCTCGCCCATGTTGCCGAGCGCGGCGCTGATGCCGCCCTGTGCGGCCACGGTATGACTGCGGGTGGGGAAGAGCTTGCTGATGCAGGCGGTCGAAAGGCCGCTCTCGGCGAGCCCGAGCGTCGCGCGCAGGCCCGCGCCACCCGCGCCGACCACGATCACATCGTAGCTGTGATCGATGAACGCGCCGGCGCTCACGTCGCGGCCCCGAATGCGACCCTGAGAATCGCGAACACGCCCGCCGCGGCGAGCAGCACGTGCCCAAACTTCGACAGCAGCAACAACGTGCCCTTGGCGGCGGCGTTATGCACGTAATCCTCGATCACGACCTGCACGCCAAGCTGCGAGTGCCAGCTCATCGCGAGCACCGCGAGGCACAGCAGCACCGGGTTCCAGCCGCCCGCGATCCAGGCGGTCACCGCCGCATAGTCGCCGAGCGGTACGCGGATCAGCGCGATCATCAGCCAGACGGTCAGCGGCACCAGCGCGTAGGCGGTCAGGCGCTGCGCACGCCAGTGATGCACGCCATCCTGCGTCGATCCGTAACCCAGAACCCGTGCCAGCGGCGCGCGAAGACTCATGGCGCGCCCGCCACCGGACAGAACAGCAGGTAGCCGCTTAAAGCCAGCGCGATGACCGTCGCCGCGATGACGAGCCACGCGCTGCGCCGCGACGGCACTCGCTCTATCGCGATCCCGGCATCCCAAAACAGGTGCCGGATGCCATTCATGAAGTGATAAGTGAAGGCGGCGAGCCAGCCCATCAACAGCAGCCGGACTAATCCGCCTGACCACCGCGCGACGAACAGCTCGTAGCTGTCCTCGCCTTGCGCCGCGGCCATCAGCCAGGCGACCAGCAGCAGGAGCCCTAACGCCATGTACAGGCCCGTGATTCGGTGCAGGATCGACAGCGCCATCGTGTGCATGAAGCGGTAAACCGACAGATGCGGCGACAGCGGGCGGGCGCGCATGAACGCTCCTTGAACCGGATCCGATGAACTCAGAAATCGATGCAGCGGCCAGCCCGTTCCCAATCGCCGTACCGCGTCGGCTCGGGACCCTGCGGGCCGCCGAACTCGTCGGGGGGCGGGCTTGCCGGGCGCGCACCTGGCGCCGGTTTGGCAAGCTCTGCGGGATCTGCGCTGGGGACGGGCGGGACGGTCGCGGGCGATTCGAGCATGGCCAGTGAGTGTGCCAGAATTCAATGGCACGGACTACCCGACCGAGGGCGTAGGCAAGCGAATCTAACGATGGCGCTCGAATTCACAGGGTTCACAATCTGCCCGCTCGCTACGCTCGGCGTGCTGCATTTTGACGGGCCTGACGCAAGCTCGTTCCTGCAGGGCCAGCTGTCGTGTGATACCGCTCAACTCGGCGGCGCGCAACTGCTGCCGGCGGGCTGGCACAATCCGCACGGGCGCGTGCTCGCGCTGCTGCGCGTGGGCCTCGCGGGAAGCGAGCGCATCGTCGCCGTGCTGGAACGCGAGCTGGCGGTCTCCGTGGCCGAAAACCTACGCCGCTACGTGCTGCGCGCGAAAGTCACCATCACCGACGCATCCGACCATGTCGCCGTGCTTGGCCTGCTGCCGGAGCTGCCCGGCGCGCCGGCGGCACCAGCGGCACCGACCGGCACGCTCATCTACCGCGACGGCACGGCCGCGCGCTGGCTGCTGCTGCAGCCGGCGAACGCTGTGCCGCCGGCTGCGCTGTTATCTGCCGAGCGCTGGCACGCCGCGCTGCTCGCCGCCGGTTTCCCGACCGTCGGCCGCGCCATCAGCGGTCAATTCGTCGCGCAGATGCTGAACCTCGATTGCGTCGGGGCGATCTCCTTCACCAAGGGTTGCTACACGGGGCAGGAAGTGATCGCGCGCGCGCACTACCGCGGCAAGGTCAAGCGGCGCATGCAGCGCTTCCTCACGCGTTCCACAGCGAAGCTGGCGGCCGGCGAGCACTATCGCCTGAGCGACGGTCGGGAAGCGCAGATTGTCGATGCGTGGGCGCGCACCGATGGCCGTAGCGAGTTGCTGGCGGTGGCGCCGCTGAAAGCTCTGTCGGCCGGCACGAGTCCCGCTCCGACGCCTGGCGCGCCGCTGCTGGAGTGCGAAAGCCTGCCGCTACCCTACGAGTTGCCCGGTTGATTGGTGAACGGCTCGTCAAAAGCGGACGCTTAATCTAAAACGGCTCTTTTTTATCCGCCGGCGCGCCGGCTGCTTGGACAGGCGCGCACAGCTCAGCGGCGTGGGTCATCGCTTTCGCAATGTGCCCGGCAAGATCCTCGTCCGGAAACAATAGGTTGTTATCCGGACTGCCCGACTTGCTGATGCGAAGCACAAACATCGCCGGAGTCACTTGCGTGGTCCAGGTAGGATGTGGGCCTTTCGCGGTTGATTCGGCCAGGTATTGTTCCATTGGCAGCACATCGATTGTGGGCGAACCGACGAGGTCAAAAAACATTTCCTTGTCCGTGACCGCCTTGCCGCTTCGCGTTTGTTTCCAGTGAAAGCCGATCTGGCAAGTGCTAACGTTGGTGTAGATCCCGCTCATTTTGTCGCTGAACTCGTACGACCAATCGTTGCCTGCGGCGTCGGCGTGCACGGCGACGACGTAATTCAATAGACCGCGGTTGATGAGCTTGTCCTGGATATATTCCATCGTAAAATCAAGCGTCGGCCCGGTGGATTTCGCGGGCGGCGCTTTTCGGGCGTGCGCGACAGGCGCCGCGCCGTCTGCGGATGGCGGTGGCGGCGTGGGTTGCTGGGCTGAGGCGGCGCCGCTCGCCACGCTGATCACCAATGCAACCACCGATAGAGTTCTATTTCTCATGCTCCCCTTCTCCGCCTAGCCGAACCACGCCAGCCGCCATTTTTTTTGAGCCCATTCGCCGGCGGCCATGCCTGGGCCATTGGCCCGGCCGGCGTTTGCATCGCTGAAGTTTTATTCCCTACCCGCCGCGGCGAAGCTTCGATGGCAATATTTGGCGGCGGTAGCTCGGTCGCCGAGCCCGCGATCATTATGCAGGCCCACCTGATACTCGTCCAACACGGCGTGCCGGCTTATTGTCATGTGCCTGTCGCGCCGGTTGATCGGACGCGGCTAAAACAACTTGTGCTTCGCCTAGCAGTATTCCAAGATGATCGTCGCCGGGTGCTTGCGCCCGACACCGCTGATGCTGCCGCAGCGGCCTGCGGACCGCAGAATCAGAAAGTGCCTTGAGCCTGACCTGGTGCGAAAACATTTTTTGTAGGGGACAACCCTAAAATTATGTTGCGATGGCCCGAGCGCAGCGGCCGTTCGCACCAGCGACATTGCGCACGGATACTGATTCACTAGGGAGAGCATTTATGCGAGCTGAGCTGATGCGATTGTTTGCCGTTATTGGAATAGTCACGCTGGCGAGCTGCGGCACACAGACCGGCTATGACAAGGCGTTCTCGGAGAAATCGGCGCTGTCAGGCAATTCCCAAGTGTTCGGTGCCTCGTCGGACCAGACCTTTCGTACGGCAAAAATTACGCTGGTTCAGCAAGGCTTCACGATCGAGCAAGTCGATGTCGCCACCGGACTCATCAAAGCGGTGCGCAGTCTTCAGGACCCCCAAAAACCAAAGTACGCCTACTTGATTACCGCCACAGTGGATGTAACCGGTGAATCCTCCGGTAAGTCAACGACGATCACGATGGCGGCGAGCCAACAGACCATCTTGCACAAGGACAGCGAGAAATATTTCCATCTGCTCGGACTGGTGCCAATACCGACCGGCAGGAACTACCAGACGGTAGTGACCAAAGAAGGCAACATCGACACGGCGGGGTTCTACAAGGATTTTTTTGCGGCGATAGACAAAAACTTGCGCGCCGCGGCAGTGGCTGCGGCGACGTCGCCGCCGGCCGTGACGGTGTCGGCGCTACCGGCAACTGGCGCTGCGGCGTTGCACGTAGAGACCTCGACTGAGAGCAGCGCTCCACCCGCCGCTGCGGCGCCCGTGGCTGCCGTGCCGGCAGCCGCACTTGCAGTTACGACCGAACCCGTAGCCGCGGTGCAACCTGCGACCGCACCGGTGCTGGTGCCTGCGGCGACAGCGGATGTGGCCGCGCCACCGGCCAAGCCCGTGCCAACGCCCACCGCTGCGGCCAGGGCAGCAACCGAATCGACCGCGCTGGCGCCGCTTGACCCGTAATTGTCCGCAGGATATAGAACGCTCGAAGCGAATTTCGGCGATCGGGTTCGCGAGAGTTTTTTTACGGATCGGGCTCGGCCGATGGGCCTTGCGAGATCCTGCCCGCAACTGCAAGTTGCGCTCAGCTATTGACAGCCTTGAGCACGCGCGAAGGCTGGGCGATGCCGTAGCCCTGCGCAAAATCGACGCCGATGTCGGTCAGCATCTGGATGATCTCGGCGTTCTCGGCAAACTCGGCTATCGTCTGCTTGCCGGTTAGGTGACCAATCTCGTTGATCGAGCGGACCATTTCCCGATCAATCGGGTCGTGCAGGATTTCGCGCACGAAGCTGCCGTCGATTTTCAGGTAATCGACCGGGAAGTGCTTCAGGTAACCGAACGATGACAGGCCGGTGCCAAAGTCATCGAGCGCAAATTTGCAGCCCAGCTCCTTGAGCGCCTGGATGAAGCGGTTGGCCTGCGAGAAGCTGGCGACGGCGGCCGTTTCAGTGATTTCAAAGCAGATCTTGGTCGCATCCAGCCCGCTTTTCTGGAACTGGTCAATCACAAACGGCAGGAACTTGTCATCGCCTAAGCTTTGGCCCGAAAGATTGATCGAGCACATCGCCAGCCGCTCGCGTTCGTCAGCCTCCGAGACCAGCCAGCGCAGAGCATTCTCGAGCACCCACCGGTCGATGCTCGGCGTGATGCCGTAGCGCTCGGCGGCGGCAATGAAATTGTCGGGTGCGACGATACGTCCGTTTTCATCGCGCATGCGCAGCAGCAATTCATAGTGGGCGCCGACGATCTGTTTTTGCAGCGGCTGGATCGGCATCCTGAAGAGCTCGAAGCGCCCTTCCTCGAGCGCGGCGTTGATGCGCGCGGCCCACTGCATCTCGCGCCGCCGGCGCATGAGGTCGATGTCGTTCTCTTCGAAGCTGTGAACGCGGTT
>DASWBL010000180.1:0-5817 GCA_036390615.1 Steroidobacteraceae bacterium | reverse complement strand
CGATGCAGGTTGCAGGCATCGACGGCACGCGCTTTGCGGTGTGGGCGCCAAACGCCGAGCGGGTCAGCGTGGTCGGGCCGTTCTGTGCCTGGGATGGCCGCCGGCTGCCGCTACGCCGGCTGGGTGCCGGGGGCGTGTGGGAGCTGTTCGTGCCCGGAGTCGGCGCAGGCAGCGCCTACAAGTTTGAGATTCGCGCACGCGGCGGCGCGCTCACGCTCAAAAGCGACCCGTACGCCCGCGCCACCGAGCTGCGGCCGGCGACGGCTTCGATCACTGAGCGGTCTCGCTATGAGTGGGGCGATGGAGCGTGGCTCGCGCGGCGCGCCGCCGGCGACTGGCTGCACGCGCCGCTTTGCATTTATGAGGTGCACGCCGGATCGTGGCGCCAGCACGAGGACGGGCGCTTCTACTCGTATCGGGAACTGGCCGCTGAGCTGATTCCCTATGTGCGGGACATGGGATTCACGCACATCGAACTGCTGCCGATCACCGAGCACCCGCTCGATGATTCCTGGGGCTACCAGACGACCGGCTATTTCGCGCCCACCAGTCGCTTCGGCTCGCCCGATGAACTGCGTGGCTTCATCGATCAGTGCCATCAGCACGGCATCGGCGTGCTGCTCGACTGGGTCCCGGCGCATTTTCCGCGCGATGCGCACGGGCTCGCCAATTTCGACGGCACAGCGCTTTATGAGTACCACGATCCGCGCAAGGCCGAGCACCGCGACTGGGGCACGCTGATCTTCAACTACGAGCGACACGAAGTGCGCGCCTTCCTGCTGTCGAGCGCGTGCTTCTGGCTGGAGGAGTTTCACTTCGACGGGCTGCGCGTCGACGCGGTGGCCTCGATGCTCTACCTCGACTTCGGGCGCCAGCAGGATTTCGTCCCCAACCGCTACGGCGGCCGGCACAACCTCGAGGCCATCGAGTTCCTGCGCGCGCTGAACGCCACCACCCACGGGCGCTACCCGGGCACGCTGATCATGGCCGAGGAATCGACCGACTGGGCGATGGTCAGCCGCCCGACTGACGCCGGGGGCCTCGGCTTCAGCATGAAATGGAACATGGGCTGGATGCACGACACGCTCGATTATTTTCGCGAGGATCCGCTCTACCGGCGTTACCACCATAACAAGATGACCTTCGGGATGATGTACGCCTACAGCGAGAACTTCATCCTGCCGCTGTCGCACGATGAAGTCGTGCACCTCAAGCATTCGCTCCTTGGCAAGATGCCCGGCGATCGCTGGCAGCAGCTCGCCAATTTGCGGCTCCTTTACGCCTACATGTGGACTTATCCCGGCAAGAAGCTGCTATTCATGGGCGGGGAACTCGCCCACCCCTGGGAGTGGAATTTCCGTGCCGCGCTCCCCTGGTGGCTGCTGCAGTCGGCTGAGCACGCCGGCGTGCAGCACGCGGTCGCGGACCTCAACCGCCTGTACGTGGGCTCCCCGGCCCTGCACCGCTATGAGTTCGAGCCGCGGGGGTTTCAGTGGCTCGATTGCAATGATGCGGCCGGCTCGGTGCTGAGTTACCTGCGCAGCGCCGATGAGCAGCACCTGGTCGTGGCACTGAATTTCACGCCGGTGCCGCGCAGTGGCTACCGGCTCGGCGTGCCGCACGCCGGCCGCTACCGCGAACTGTTCAACTCAGACTCGGCTTTTTACGGCGGCAGCAACCTTGGCAACGCGCTGCCCATTGAATCGCGCGCGCAGCCCTGGGCCGGGCAACCGAATTCGGTGGAGCTCACGCTGCCGCCGCTCGGTGCGCTGGTGCTCGCGCCGGCTTAAGCCGCGGCGGCATTATTCTTACAGCCGCTTTACCAGTCCTAGTTCCAGCGGATGCGCGAGCAGCGGATGGTCCGGGCGCACACGGAGCTGCAGCGAAAACTGACCCGATGCCGGCGGCGACGCATCCAGCTCAAATACGTGCGAGCCGTCGCTGTCAGTCTCACCGGTGGGCCGCAGTACGTCGCTCCAGCGACACGCTTCGGCGGCGCCCCGGAACGAAGCCAGCGCCGGCAGTTGCCGGTGCTCCTCCGGCAGCAGCCGCACCGCCGAGAATTCCACTTTCACATCGTCCGGCGCCATGCCGTTCAATGCGACGGCCACTCTCATCCGCAGGCGCGCGTCGCGCTGCAGCTCGCGCGGCACCGCCGACAGGCGCCGCAGGCCAACACCGCCCCAGGCCTGGCGGACGCGGTGCTTCCACTGCGCCAGCGCGCGCGCACCGGCGTCATTCTGGTCGGCCACGGCTGCGTGCTGCGCCGCAGCCGGCAGATAAATGCCGCGCGCATAGTCGGTGACGACGCGCCCCATGGAAAATTGCGGGATCACAGTCATCATGGCCCGCTTGCAGCGCCGCACCCATTCGGGCGAAAAGCCTTCGGCGTTGCGCGCGTAGTAAAGCGGCACCACTTCTTCCTCCAGCGCATCGAGCATCGACTCGGCATCGAAGGCATCGCGGCGCTCGCCGTCCTGGGTCTGCGCCGGCGGGATGCCCCAGCCGTTCGTGCCGTCGAAGGCCTCGGCCCACCAGCCGTCGAGCACGCTGACGTTTAAGCGGCCGTTGATCGCCGCCTTGATGCCCGAGGTACCGCTTGCTTCCAGCGGCGCGATCGGATTGTTCAGCCACACATCGACACCCGACACCAGCCAGCGCGCGAGCTGTAAGTCGTAGTCTTCGAGAAACACCACGTGGCCGGCAAATTCCGGCGACAGCATCAGCTGCTTGATCTCGCGCAGCACCTGCTGGCCAGGCTGGTCGGCCGGGTGCGCCTTGCCGGCAAACAGGAACAGCACCGGCCGTTCCGTGCCGTCGATCAGCTGTTTCAGCCGCGCGCGATCGCGCAACAGCAGCGCGGCGCGCTTGTAGGTCGCGAAGCGGCGCGCAAAGCCGAGCGTCAGCACATCGGGCCGATCCGGGTCCAGCAGCCGGGTCACGTGCCGCAGTTGCGCGGGACTTAAGCCCTTGCGCGCGTACTCGAGGCGCAGGCGCTCGTTCACGCCGGCGAGCATGCGAGATTTGGCATGCTGCGCCGTTTCCCAGAACAGTGCATCCGGTATTTTTTCCAGCTGCTGCCAGAAGGCGGGGTCCCACATTTGCGTCGGCCAGTCGTTCCCGAGCACGCGGTCGAAGAACCGGCTCCAGGTGTTGGCCAGAAAGGTCGGCACGTGCACGCCGTTGGTCACGTAGCCCACGGGGTTTTCCGCTGGCGGCACCTCCGGCCAGTGATCAGCGCACAGCTGCGCCGAGACCGTGCCGTGGATGCGGCTGACGCCGTTGATGCGCCGCGCGCCGGCGAGCGCCAGGCGCGTCATGTTGAATCCATGGCGCGCGTTCGGCCCGCGCCCGAGCTCGATAATGCGCTCCGGCGGCACGCCCAGTTCGCGGATGAACTCGCCGAAGCAGGCAATGAACAGATCGTCGCTGAACACATCGTGACCCGCGGCCACCGGCGTGTGGGTCGTGAACACGCACTGCACGGCCGCAGCTTCCAGCGCCGCGAAAAAATCCAGGCCCCGGCCCATGCCCTCGCGCAGCAGTTCCAGGATCAGGAACGCCGCGTGCCCCTCGTTGATGTGCCAGACGGCCGGCGCGAGATTGAGTGCCCGCAGTGCCCGCGTACCGCCAATGCCAAGAATCATTTCCTGGCGGATGCGCACCGCATCATCGCCTCCGTACAGGCGGTAAGTGATGTCGCGGTCGGCGCTCGAATTCTCCGGGCAATTGGTATCGAGCAAATACACCGCCACGCGACCGACCTGCGCCCGCCACACGCGTGCGGCCACGTCCTGCGCACCGATGCGTACCCGCACCGTCAGCCATTCGCCGGCGGCCGTACGCACCGGCTCAACCGGCAGATCGCGCGGGTCACGGTCGTTGTACTGCGCGTGCTGATCGCCCTCGCTGTCCACCGACTGGATGAAGTAGCCCTGGCGGTACAGCAAGCCGACGGCGACGAAGTTCAGCCGCTCATCGCTTGCCGCTTTGCAATGATCGCCCGCCAGGATGCCAAGGCCGCCCGAGTAGATCGGGAAGCTTTCATGAAAGCCGTACTCGGCGCAGAAGTACGCTACCAGCGGCGCCGCCGCTCCGGTGGGCGGCGCCTTGTGGTAGGCATCGTAGGCCGCCATGACTTCGCGGTAGCGCGCCAGGTACTCCGGATCGCTGGCGACGCGATTTAAGTGCGGCTGATCGATACAGCGCAGCATCAGGCGCGGATTGCCGTTCACTTGCCGCCACAGCTCCGGATCCAGATCCTGGAACAGCGCGCGGGTGGGCCGATGCCAGCTGAAAAACAGGTTGCCGGCGAGTTCCGTCAGCCGGGCGATTGGCGCCGGGATGCTGGAAGTCACTTCTACTATCGTTGTCATAGCCAAACCCAAGGTACTCGAAGCCGGCGGCGATTGAGCAGTCTAGCAGCTAGAATGTGGGCATGAGACCGACTGGATCGCACTGCATTCGAATTCATTCGTGGCTAACCTGCACCATGATGGCGCTGATCGCGGCCTGCTCGCCGAAAACTCCCCACAGCACGAATCCGGCGGCCGGATCACAGGTTGTGACCGGCAGCGGCAAGTGCCTGCCGGACGGGAGTGACTTCCTGCGGGCACAACTGCGCGGCGCGGTCAACGCGGATCTTCGCTGGCAGGCGAGCGAACTTGAGTGCGACGGCGGCGCGCGGCCGGACGGGAGCGGCGTGCGCATCAGCCTGTCCGGACCGTTGGACAGCGCCGGGCACCGGCTGCGCTTGGTGTTTGGTGTCACGGCGCGGCCCGGCGAGAACGGCCAGACCGAGCGGCCGACCAACATCACGCTGCTGATGGAAGGCGCCAACAAACTCTATGCCACGCTCGGCGATGGCAAGTGCACGATCGATGCGCTCACGCAAAGCCCACTGCCCGGCGCCGATCAGCCCGCCACGAATTACCGCATCGCGGCGCGCGGATTTTGCGTCGATCCAGCGGCGACGCTTGATGGGCGCGAGCGCGTGTACATCAACCGATTTGATTTTGCCACCCGCGTACAATTTGAGCCTGGAGATCTGCATCATGCCGATCAGCCGACCTGAGCCGCCGCGCTTTGGCGGCGCGCCGCTCGCCGTCGCGCTGCTATTCGTATTGTTGACCGCCGCTGCCGGCCAGCCAGCCAACTTTGCGCGCACGACAGTGAAGATCCAGACGGCCGCCGGCGCACAGGTGTTTGACACGCAGGTGGCGACGACCCCCGAGGAGCAGGAGCTCGGGTTAATGTACGTGCGCATTTTCCCCATCGATCAGGCCATGATTTTTCCAATGCAACCGCCGCGCATCGCGCAGTTCTGGATGAAGAACACGTTCATCCCGCTCGATCTGCTGTTCATCGACGAGCACGGGAAAATCGCCTGCATCCGCCCCGGCGTGCCGCAATCCCTCGATCTGATCAGCTGCCCGACGGCGGCCAGCGCGGTGATTGAGATCGGCGGCGGCCAGGCCGCCGCCCGCCATATCAAGGTCGGCGATCGCGTCGCGCACTAAATATTTGACTCCTGAGGCCAAGATCGCCCGCAGCGGCGATCACCACTACGGCGGTCATTTTTCGGCGGTAGGCGCCAACCACGTGCGACGCGCAAAGAAGGCCACCAGCGCACCGAACAGCAGCATGGCCAGCAGGCTCTCGATAAAAGTACGTGGCGTAAACGGATTACGCGGATAGGCCGCCGACAGCGGCACGACCACGTAGTTCATGACGCCAAAGATCACAACGCCGTAAAGCAGGCCCCAGCGGAGCCACTGCCGGCACAACGACGACCATTGCCGCGCCGACGCAACATAC
>DASWBL010000179.1:0-5858 GCA_036390615.1 Steroidobacteraceae bacterium | reverse complement strand
GGCGCTGCGTGCCAACCGCCTTGGGCTCCTCGCGGCGCTGCGTGCTTTGTTCGCGCAGGTCGCCGATCTTTCCCGTCTGCCCGGCTGAGCGCGATGCAATTGCTCGGCTCCGTGCTGTTTACCGTCTTCCTGTTTGTCTGGACGGGCGCCTACGCGATATTTTTTTTCTTCGCCGCGGCGCTGCTGCCGTTTCGCGGGCGCTTTGCCCTGGCGCGCGTCTGGAGCCACGTGCTGCTGCGCGTACTCAAATGGACCTGCCGGCTCGATTACCGCCTCGAGGGCACCGAACACCTGCCCGCCGGCAACCATGTGGCGCTCATCAAGCACTCCTCGAGCTGGGAGACGATCGCGCAGTGCGTCATATTGCCACCGCAGGCCTGGGTCTTGAAGCGCGAACTCACCTGGATACCGTTTCTCGGCTGGGATCTGCGCTTGATGCGCTCGATTGCCGTGGACCGCGGCGCCGGCGGCAGCGCGGTCCGCCAGGTAATCGATCAGGGCAAAGTGCTGCTCGATAGCGGCGTGTGGATCGTGATCTTCCCGGAGGGCACGCGCATGGCGCCGGGCGAGACGCGCAAGTACGGACTGAGCGGCGCACTGCTGGCCCGCGAAGCGGGCCGGCTCATCGTGCCGGTGGCGCATGATGCTGGCTACTACTGGCCGCGTCGCGGCCTGCGCAAGCGGCCGGGCACGATCCGCGTCCGCATCGGCCCGCCGATCGAGACCGCCGGGCGCGAGCCGCGCGAGATCACCGCCGAGGCGCAACTGTGGATCGAGGCTAATGCGCGACCAGTCGAGCCCGCACCGGTTGCGGATGCCGCAGCCGCGATCCGATAATGGCCGACAAACATTGAAGCGCCGCTTTCCGCATAGCGGCAATCCACGGGGGCAGGTCATGGTTCATCCGCTTTGGCGAGCGTGCGCCGGTGTGCTGTTGGGCGCCCTGGCAATTACGGGAGTGCACAGCGAGGAGGCGATGGGCGGCTCCGCCGGCGCTGATGGCGCATTTCGCGCGCTGGCCGACGATTATTTTGACAACTACTACCTGCCGACCAATCCAAGCTCCGCCACCGCGCTCGGCGTTCATCGCTACGATGATCAGTTCGAGGATCTCTCGCACGCCGCGCTGCTGCGCGAGATCGCGACGCTGAAGGCCTATGCGGCCCAGGTCGCGGCTGTTGATCCGGGCGCGCTCAGTGAACCGGTGCGTGCCGACCGGGCGCTGCTTTTGGCCAACATTCAAAGCGAACTGTTGACCGATGAGCAGATCCGCCCGCTGGAGAAAAATCCCGATGTCTACTCCTCCAGCATCACCGCCAGTGCCTACGTGCTGGCGCAGCGCGACTTCGCACCGCTCAACGACAGGTTGCGGGCACTGATCGGGCGAGAGAAACAGATGCCGGCGGCACTGCAGTACGCGCGGCAGAACCTGCGCAACCCGCCGCACATCTTCACCTCAATCGCGCTCGAGCAGCTGCCGGGCGATGTCGGCTTTTTTGAACACGACCTGCCGCTGGCCTTTGCCAAGGCCGATGATGCCGGGCTGCAGCAGCAGTTTGCCGCCACCAATGGTGCCGTCGTCGCCGCGCTACGCGATTACCAGCGCTGGCTGGAGCAGCTGCTGCGCCGCTCGCATGGGGATTTCAGGCTCGGCGCGAAGGTATTCGCGGAAAAGCTCCGTTACGACGAGATGGTCGACACACCGCTCCCGCAGCTGCTGGCCATCGGCCTCGCCGACCTGCACCGCAACCAGCAGGAGTTTGCCCGGGTCGCCAAGCAGCTTGAGCCCGACAAGACGGCGCGCCAGGTGCTGGCTGAACTGGCGCTTGATCATCCGCCTCCGGCCGAGCTGCTGCCAGCCTTCAAGGCGACCTTCAGCGGACTGGTGTCCTATATCGACGCACACCACATCGTGACGGTACCGGCGTCGCCGCTGCCGATCCTGCGCGAAACGCCGGCGTTCATGCGTGCCACGACCTTTGCGTCGATGGATACGCCGGGACCGTTCGAAACGAATGCCACCGAAGCGTACTTCAACGTCACCCCGACCGAGCCGGACTGGAATGCGGAGCGGGTGGCAGGCTTCATGGCGCAGTTCAATTATCCGGTCATCAGCAATGTCACGGTGCACGAGGCGTTTCCGGGCCACTATGTGCAATTCCTGTGGTTCAAGCAGCTCCACGACCGGGTGCGGCAGATCATCTATGCCAACACCAATGTCGAAGGCTGGGCGCACTACTGCGAGCAGATGATGCTCGATGAGGGTTTTGGCCAGACCGGCAGCAGTGCGGCCGAGCAGCGCGCGGCGGAGCGACTCCGCCTCGGTCAATTGCAGGATGCGCTGCTGCGTGACGCCCGCTATATCGTCAGCATCCAGATGCATACCGGCAAGATGAGCATTGACCAGGCGGTGCAATATTTTGTCCGCGAGGGTTACCAGAGCAAGGAAGTGGGGCTGGTGGAGACACAGCGCGGCACCGGAGATCCGACCTATCTGTATTACACGCTCGGCAAGCTGCAGATCATGAAATTGCGAGCCGATCTCAAGGCGCGCGAGGGCGAGGCATTCTCACTGCAAAATTTCCACGACCGATTTTTGCAGCAGGGCGGCGTGCCGGTCAAACTGGTGCGCCGGGCTCTGCTGCAGGATGATTCACCCACCCTGTAGCGCAGCCGATATCGGCGACCCGACGCTTAAGCCGCGACCGGCGCTTCAGGCAGCGCCGCGAGGCGTGTTACTGCCAGCAGGTGGTGGTGGTGCTCCCACCGGCGCTGCTGAGCGAGGACTGCGCGCCCGTCTGCGTCACCGAGAAGCTGAAACAGGAAGTATCTTTCAGCTGATCGGCCGTGATGGCGGTTGCGGTGATGGTAAAGGTGGTCGCCGTAGGCGCCGCCACCGTAATGTTGTAGTAGCCATTACCGACCACCTGCGGAAAGGCAGCGCCGCTGCCGACCGCCGCATAACCCAACTGCGTCGGATCAATGCTGTAGGCGTTGGTCGTACTGAACATGCGCTCCTCGCGCCCGGCCAGGTCCATCACCGCCGTCTTGGCGTCGGTGCGACGGCCCTTGCGCACCTGCTGCATGTAAAGCGGCACGGCGATCGACAGCAGGATCGAGGCGATCAGTACCACCGCCATCAGCTCGACCAGCGTGAAGCCTCGGCTCCGGCGCCCTCGGGCTACAGTATTTGCAAACATGGCTATCGCTCCAGATTAGCGCAGTTCAGTCCAGGTCAGACGCGTCACGGTAATGTTGCTCGGCGGCGCAACCTTGATCGGACCGCCCGGGCCGCCCGGCGCGTGCTGCTGAATCAGCCAGGTGCCGCTGCTCGAAGTGACGATGTCCGAGCTACCGGTCGCGTCGGCGTTGACGGCCACCGCCTGCGTGTCGTTATACAGCGGGAAGAATCCCGGGACCACACCGCCGGTCAGCATCGAGATGCCGTAGGTAAAGCCACCGTTGACGTTCAGTATGCACGCCGTGCTGGAATTATTGGCCGGAATCACCGAATTGACGGTAAACACGCTGCCGATGAGTTCCGGGTTGTAGGTGATCTGCTCATTTGCACCGCCCACCAGCGCCAACAACCAGCCGAACTTGTTGTTGTTGCTCCCGCAGGTCGTCGAGGCCATCCAGCAGACGGTAGCCGAGCTGCTCATGTCGACGTTACCGGTGCTGGCCGACAGCGCCGCGGTCTGTGTCTGCAGATTGGCCGGCGTGAGCGTGTACGGCGAGGCGAGCCCCGTGGTGTTCGGCGGGCCAATACTTAAGCTCGCGTACTGCGCGGCGGACAGCGAGTTCCATTGCGTCATGTTCCAGTCCCAGACGCCGTACAGATCCTGCGCCGCCGGGGCATAGCCGACCGCGGCTGAATTGGTGAACGGCGTTTCCCGGCCGGTGCCGAAGGCGACCATCAGCTGCTGCAGCGGGCTCGCATAGCCGGCGCCCGAGGCAATGACCGGCTTGGTGGTGATCGGCTGCCCGGCGCTCGTGGTAAACAGCGGCGCTGACCCGGCGATCCAGTTGGTCTCCGTCTGGCTGGTGACATCAAAGCGCCACATGTTGCCCTGCAGGTCGCCGGCATAGAGGTAATCGCTGATATGGTCGCCATCGAGGTCGGCCGCCGCCACGTAGGCGATGCCGTTGGGGGAAGCGACGCTTCCGGTGTGGGTGCTCAAATAATAGAAAGTCTTGGCAGCGGTAGCGTTGTTGATCACCATGATGAACACGCCCGCGTCCCCGGAGGCGCTGCCGTAGCCGTTGCCGAAGATAACGGCCCAGTTGCCATCGTGCAGACGACGGACCAGCGGAACGCCGTAGGTATTGCCCATGTTGCTGGTGCTGCAGGTCGCGTTACCGACGCAGGTAAAGGACCCGGGTGTCCATTCACCGATGACCGTGGTGGCCGCATTGGCCTCCGAGAACGTGCTGTCATTGGTGACATCGAGCGCATAGATCGCCGCCCCGCCGGGGCCAAGGCCGCCGACCAGCCAGGTGTGCCAGGTACCCTGGTAGTACAGGTCGCCGCTCGACGGCGAGCCGTCCACGTAGAACTGGTGGCCGTAATTGGTATTGGAGTAGTCCACGTTGCTCGTCGTGCTGTGAATCGTGTTGATCACCGCGCCGGGCATGTAGGCGATAACCTCTTGGCCATCGTTCGGCGTGGTCCCGTTGTTTACATAGGCACCGGTCGCGGAAAATGACCCCGTGCGAAAGCCATGCAGCAAGCCGTCATTGGCGCCGGCATACACCACGTTCTCACGGGTCTGTTCCGCCGTGACGAACGCCTGGTAGCTCTGGCCGACGTTTTCGGCCGGGGACGCAGCTGAATACAGCCGATCCTTCCAGGTGCCGGTGAACGGCGACGTCGGCGGGCCCACCCAGTATGGGCTCGAGTCAATGATGTCAGCCAGCACGCTGTCGCGGGCCCGGTACAGGCTCAGGCCGTTCGGCACCTCGTTGGCGCGCTGGCCGCGCAGGTAGTTCAGGCGGTTGGTGAGCAATGGGGGAACATCGCTAGCCGTTAGCACCGCCTTCTGCGCAGCGGTGAGGTTGGCCCACTCGAACGGAATGCCCGCGGCGCCGTTCCAGGTCAGGATGGTCCGGCCGGTGTTCCAGGCTTGTGCCGGGGTCGGTCCGGGCACCGCGGTAGTCGCACAGGTACCGGCGGCCCCGACACCGGAGAGCACGCAGGAAGCGTCCCAGTTGGCGGTACTGTTGATCGTGACGTTGCCGAGCGCGTCGGTGTTGATCGTATTGGCCGTCAGCCGGCCGGTGTACACGACCGGATCGTAGTAAGCGAAGTACGCCTGCGAGCCGGTTTCGAGTTTGCCCGCCTGCTTTTCATTCGCGGTCGCGGAGCTGCCGGCCTCATCGCCGGGTCCGGCCTGGAAGCAGGCGATTTCGTGAATGTTATCGCTGCCGCCGGTCGAGCCGGCGAAGCCGAACGCGAAGGTGGGTGGCAGCGCGCCGTTGGAGGCAGTGATGCTCTGCCTTGTGATGATCTGCTGGAACGCGGCGTTGTTCACCGCATAGGACAGGCTCAGCAGGCCGTCAGACGTGATTTTAAGCCGGTAGGTCATCGCGTTGGCCTGGGAGCGCTTGTTGCTGCCCTCGTTAGCGAGCAGCGTGCCGGCCGGCAGCACTACGTTGCCACCCGGGATGATGCCGTAGTCGGGAATGGCAATCAGCGTAGGCGCACCATTCGGCAGGGCGCCCACATTCGCAAAGTTCATGTAGACGCCGGACTCGCAAGTCTCCTGCACGGCCAGCTGCTGCTGTGCTGGTGTCAGCGTCGACGGATACAGCGACGGATGATTTTTATTGCGCCAGGCCCAGCTCACAGTGCCGGCGCC
>DASWBL010000178.1:0-4275 GCA_036390615.1 Steroidobacteraceae bacterium | reverse complement strand
GCCTTCCAGCTCGGCAGGCTCTTGATGAAAGCAGGGGTCGCATCCAGTGGCCCGCGATCGCCACCGTGGTACGCGACTTCGACTGTGTCGTTCTTCATGCCGGCGCGTGTCAGGATGTCCCGCAGCCGCGCGCCTTTCCAGCGCGCATTGCCGATCGCCCCTGAGCCCCATTGGACGCCTGGTACGTGCGGGTCGGAAAGCCCACGGCGATTGCCTGCGCACTGACATACAGCAACGATTTCGACGGCTTCGAATTCCTGTTTAAGTTGCGCAAGGCTGAGCGTCAGTTCGTGCGCGACGCCGTCGCCACTCACTTTGAGTGTCCAAGTGTCGGCATCGATCTCCGGAATATCAGACTCGTGCCAACGCACAAAGAACTGGTCGTTCGGCGTAATGGGCGATGCGAATCCGGCCAGCGGCGTCTCGTAGTTTGGCGGCCGGTAAGCGCGTTTGATAAGTGGCTTTTTCCCGGGCAGTGCCTCGAGCAATGCCGAGTCCAGCGCGCCCTGCGGCAGGTCAGCGCGCGCGCGGGAGGTGCCGAGGCCCGCGCCGGTCAGCAACAGGCCACTGACAGCGCCTTGCAAGACGGAACGACGATTGGGCATCAAATGATCTCCGTGCCGCGGCCGACTGCATTGACTCCAGAGGCGCGGACGCTACTAAGTGGCCCCGAATTCGCGGGAGTGCGCTTCCGGGCCGAACGCGGTAACAACAATAAGGGCGAGCGCAACAACAGCCATCGTCCAGGACAGGATGAAGGCGTAATCGTTCCCGCGCGCTTCGGCAATTCCAGCCTGAAACGGCCCCAAATAGAACATGGCCAAGTTACCGAGCTGATAGGCGAAGCCCGGCAGGATCGCGCGCACCGCTGGCGGGGACAGTTCATTGAGATGCGCCGGCACGATACCCCAGGCGCCCTGCACCATGAACTGCATGAGAAAGCCGCCCACAGCGAACATTACCGCCGTTTGGGAAAACGCCCACAGGTAAATCATCGGCAGTGATAGTGCGGCCGCCAGCATGATCGCGCGCCTGCGCCCGATTCGCTCCGAAAGCGTTCCAAAGAGGATGCCGCCAATAAGTGCGCCGATGTTGTAGACAATCGCGATGTGACCGGTCGTTCTTGAGGCAAAACCATGCTGCTTCTGCAGGAAGGTCGGATACAAATCCTGCGAGCCATGCGAGAAGGCGTTGAAGCAGGCCATCAGCGCCACCAGGTACAGCAGTGTCGGCCAGTAATTTCTTACTGCATTCCAGATATCCTGGACCGACGCACGCTTCGCCGTTCTGCCGGCCAGCCAGGCGGGCGATTCCTGTACGCCAAAACGGATATATAGCACTAAAAATGCCGGCGCCACCCCGATGATAAACATGCCGCGCCAGCCGACGTAGTCGAAGGCATATGCGAAGGCAATCGAGGCCAGCAGATAACCAATTACGTAACCTTCTTGCAACAGGCCAGAGAAGAAGCCGCGGCCCTTGGCGGGCAGTGTCTCTAACGCCAGGGCGGCGCCAATCCCCCACTCGCCGCCCATGGCGAAGCCGAACACCGCGCGCAACACCAGCAGCGTCGCAAGGTTGGGGGCAAAGGCGCTGGCCAGCTCCGCCGCTGAGTAGCTCAGGATGTTGAGCATCAGGATTGGCCGTCGGCCAAATTTCTCCGCCAGCCAGCCGAACACCAGCGCTCCCAATGGCCGGAACGCCAGGGTGAGAGCAATGCCTAGCGCGACCGATTTCGCGTCGGTGTGGAAATCTGCGCTTATCGCTTTAATGCAGAAGACGAAAATAAAGAAATCAAATGCATCCAGTGCCCAGCCACCAAGTGAGGCAAAGTAAGCATTGCGTTGCGGTCGTGTAAGCGTGCGAAAGGCGTCAAGCATTTTTCTTATTGCAAACCCTGGTCGTCTTGCAGCATGACTCGAACAGTGCCGAGCGCCGATGTTCCCAAAGCATGCTGGACGACGTCGGCAGTACTCGAGAATGAATTACACCCCGCCTGATTAAATTGCAAGAGATGCGCGCCAGCGCATTACTAAAGTCTGATTGCAGAAAATGCATCCGGCGCGCTCGGTGAATCGCTGGCGCGAACGGGACGTGGCCGCAGCGAGAAACGCTAATCTCTGGCTACGATGGCGCGACCGAAAGGACGGGTGTCGATTGGTAACAGAAAACGGCTATCCGGACGTAAGCAATTAAATAGTCTGGATAAATGCGCCGGGCAGGGACAGATCCCGGCATCCCATTGGGAGCTTTGGTCGGCAATTTGAGCTGGCCCGGCGACCGTGTTAGCTTACAAATTCACCCGCGCCGGATGGGATAGTCTTTCAACCGGAGCATGCGCGACTAGAAAAAAATAAACCGCGGTGATGCCAACTCCTAAAGGACACTGACACCGCGTCGAAAATCGAGGGCCGAATCATGTTCACCCAATTGCTGGACCCGCTCGGTAACCTGACACTGACCTGCCTGGTGGCACTGGCACCGGTGGTTTCGCTACTGGTCATGTTGGCGGTATTTCGGCTGCCGGCCTGGCTGGCAACGCTGCTCGGCTCGGTCATTACTCTCGCGCTGGCCGTGTGGGTTTGGAACATGCCCCTCGATAGCGGTGCCCATGCCTATTTCTACGGTGCGGCGACCGGCGTCTGGAACGTCGACTGGATTACGATCTGGGGCATGGTGCTGTTCAACACGCTGGCTGTGAGTGGCATTTTTGAGAATTTCCGCCGTTGGCTGATTGCGCAGGGCAGCGTAGATGTGCGCGTCCAGACGTTGCTGTTCGCCTGGGCTTTTGGTGCGCTCCTTGAAGGCCTGGTCGGCTTCGGCTACCCGTGGGCAGTCGTGGCGCCGATACTGATGTCCTTAGGGATCGCTGACCTCAATGCCATCCGGGTCGCAGCGATTGCCAACAATGCGCCGGTGTCGTTCGGCGCGCTCGGCGCACCGATCATCGCGCTGGCAGCCGTGACCGGGTATCCGTTGCTTGGGCTTTCCGCTTCGGTCGGCACCGTGGTCGCGGTGCTCGCGTTGCTGCCCCCGTGGATACTGCTGTACCTGGTTTCGGGCAAGGAGGGCATGAAAGGTGGCTGGCCGCTCGCCGTGGTCGGGTCGCTTGGCTATATCGCGGGCCAGTACCCGGTCGCCGTCCACCTGGGCCCCTACCTGCCCGATATTACCGGCTCCATTGTTTGCTTCATCGCGCTGCTGACGCTTCTCAAAGTCTGGCAGCCCAAGACGCTGCTTGCCTACGGCGGTGTGCCAATCGACGCCGCAACGGCGAGCAGGAGCCGTGGACACGGACTGAAGCCGGGTGAAGTCGTGCAGGCGTGGATGCCGTTCGCAGTGTTGCTGATCGTGGTCGCGGCCTGGACCGGTCCCTGGTCGCCGTTGCCAAAAATCAGCTGGTTCAGCGCCAAGGCGGTTGCCTGCTCAGCGACGGCTGTCGCCTGCAGTGCGGCTAAACCCGATGTCAGTGCCGTATTTAAATTTGCCCCGTTCATCGGCGGCACGGCGATTCTGGCGTCCTGGATCGTTGTCGCCGTATTGCTGCTGTCGATGGGCAAGCTCAAGGGCGCTCAAATCGGTGAAGTGTTTCGGCGCACTTTCCGGCAGATGTGGGGCGCGTGCCTGGTCGGCGTATTTATTTTCGGTTTGGCGTATGCATTCAATTACTCCGGCATGGCTTCCTCGCTCGCGAAGGGCTTTTCGAGCATGGGAACCGCCTTCATTATTGTCTCGCCGATACTGGGTTTCATTGGCGTTGCGTTGTCGGGCTCGAACACCTCGACCAATGCCATGTTCGGAAAGTTTCAGGCGCTGCTCGGTACGCAGCTTGGCATGCCCATGTTCCTGTTGCCGACGCTTAATTCCGTCGGCGCTGAGATCGGCAAGCCGGTGGCGCCGCAAACTGCCAGCGTCGGCGTTTCAACCAGCAAGTTCGTGCGCAAAGAGGGCGACGTTATCCGGCACAACTTGGGCTGGACCGTGGTGCTGCTTATCTATCTGATCCTGATCGCGGTCGGATTCTACCTGGTGCATCCGGCGGTAATGGTGGCCGGTTAGCAGGCGGGTTCCCGCCGCCTTACGCTCGCTTTTGGCGTGGCGACTAGTACACCCGTACGCCGACGACCGGCGCCGGTGCCACTACGACTGCGGCAGGACGATAGTAATAACCGCGCGCCGGCACGACCACGCAACCGGCCAAGGTCAGGAAACCCAGTGAAATCACAGAAATGAAAAGGCGCTTCACGAGTCGTTCTCCTTAAGGATGTTTGTCCT
>DASWBL010000177.1:0-4934 GCA_036390615.1 Steroidobacteraceae bacterium | reverse complement strand
TCGGCACCGCGGCCGGCACAGCCGCGTGCTCATTCGCTGCAGGCGGCGCGGCCGCCGCGACAGGCGCCGCCACCGATGCCGGCGCGGCCGCATTCGTGGGCGCCGGTCTCGGCTCGATTTTAATGGTCTCGGTAACGGCGTTGCTGGCGCCCGGCGCGTTCCGCGGCGCGGAGTGCAGTGCCCACCAGATCAATACGGCGACTGCCAGTGCCGCGACAGCCAGCCCAGCCGGCCATGGGCCCAGCTTCGGCGCGCGCGCGCTGCCGCCGCCGCCGTGCAGCTGGCGCGGCACGCTCGACAGGTCCGGCGCACTGGTCGCGTGCGGGCGCTGGCAATACTGCGCATCGATTTGCGCTGCGGATTCGCCCAGCAGGTCGGCGTAACGGCGCAAATGCCCGCGGATATATACCGAGGCGCCGAGCGCCGCGAAATTCTCGGTCTCCAACGCCTCGATCGTGCGCGGCTCTAGGTGCAGTTTCTCGGCGGCCTGGGTCCGCGTAAACCCCAACCGCTCGCGCGCCTGCTGCAGGCGCGCGCCGACCCCGGCCAAATTGCCCGGTCCGGCCTCGTCCATGGCTCAGCCCGTGCCCGGCGCCACGGCTACTACCCGGTGCGCCTGGTCCGATGCCGGAAATTCGCTCTGCAGACGCTTGGCGTAGCGCTCACCGTTGGTCGCGTCATTCAGTGCACGGGCCGCTAGCCAGCCGTTGAACAATATTTCCGGCGTCGCGGTATGTGTGGTCAAAAAGCCGTCGACGTACCGGTACGCGGTGGCCGGATCCTTCTGCGCCAGCTTCAGGCCCGACAATTCCAGCACCGCCTCGCCGTAGCTTGGCTGCAGCATGAGCGCCCGCTCGAAGTGCGTCTGGGCTTCCGCATCCCGCCCGGCCCGGTGCAGGCAGACCCCGGCGTTGGTCAGCGCCGCCCACGGGGTGCTGTACAGGCCGTTGGTTGCGGCTGCGTCGAAATACTTCACACCCGCATCGGTGCGGCCTTTGTGGCACAAGTAGACCGCGTAGGCGTTGACGACTTCCGCATCTTTCGGCGCCATCGCAATGGCGGTCTTGTATTCGCTTTCCGCCAGCTTGTCGTTGCCGAGTCGCTCTGCGAGCACGCCCTGGGCGCTGCGGACGTGTGCGTCCGCGGGGTTTTCGAGCTGCGCCTTGTCGAGCTTCTTCTGAGCCTGGCTCAGATTGCCCTGTTCCATGTAGGCATAGCCGAGCTGCAGGTTGTAGCCGGCCGCACTGATCGCATTAACCTGGCCAGGCGTCGTCGCTCCGCTCCCGGTCGAGGTGGTGACGCAGGCGGCGACCCAAAGTGCCGGCAGCGCCGCCAGTAATCGAATAGCCGCTTTCATGGATGCACCTGCATTGCCGATCGCATTTTGCCACCGAGACGCACGATCACCCTATCCTGCACGCTGCCGACCAGTTGCCCGCAGGCCGCGTCGATGTCCTCACCGCGGGTGCGCCGTACCGTGGTCATAACGCCGCCTCGCAGCAATTCGTCGCGGAATCGGGCGATGACGGCGTCAGGCGAGCGCTGATAAATGGTCCCGGGAAAGGGATTGAAGGGAATCAGGTTCACCTTGGCCGGATGCCCGGCAAGCAGCTTGGCGACCGCGCGCGCCTGCGCCGGCGAGTCATTGATACCATCGAGCATCACGTATTCAAAAGTCACGCTGCGCCCGTTCTGCTCATCGATGTAATGCCAGCAGGCTTCAAGCAGCTCGCTGATTGGATGCCGGCGGTTGATCGGCACCAGCTCATCGCGCAGGGCATCGTCCGGCGCGTGCAGCGATACGGCCAGTGCGACGTTGATGACTTCGGCGAGCTTGTAGATCTGCGGCACAAGGCCCGAGGTCGACAGCGTCACCCGCCGGCGCGACAGATCAAAGCCGAGGTCATCGAGCAAGAGCCTCATGGCCGGCACGACGTTGCGGAAGTTCGCCAGCGGCTCACCCATGCCCATCAGCACCACGTTGGTGACGATGCGGTCCCCCGCCGGATGGAAGCCGAGCTCGCGGTTGGCAAGCCAAACCTGGCCGACGATCTCCGCCGTGGTGAGGTTACGGTTAAATCCCTGCTGCGCCGTGGCGCAGAAGGAGCAATCGAGCGCACAGCCGACCTGCGAGGAGATGCAAAGCGTGCCGCGATCGGCCTCGGGGATGTACACCATCTCGTACGCCTGCGACGCATCGGCCCGCAGCAGCCACTTGCAGCAGCCGTCGGCCGAGCGCTGCGTAGTTATGATTTGCGGCAACCGGATCTCGGCGCGGTCGGCAAGCCTGGCGCGAAATTCCTTGGCCAGATCCGTCATCTGCTCAAAGTCCCCGCAGCCGCGCTTGTACAGCCAGTTCATCAGCTGGCGCGCGCGGAATGGCTGGGCGCCGAGCTGCGCACAAAAACCCTCGAGCTGCTCCCGTGGCAATCCCAGCAGATTGGTGCGGTCGACCGGCGCGGGAGTGTCTGCCATGACGGCTTGCTCGGGGGCCTGCACGGTTCAGGTCCGCGGACAGATTTCCGTGCCGCTGAAAAAAAACGCGATCTCGCGCGCGGCCGTTTCGGGCGCGTCCGAGCCATGCACGACATTGGTTTCGATGCTCTTGGCCAGGTCGGCCCGGATAGTGCCCGGCGCCGCTTTCTTCGGATCGGTGGTGCCCATGATATCGCGGTTCAAGGCGATGGCATTTTCGCCCTCGAGTACCTGCGCCAGCACCGGGCCCGAGCTCATGTAACGCACCAGGTCGGGATAAAACGGCCGCGACTTATGCACTTCGTAAAACGACTCGGCCTGTGCCCGGGACAGTTGCAGCATGCGCGCGGCCACAATCTTCAAACCGCGGCTCTCGAAGCGGCGCAGCACCTCGCCGATCTGGTTGGCGGCGACGCCATCGGGCTTGACAATGGACAGGGTGCGCTCGCGCGACATCGGGCCTACCTCAGCATTAAGAAAAGGGTGCGGAGTGTACCTGTTCGGCACCACGGGCGGCAATCATAAATGCGATGGAAGTGCCCGAAAGTTAAGGAATTTCAGACCGTGAAGCTCTCTCCGCAGCCACATTCGGCGCTGACATTAGGATTCTGGAACCGGAACTGCTCGTTGAGCCCTTGCCGCACGTAGTCGACCTGCGTGCCATCCAGCATCGGCAGGGAGTCGCGGTCGACGACAATGCGTACGCCATGCTGCTCGAACACGGTATCGGCGGGACCGGCCTCATCGGCATAGTTCACGACATAGCTGAAGCCGGAGCAGCCGGTCTTCTTGACGCCGAGGCGCAGCCCGATACCGTGGCCGCGGCTCAGCAGCTGAGCGCGAACCCGATTTGCCGCCGATTCTGTCAAAGAGATCGCCATGAACACTCCATTGGACCGCGCCGGTCAGAAGCGTTCATTTTACCCCAGAGCCCGGCCAGCCCCGAAACGCATCGCGCAGAGCGTCCTCGATGATCAGCAACCGGCCCAGGCGCTCGGGCGGCACGCTGAGCGCGGCCGCCCAGCTGTGCGGATCGCCCTGCCAAGGCTGTGGGGGCTGCCCGCCATTAAGCCCGGCAGCGATGAAGTCGCACACCGCAAGCGTATAGGGGCAGCCAAAGGCCCGGAACCGCGCCTCGGCAACGGCCCCGTCGGCCACCCGCCATTGAAACCACACCTGCGTGCCAAGCGCGGGGTTCCCGGCCCGGCCTTCGATCACACCGTGAGTGTCAGCCGGAAACACGCCGGCGTGCGCCGGGCGGTCAAATCGCTGCTGCACCGGCGCTGGCAGCGGCGCGCCGAGCGGCATCCCCGCCTCGGTGCCTGCAGTGCCCAAAGGCTCGCTCATGGACTGATCGCCCGCAGCCGTTGCACTTCCCGGCGCACGGCGGCGATGGTTTGCTCGATCTGCTCTGCGGTGGTGTAACGCCCCAGGCTGAAGCGCAGCGAACTTTGGGCGGTCGCAGTATCACGGCCCAGCGCCCTCAAGACGTACGAGGGTTCGTCCGAATCCGAGTTGCAGGCCGAGCCGGTGGCCACGGCCAGTTCCGGCAGGCCGAGCAGCAGGCTTTCGCCTTCCACTCCCGGGAAAGCCACGTTCAGGATGCCGCTGACGCGGCGGGTCGGATGACCATTGAGCAGCACTTCCGGCAGGTCGGCGAGGCCCTGCCAAAGCCGGTCGCGCAAGTTTGCCAGCCGCTCAGCTTCGGCGACCCCCTCATCCAGTGCCAGTTCGCAGGCGCGCGCAAAGCCCGCAATCTGCTGCGCCGGCAAAGTGCCGGAACGCAGCGCCCGCTCCTGACCGCCGCCGAACTGCAGCGGCACCATCCCGGCCCGGCAGCGGCGATGCACGTAAAGCGCGCCGATGCCTTTAGGTCCGTAAATCTTGTGCGCGGTGAAGGCCAGCAGATCGATGTTCAGCGTCGCAACGTCTACCGGCACGCGCCCGACACTTTGCGCCGCATCGACATGAAAAGCGGCGCCGTGCGCCCGGCAAAGTGCACCGATCGCCCCTACGGCCTGTACAACGCCGGTCTCGTTGTTCGCGTGCATGATCGAAACCAGCGCCGTGTCCGGCCGCAACGCCGCCGCAACCTGCGCCGGATGAATCAGCCCGTCAGCGTCGGGTGTCAGGTACGTGACAGCATAGCCTTCGCGCTCCAGCTGCCGGCACGGGTCAAGCACCGCCTTGTGCTCGGTCCGCGACGTCACCACATGGCCGGTTCGGCGCCCGCGTACCACGCCCAAGATGGCAAGGTTATCGGCCTCGGTGGCGCCGGAAGTAAAAACGATATCGGGTGGCCCGGCGCCAATCAGCCGCGCCACGATGGCGCGCGCGGCCTCGACCGCGGCGCGCGCCTCGCGCCCGAACTGGTGCACCGAGGCCGGATTGCCAAAGCAGCCGTCGATGCTCTGGAATTGCGCCATGCACGCAGCAACCCGCGGCTCCACCGGGGTCGT
>DASWBL010000176.1:0-6619 GCA_036390615.1 Steroidobacteraceae bacterium | reverse complement strand
AGGGCGCGCTTGCGGCCGTACGGCAGTGCAACCGCCAGCAGATCAGCGTAGCCCCCGAGATCCACACTCTCCAGCAACGCCGTGGCTCGCGCGTTGAGCACCGTGAGAGTTGCCGCGCGCTTCCAGAAATGGAAGGTCGTTGGCAGTCCGCGCTGCAGGGCAATGCGGACGTTTTCCAGCACCGTCAGATGGGGGAACACGGCCGACACCTGGAACGAGCGCACCAGGCCGCGGCGCGCAACCTCGGCCGGCTTTTCATAGGTGATATCCGCGCCCCGGTAAATGATCTCGCCGCGGGTCGGTATCAGGAACTTAGTGAGCAAATTAAAGAAAGTAGTCTTGCCTGCGCCGTTAGGTCCGATCAACGCATGGATGTGGCCACGGCGCACGCGCAGATCAACATCGGTCACCGCCGCGAAGCCACTGAACTCCTTGGTCAGGCCACGCGTCTCGATAATGAAACTGTCGGGATTGCTATTTGCAGCGTGGGTCATGGCGGCCTTGCCACTCGTTCTTTTTGGGCGCCAGCATACGGTAGTAGTATGCATGCCGGGTCGCAAGCTAAAACGCCGTGTGCCGCCGCTTGCACAACCAATTCGGGCAATAACGCTGCTGGCCGAATAAAGCGCAATGATGCAGATGAAGTCGTAGATCTTTAAACCCGATGGTTGCGCTGCCAGCCGCTGACGAGGTGAGACCTAAGGAACTTGATGCCGAAAAGTAAATACGAAGTGTCGGCAATTGCGAGCGCTAACGGCGCGGTGCGTGAAATTTAGATCCAACCTAGGCAACGATTTTCGTTACCATTGTTGAATAATCCAAGTAACCCGAGTCCCCGATGAGTCCTGCCGCGGCCAAGATCAGTACCGGTGAGCGGGCCTTTCTCGGCGACGTATTGCACGCGCCAGTTCGCGGCCAGATCGAATCGCTGACCGGTGCCCTGATGATCGTCGGCGCTGATGGCCGGATCGGCGCGTTGCTCCGGCAAGATACGCCAGATGGCGTTGCGGCAGCGACGCGATTTCGCGCGGCCGGAAGGCTGACCGAGCTTGCGGCTGGCCAATACTGGCTGCCTGGGCTTGTAGACCTGCATATCCACGCGCCACAGTGGCCGCAGCTTGGCAAGGCCCTGGATCTGCCCCTCGAGCAGTGGCTACACGAGTATACGTTTCCGCTGGAGGCGCGTTGTGCCGATCGGCGCTACGCCGAAGCTATCTACGATTCGCTGGTGGCGGCGCTGCTCGCCAACGGCACGACCACAGCAGTTTATTATGCCAGCATCCATCTGCCGGCAACGCAGTCGCTTGCTGCTACCTGCCTGCGTCTGGGCCAGCGCGCGTTGGTCGGCAAGGTGGCCATGGACGATCCGTCGCAATGCCCCGATTATTACAGAGACAATTCGGCCGATTCGGCCGTGGCTGACACGCGGGCCTTCCTGAAGTACGTGCACGCGATGCCCGGCAATGCGAGCCAACTGATCCGGCCAGTCATCACGCCTCGATTCATACCCTCCTGCACCGATGCGCTGCTCGCGGCGCTGGGCAGATTCGCTTCGGAAAGCGGGTGTCACGTGCAAACTCACTGCTCGGAGAGCGACTGGGAGCACGGCTATGTGCTGCGTCGCTGCGGACGCACCGACACGGCAGCCCTGGCCGCCTTTGGGCTGTTAACCCGGCACACCATTCTCGCTCATGGGAATTTCATCGACGACGAAGATGTAAAGACGATCGTCGGGCGTGGCTCCGGCATCGCACACTGCCCGCTGTCCAACGTGTATTTCTCGGATGCGGTCTTTCCGCTGCGCAGTATGCTCGAGCGTGGTGTGCATGTCGGCCTGGGCACCGATATCGCTGGCGGCGCCAGTCCGTCGATTCTCGAAAACACGCGTCAAGCGATCATCGCCTCGCGAATGCTCGAATCAGGGGTCGATGCCGCGCTTAGCCGCAGCGCGCGACGGCGGCCTGAGTCGCATATTGACGCGAGCACCGGATTCTGGCTTGCGACCGCTGGCGGCGGCATTGCACTCGATCTGCCGGTCGGCATATTCAGAGAGGGCTACCAGTTCGACGCGATTGTCGTCGATACTTTAATGCCAGGAAGCAACCTGCACCGCGAGGATGGGGACACGCCGGCCGAGATGCTGCAGAAAATCATTTATCATGCCGCCCGATCCGACCTGCGCCAGGTGTGGGTGGCAGGACGGCAGGTTCATGCCGCCGGTCCTCGGTAATCTTGCCACTTAGAAGTACCGACCGGCGCCGCGGCGGATATCGCCGCAGTTTTCCGCGGCCTCACGGCAGCGGAGATTGTGTACAACCTGAAAAAAAATCGTATACACTGGTTTTGGGGTCCGCAATAAGCATCTGTTGCCGGTAATTCGAGCCGGCAACTCGCGAGGCACGTCGATATGGGCCGTCTGACGACTCATGTGCTCGATACCAGCGCCGGCATACCCGCCGCCGGGATCCGAATCGAACTGCACGATCTTAAGGACGATGCGCCTCGGCTGCTCGCTAATGCCGTAACGGGTCCGGATGGCCGCTGCGCCGCGGCACTTTTGGAGGGCCCGGCAATGCGCAGCGGCCGCTTCACATTGACTTTCTACGTTGCTGAATATTTCCGTAGCCGTGGTGTGGTGCTGCCCGAGCCGGAGTTCATCGACCAGGCCGTCGTCAGGATCGGTATAGCGCGCCCCGACGAACACTATCATGTGCCGTTACTGATCTCGCCCTGGAGTTACGCGGTCTATCGGGGAGGCTGACCGAGCGTGGGTACCGAGCCAACCGAAGGCGGAGCCGACCAAATTCGGTTTCTGCTCGATGACGAGCAGGTATGTGCGAGTGGGTTCGCGCCGACGATGACCTTACTCGAGTACTTGCGCGACGTAGCGCACCGTACCGGAACCAAGGAAGGTTGTGCGGAGGGCGATTGTGGGGCCTGCACCGTGGTGCTGGGCTCGTTGGCGGCCGACGGCGCGCACGTTGAGTACCGCGCCATCAACTCCTGCATCCGGTTGCTGCCGACGATCGACGGTCATGAGTTGATTACCGTAGAGAGCCTGGCGGACCGTGATGGCACCTTGCATCCGGTTCAGCAGGCGATGGTCGATGGTCACGGGTCGCAGTGCGGCTTTTGCACACCGGGTTTCGTCATGTCGCTGTTTGCGTTGTACCTGGCAAGCCCAGCCCCGACACGCAGCGAAGTAATTCGGGCTTTGGCGGGCAATTTGTGCCGCTGTACCGGTTACCGGCCGATCATTGACGCCGGCTGCGCAATGAGTTCCTACGCGACGCCGCGGCACTGGAGCCGCGCGGCGGCGCTATCGACAGATCGTCGACAGGCACTCCTGCCACTACGTCGCGACCGCGCGCTGCGTTTGCCCGGGTTCATCGCGCCCAGAACCACGGCGGAACTGGAAGCTGCGCTCGCGGCCGAGCCGGGCGCCGTCGTGCTGGCGGGCGGTACCGATGTCGGCCTTTGGGTGACCAAGCAATTGCGCGATCTGCCGGCAATTATCTACATCGGTGAGGTCGCTGAGCTTCGCCGGCTGCAAAGCGACGCCAGCGGGATCTACGTTGGCGCGACCGTGTCATTGACTGACGCCTGGAGCGCGATCGTGGCGGCCTATCCTGCGCTCGGCGAAGTCGCCGAACGCTTTGGTTCCCCGCCGGTGCGCAATTCGGGCACGCTTGGCGGCAATATTGCCAATGGCTCACCGATCGGGGACGCCATGCCCGCCTTGATGGTGCTGGGCGCCGAGATCGAGGTGCGCAGTGCAGGGGGCGTGCGCCGAATGCCGCTCGATAGGTTTTATCTGGGCTATCAGCGCAAGGATTTTAAACCCGGGGAGTACCTACATTCGCTGCGTGTCCCGCCGCCGCGCCCTGGCCTGCGTCTGGCAAGCTACAAGATCGCCAAGCGTATTGATCAGGATATATCGGCCGTTTGTGCCGCGTTTGCCGTAGAGGTTGAGGGTGGACGCATCGCCCTGGCGAGGGTGGCCTTCGGCGGCATGGCGGCGATACCGGCGCGGGCGCGCGCGAGCGAAGCGGCATTGATCGGTCAGCCGTGGAATGCCGAGGGTATCGAGCCTGGCATTGCTGCGCTGTCCAATGACTTCCAGCCGCTATCGGATCTGCGCGCAAGTAGCGCATACCGACTAGAGGCGGCTGGCAATTTGCTGCGGCGCTTCTATCTTGAGCAGACCAATTCGGCGACTCCAATCCGGGCCAGCACTCTGGCGCCAGTCGCAGTGTAAAAATATGTCCTCAGCTTCCGACGCGCAGCTTAGTGATTCCGGCGAGGCCAAGGCTCACGAGAGCGCGCACCTGCATGTCAGCGGCCGGGCAAAATACACCGATGACATCGCGCTGCCGGCCGACGTGCTGCACGGGGCCTTTGGCCTGAGTACCGTGGCGCATGCGCGGATCCGCACACTCGACCTGGTACCGGTCCTCGGCATGCCGGAGGTAGCAGCGGTTGCTTCTGCCAAGGATGTGCCCGGGGAAAACAATTACGGCAGCGTCGTGCATGATGATCCGATCTTTGCCGACCAACTGGTGCAATACGCCGGCCAGTCGCTGTTCGCCGTGGCCGCCGGTAGTTATAACGCGGCGCGCAGAGCAGCTCGCAGCGCCCGCGTTGAATACGACCTGCTGCCGGCGATCCTTGGTGTCCGCGAGGCGCTGGCTGCGCAGAGCTTTGTGCTGCCCACACAACGGCTGGTCCGAGGCGAACCCGATCAGATGCTCGACCGCGCGCCAAATCGGCGGCAGGGCACTGTGTCGATCGGTGGCCAAGATCACTTCTACCTCGAAGGCCAGATAGCCATCGCAATACCGCAGGAAGATGGCGCGCTGCTGGTGCACAGCTCCACCCAGCACCCCACCGAGATTCAGCAGCTCGTGGCGCATGCGCTCGGCCGCCGGTCCAACGAAATTACCGTGCAATGCCGGCGTATGGGCGGTGGTTTTGGGGGTAAGGAGACCCAGCCGGCGTTGCTGGCGACAGCCGCTGCCGTGCTTGCTCACAAGACCGGGCGGGCGGTAAAGCTGCGCATTGATCGCGATACGGACATGCTTTTGACTGGCAAACGGCACGACTTCATTGCCGATTTCGATGTCGGGTATGACCGGCGGGGCCGCGTACTGGCGCTTAAAGTCGTGCTAGCGTCGCGCTGCGGCTATTCAGCCGATCTTTCCGGGGCGATCAACGATCGGGCGATGCTGCATGTAGACAATGCGTACTTCCTCGAGCACGTTGAAATCATCTCGCACCGTTGTAAGACACATACAGTGTCCAATACAGCCTTCCGCGGTTTTGGCGGCCCGCAAGGCATGATAGTCATTGAGCAGATTCTTGATGAGATCGCCCGACATCTGTCGCTAGATCCACTGACCGTGCGCCGCGAAAACCTTTACGGGACCGGTCAGCGCGATGTCACGCCGTATGGTCAGAAACTCGAGGACAATGTCATTCCAGACATCGTGGGCCGCCTGTGCGTTGAAGGCGCCTACGAGCGACGTCGTGCTGCCGTCGCGCAATGGAATGCCTCGAACCCCATCGTACGGCGCGGCCTGGCGCTGACCCCCGTAAAGTTCGGAATCTCCTTCACTTCGACGAATCTCAACCAGGCGGGCGCCCTGGTGCATGTTTACGCCGACGGTACCGTGCTGCTCAACCACGGCGGCACGGAAATGGGGCAGGGCCTGTTCACCAAGGTCGCGCAGGTCGTTGCCAGAGAGTTCGGGTTGCCACTTAGCAGTATTCGGGTCTCGGCGACAGATACGTCTAAGGTTCCCAATACCTCTGCAACCGCGGCGTCTTCGGGCTCGGACCTTAACGGCAAGGCGGCGCAAGCCGCCGCGCAAAGTATCCGCCACCGATTGGTGCAGTTCGCGTGCGAGACCTACGGCGTCATGGCCGACCAAGTGCACTTTGTACAGGGGCGAGTGCAAATCGGCGACCGGGAGCTGCAATTTGGAGAACTGACGCAACAGGCCTACCGAGGTCGCATCTCGCTCTCCTCAACTGGATTTTACCGCACGCCAAAGATCGCCTGGGACAAGGCGAGCATGACCGGGCGGCCGTTCTTCTATTTTGCCTACGGCGCTGCCATCAGCGAAGTGGCGGTGGACACTCTGACCGGTGAATCCCAGCTGCTGAGCGTGGACATCCTTCACGATGTCGGCGCGTCGCTCAACACGGCCATCGACATGGGTCAGGTTGAGGGCGGGTTTCTGCAAGGCGTGGGATGGCTGACCTCCGAGGAGCTGTGGTGGGATTCCAAGGGGGAACTGAAGACGCATTCGCCCTCGACCTACAAGATTCCGACTGCGCGCGACTGGCCGGCACAGGCCCGAGTGCGATTGCTGGAGGGCACCAAGAACAGCGAAGATACAATTTACCGTTCTAAGGCCGTCGGCGAGCCGCCGTTGATGCTTGCTATATCGGTGCTGCACGCGATACGCGATGCCGTCGCCAGCTGCGGTACCGCTGGCGCCGTTCCACAGCTGAGCGCGCCCGCCACTCCGCAGGCGGTGCTCGGCGCCATTGACGCGCTACGCGGCGGAGAGCGGCAATGAACCGCCCGGCTTTGCGGGAATCACACCGATTACCT
>DASWBL010000175.1:0-3949 GCA_036390615.1 Steroidobacteraceae bacterium | reverse complement strand
GCCGTATTAACGCTATTTAATGATTCGGAAAACGGCGGGTTTTACTTCACCGGCAGCGATCACGAAGCCCTCATTAGCCGCCCCAAGTCCTTTAGCGACGATGCGTTGCCGGCCGGCAATGGCGTCGCCGCCTACGTGCTGCAGCGGCTGGGGTTCTTGCTGGGCGAGAGCCGTTACCTCGCCGCCGCCGAGCGCACCATCCAGGTGGCCTGGCCGGTGCTACTGCGCTATCCGCAGGCGCATTGCGCGATGCTGCGGGCCCTGGAGGAGCAGCTGACGCCGCCACAGATCGTCATCCTGCGCGGCACGCAGAAGCAGATCGAGCCCTGGCGCGAGCAGCTGGCAGCCGATTACGCACCGCACCAACTCGTGCTGGCCATCAGCAGCGAGGAGTCCGACCTGCCCGCCGCGCTGGCGAGCAAACCGGCGCGGCCGGGTAGCGCCACCGCCTACGTTTGCCGCGGCAGCGTTTGCTCTGAACCGGTCACGACCCTTGAAGGGCTGGCCTCGAACCTGCAACCACCCTAAAATCCGGCGGCAACTGCACTCGCGTGAGTGCGGTTGCATTTGCCTCTGTGGCGCCCCCACCGTGAGCGGCGCCGGGCCGCGACCGGCCCGCAGCACGCATAACCGAACTACTGCGCTCCCGGTCGCATGGCCGCCGGCGAGGGCGCTGCGAGGGTCCTAAGAAGATGTGGATTGTCCGGATCGCACTGCAACGGCCCTACACCTTCATCGCGCTGGCCGTGCTGATCGTGCTGCTCGGCGTTTTTTCGATCGTGCGCACCGCGGTCGACATCTTTCCGAGCATTCGCATACCAGTCGTCGCGACGCTGTGGAATTACGCCGGACTACCGCCCGAGGACATGGCGCGGCGCATTGTGCTCAACAGCGAGCGCTATGCGCAGACTACGGTCACCAACGTCGAGCACAGCGAATCGCAATCGCTGAACGGCCTGTCGGTCGTCAAGTATTTTTTTCAGCCGTCGGTCAATGAAGATCTGGCGTACGCCCAGATCACCGGCGTATCCCAGACGCTGCTGCGCACAGCGCCGCCGGGCACCACCGCGCCGTTTGTGCTCGCCTACGATGCCTCCACCGTGCCTGTCATCCAGCTCGCCCTGTCCAGCGACACGATGACCGAGGCGCAGATTTTTGACGATGCCAATAACATTGTCCGGCTGGGGCTGGCCACTGTTCAGGGTGCCGCCCTTCCCTACCCCTATGGCGGCAAGCAGCGCCAGGTTCAGGTCGACCTTGACGCCCAGGCGCTGCGCGCCAACGGCCTTTCGGCTGCGGATGTGTCCAACGCGATCGCCAGTCAAAACCTGATTCTGCCCGCCGGCACGCAAAAAATCGGCGGCTTCGAGTACTTCGTCAAACTCAATTCGGATTTTGCGCGGATCGATGATCTGAACAATATTCCGGTGCGCGTCAACGGCGACTCAACCGTGTTCGTGCGCGACGTTGCGCATGTGCGCGATGGCTATCCACCGCAGACCAACATCGTGCGCGTCGAAGGCCAGCGCGCCGTGCTGATGAGCGTCCTGAAGACCGGTAACGCGTCGACCTTAAATGTCATCGACACGGTCAATCAGCGGTTGCCGGCCATCCGCGCGGCGCTGCCCGGTGACATGAAGGTCAAGGCGCTGACCGACCAGTCAATATTCGTGCGCGCCGCTGTCAACGGCGTGGTCCGCGAAGCGACCATTGCGGCGGCGCTGACGGCCCTGATGATTCTGCTGTTCCTCGCCAACTGGCGCAGCGCGCTGATCATCACGATCTCAATCCCGTTGTCAGTGCTGAGCTCGATCATCTGCCTGTCGGCACTGGGCGAGACGATCAATATCATGACCTTAGGCGGGCTGGCGCTCGCGGTTGGCATCCTGGTCGACGATGCCACGGTTACGATCGAGAACATCAACTGGCACCTTGAACAGGGCAAGGAGGTCGAGCCGGCCATCATGGACGGGGCGGCCCAGATCGCGGTGCCGGCCTTTGTCTCGACGCTGTGCATCTGTATCGTTTTCGTGCCGATGTTTTTCCTTTCGGGTGTCGCCCGTTACCTGTTCGTGCCGATGGCCGAGTCGGTCGTATTTGCGATGCTCGCCTCGTACATCCTGTCTCGCACGCTGGTGCCGACGCTGTCCAAGTACTGGCTGCGCAAGCACGCGCACCGGGAAGCCGCCCGCCCGGCGCATGCACTGGCACAGTTCCAGCTCGCCTTTGAGCGTGGCTTTGAACGGCTGCGCGAAACCTATCACCGGCTGTTGGCGCAGGCGCTGCACATCGGCCCGCGCTTTGTCGTGCTGTTCCTCGGCGGCATGGCGGCCTCGGCACTGCTCGCCTTCCCGCTCGGGCCGCTGCCGGGACTGGGCCAGGACTTCTTCCCGGCCGTGGACGGCGGTCAGATCAAGCTGCACTTAAGGGCGCGCACCGGCACCCGCATCGAGGAAACCGCGGCGTTATGCGACGCGGTGGAGGTCGTGGTCCGCGACACTATCCCGGCCAAGGACCTGGATTCGGTGGCTGACAATATCGGCATTCCCTACAGCGGTATCAATCTCGCCTACAGCACCTCGGCGCCAATTGGCCCAGCCGATGCCGATATTCTTATTTCGCTGAAGCCGGACCATCGACCGACCAACGAGTATGTGCGCGCGCTGCGCGGCAAGCTTGCGGCTTCCTTCCCGTCGGTCATGTTCGCGTTCCTGCCGGCCGACATCGTCAATCAGATTCTCAACTTTGGCCTGCCGGCACCGATTGACGTGCAGGTGACGGGCGGCAACCAGGCGGGCAACCGCGCCTATACCTACGCGCTGCTGCAGAACATGCGGCGGATTCCCGGCGCGGTCGATTTACGCGTGCAGCAGGCTTTCGATACGCCGCAGATTCAGGTCGACGTCGACCGCAGCCGCGCCGAGCAATTCGGCCTGTCGCAGCAAAACGTCGCCAGCAACATGCTGCTGTCACTGTCGGGGAGCTTTCAGACGGCGCCGTCCTTCTGGATTGATCCGCACACTGGCACCAGCTACAACGTCACCACTCAGATGCCGCAGTATTCGCTGGCAACGCTCGATAGCCTCGAGACGATTCCGATCACTGCCGGCAACGGTGGCGGCTCGCAGCTGCTGAGCAACCTCGCGGTCTTCCATCGCAGCGCCGGTCCGGCTGTAGTCAGTCACTACAATTCCTTCGATACGCTCGATATCTATGGCTCGGTCGACGGCGAGGATCTGGGCTTCGTGGCCAACCGCCTGCAGGGCCTGATCAGCGCCGCCAAGAGCACGCTCCCCCGGGGCTCGAATGTCAAAGTACGGGGCCAGGTGCAGACGATGCAGCAGTCATTCAACGGTCTGCTGCTCGGGCTGCTCGGCGCCATCGTGCTGGTGTATCTGCTGATCGTGATCAATTTCCAGTCCTGGCTGGATCCGTTCATCATCATCACCGGCCTGCCGGCAGCACTGGCCGGCGTCGTGTGGATGTTGTTTCTCACCCATACTTCGGTCAACGTGCCGGCGTTGACCGGCGCGATTATGTGCATGGGGGTGGCCACGGCCAACAGCATCCTGATCGTCAGCTTTGCGCGTGAACGGCTCAACGCCGGTGACGATGCCATGCACGCCGCGCTGCAGGCCGGCTTCACGCGACTGCGCCCGGTGTTGATGACGGCACTGGCGATGATTATCGGCATGGTGCCCATGGCACTGGGATTGGGCGAAGGCGGCGAGCAGAATGCGCCGCTCGGCCGCGCCGTGATCGGCGGACTGGTGTTTGCGACCTTTGCCAGCCTGTTTTTCGTGCCGGCCGTATTTACCCTGATTCACGGCCGGGGCCGGCAGGCCCCGGTGCCGGGAGATGCTGTATGAGCGATGAGCAATCGGGCTTCCGCCTCGGCCGCTTCGGCGCGGTGATCCTGATCGTGGCCGTGCTGCTGGGCAGCTGGGGT
>DASWBL010000174.1:0-5245 GCA_036390615.1 Steroidobacteraceae bacterium | reverse complement strand
GTCGCCCCAGCTCTTCAAACAGCTGCTGATGGTCGGCGGCTTCGAGCGCTACTACCAGATCGTCCGCTGCTTCCGCGACGAGGATCTGCGTGCTGACCGCCAGCCCGAATTCACGCAGCTCGATATCGAAACCTCGTTCCTCGAACAGAGCGAGATCATGGTGCTGATTGAGGAACTGATCCGCAGGCTCTTTGCCGAAGTGCTTGATGTTGCGCTGCCGGCGCCGCTACCGCGGATGAGTTACGCCGAAGCGATGCGCCGTTATGGTTCTGACAAACCGGATCTGCGTGTGCCGCTCGAGCTTGTGGACGTCGCCGATCTGGTCGCCGGTTGCGACTTCAAGGTCTTTGCGGCGCCGGCCGCCGACCCGAACGGCAGGGTCGCGGCGCTGTGCGTGCCCGGTGGCGGCGCGCTGAGCCGTAAGGAACTCGATGACTACACCGCTTTTGTCGCCCGTTACGGCGCAAAAGGGCTCGCGTACGTCAAGGTCAACGAAGCCGCCAGGGGCCGCGACGGCCTGCAATCCCCCATCGTCAAGTTTCTGAGCGACGCCGCCATCAGCGGGATCCTGTCGCGTACCCGCGCGACTGACGGGGACCTGATCTTCTTTGGCGCCGACCAGGCCCATACGGTCAATGATGCGCTGGGGGCGCTCAGGCTCAAGGTGGCGCAGGACCTTAAGCTTGCCGAGTCAGGCTGGCGGCCGCTGTGGGTGACGGATTTTCCGATGTTCGAGTGGGACGCCGACGCCAGGCGCTGGGTCGCGATGCATCACCCGTTTACTGCACCGGTCATGGCCGATGCGACGGCGCTGCGCGCCAATCCCGGCGCGGCCATTGCGCAGGCCTACGATCTGGTGCTCAACGGCACGGAGCTTGGCGGTGGCTCGATCCGCATTCACCAGCAGGAATTGCAATCGGTGGTCTTCGAGCTCTTGGGCATCGGCGCCGAAGAAGCCCGTGCCAAGTTCGGCTTTCTGCTCGATGCGCTGCGCTTCGGCGCGCCGCCGCACGGTGGCATTGCGTTCGGACTGGACCGGATCGCGATGCTGATGGCGGGCGCCGAGAGCATCCGCGATGTCATTGCCTTTCCAAAGACCCAGACGGCTGCCTGCCCGCTCACCGATGCCCCGGCCGAGGTCAGCGAGGCGCAGCTACGTGAGCTCCATATCCGGCTGCGGCCACCGCCCGCCAGCAGCTGATGGGCGAACCGGCCCTGGTCTACGTGCACGGCCTGTGGGTGTCGGGGCGCGAGGCGTTTCTGTTCAGGAAGCGGCTCACCGATCGCGGCTACGCCTGGCACACCTTTGAATACGCCTCTACGCTCAATGACATGGCGGCCATTGCCGCGGCACTGGCCGGCTTCGTGGCTAACCTGCGCGCAGAGCGCGTGCACCTGGTGGGACACAGCCTGGGGGGCCTCGCAATCCTTCGCTGCCTGGCCTCCCATCCGGATCTGCCTCCGGGTCGGATCGTACTGCTTGGCACGCCGTGCAAGGCCAGCCGGGCTGCAAACGCTGTCGGGCGCTACCGCTTCGGGCGGCACATGCTCGGCCAGGCGGCGGTCGAAGAGCTGGTGCACCGACACGACCGACGTTGGGATGGCCAGCGGGAGCTAGGCATCATTGCTGGCACGCGCTCGGTCGGCGTCTCGCGCCTGGTAGTGCAGTTTGACGAGGACAACGATGGCACTGTGGCCGTATCGGAGACACAATTGCCCGGGGCGACAGCCTTCCTGAGTTTGCCGGTCAGTCATACCGGCATGATGCTGTCGGCACGTGTGGCGCGTGAAACGGGGAGCTTTCTGGAGCATGGACGGTTCGGCCTCTGACGCTGTGCGCTTGGCGCTGCTCCGCCATCGGGTGCTGCTGATTGCGTTGCTCAGCGTGCTGGCGGTGTACGCGGCGGCCGGGTTCTGGCTGGTGCCGCGCCTGATCCGTTCAGGCATCGAGCAGTACGTCAGTCGCGATCTGGGGCGACACATCAGCATCGGCGAAGTGCGGTTCAATCCGTTCTCGCTGGCGGTGGAGATTAAGGCACTGTCACTCACTGAAGCGAACGGCACGCCGCTGGTCCGTTTCCGGTTGCTGCGCGTGGAGGCCGCCGCGCTGCGATCGCTCGCCTACCGCGCCTACACGCTGAGCGAAGTGCGGCTCGAGCAGCCCGACATCCGCGTGCGTATTGGCGCCGACGGCACCCTCAACCTGAGCCAGCTTAAGCCGCCTGAAGCCCCCGGCCCGCCCGCGAAGCCAGGTCCGCTGCCAGCCGTGCGCATCCGGTCGCTCGCGGTGGTGGACGGCACGGTGGGATTTGAGGATCTGAGTCGCGGTCAGCCGTTTACGGCGACCTTGCGGCCGATCGAATTCACACTGCACGACTTCCGTACCGCGCCAAAGTTTGAAAACGCTTACCAGTTTGCCGGCGAGACGCTGGCCGGCGAGAAGCTGAGCTGGTCCGGCGAATTTTCCGTCCAGCCACTCGGATCGAGCGGCAAGTTTTCAGTCACCGGGCTGAAGGCAGCGACCGTAGCCGCTTATTTGCAGGATGCGTTGCCGTTTGACCTGCCGTCCGGATCTCTTGATCTGGGTGGCGAGTACCGGATCACGTTTACGGGCGGTGTTGGCCTGACGCTCGAGCTGCCCAAGCTGGCGCTGCGCAATATCGGTATCGCGCCGCGCGGCGGCGACGACACGCCGTGGATCAACGTGCCGCAGCTCGATGTGCTCGGCACGCAGGTGGCGCTCGCCGACCGGCGCGTCAGTGTCGAGCGCGTCAACATTGATGGCGTGCGGGTGCAGCTGTGGCGCGAGGCGGACGGATCAATCAATCTGCAGCGGCTGTTTGCCAGCCGATCCGCGACTAACGCGCCGGCGGCGGCCACTGCCGCCGCGCCGCCGGCTGCGGCTTCCGGTAGCTGGACGGTCGGCGTCGGCACCATTGCGCTCACCAACACGCAGATTGCGGCCGAGGATCGCAGCACCAAGCCCGCGGTCGAGCTGCCGATCGGGGCGCTGTCGCTCAGCATCACCGGCTTCAGTACCCAAGCCGGCGCACAGATTGCCTTTACCGCCAGTACCACATTGGGGACCAACGGGCAGTTGAACACCACGGGCCAATTGCAGCTTGAGCCGCTGAACGCCGATACGCAGCTGGAACTGAAGGCACTTGATCTGGTCGCCTTCCAGCCCTACGTCCAGCAGTACACCTTGCTGCAGATCGGCAGCGGCCAGCTGGCCGTCAAGGGGCGGCTGCGCTACGCGGCAAAGCCGCAGCGCGGCACGCCGGCCGCGCAATTCCAGGGTGAGGTTGCGCTGGCCAATCTCGCCACGACAGATCTGGCGATGCAGCAGGATTTGGTCAAATGGCAATTGCTGCAGGTCACCGGCATCGATTATCAGCACACGCCGGATCGGCTGAATATTGCGAGTATCGCGGCGCACACGCCTTACGCCCGCGTGATCATCGGCGCCAATGGCCGCGTCAATGTCAAAACCGTGCTGAGCACCCCGACACCCTCGGCGCCGCCGCCGGCGCCGCCGCCCGCGCCGGTCAAAGCGATTGCGGCCGAAGCGCCGATGCCGATTCGGATCGGTGTGGTCAGTATCGAGCAGGGCACGGCCAATTTTACTGACCAGACCGTCGTGCCGGAGTTCTCATCGAGCATGACCGGGCTTGCCGGCACGGTAACCGGCCTGTCATCGGATCCGGCCACGCACGCCGAGGTCAAGATCGGCGGCAGCGTTGACACCTACGCGCCGGTGGAGATCTCCGGCCAGATGAATCCGCTGGCGCCGGCGCTTTACTGCGACCTGACCATGAGCTTTCACAATATTGAGCTCACGACCTTCAATCCTTATTCGGGCAAGTTCGCCGGCTACAACATCACCAAGGGCAAGCTGTCGACTGACATGCACTACAAGATCGATCAGCGCCGGCTCGATGCGAGCCACCACGTGGTCATTGATCAGCTCGAGTTTGGCGCCGCGACCGACAGTAAGCAGGCCGTTTCGCTGCCGATCAAACTCGCCGTCGCGTTGCTCAAGGACCGTAACGGCGTCATCGACATACCGCTACCGATCAGCGGCAGTCTCGACGATCCGGATTTTCACATCGCGCCGGTGGTCTGGCAGGTGCTTCGTCACCTGCTTGAAAAGGTCGCGCTGGCGCCATTCTCGGCGCTGGCTTCGATATTTGGCGGCGGTCACAGCGGCGAGGAATTATCGTACGTGGACTTTGCCGCGGGCTCCGCGGCCCTGGCCGATACACAGGCACAAAAGATCACGGCGCTCACAAAGGCTCTGGTCGAGCGGCCGCAGCTGAAGCTGGATATTCCGCTGCTGACCGAAACCTCGACGGATGATGCGGCCATTGCGCGGGCGAACCTCGATCAGACGCTGGCCAAGTTGCCGGCGGCGCCGGGCAGTGCCGATGCGGTCGCGACGCAACGCCTGCAAGCAGCGACGCTGACCGGCCTTTACACGCAACAGCTCGGCGCCGCGCCGGTCTTCCCGCCCGAATTGGCCGGACCGCCCGGCAAGAACCCGCCGCCGGAATTACTGGCCGGTCGCATTGCATTCCTTGAAACGGCGTTGCTGCCGCACTATGCGCCGAATGCGCAGCAGCGCGCGGATCTCGGCCAGGCGCGCGCCAATGCCGTGCAGGCTGCGGTGCTTGCCAATACCGAGATTGCGCCGGAGCGGGTGTTCCTCAGCAACCGTACGCCGACCGCTACATCGCCGCAGGGGTCGGTGCGCATGGAGTTGCAGGTACAGTAAATGCGCCGCGGCTCAGTCGCGGCCGGCGAGCTCCTGAAGGTCGAATAACAGTTCGAGCGCCTGTCGCGGCGAGCATTCCTCTGGTCGCAGCTCGGCGAGTCGCTGTCGCAGCGAATCGTGCACAGTCGCGGCGGCGTTGAACAGCGGCAATTCGCCCTGCGGGCCGCTTGGCCCGCTGGCAGCGCGCTGGGCTTCCAGTTCGTGCAGGAACGCGCGGGCGCGCGCGACTACGGTACGCGGGACACCCGCCAGCTGGGCCACCGCCAGCCCGTAGCTGCGACTGGCCGGTCCCGGCTTGACGGCATGCAGGAACACCAGCGACTCGCCATGCTCGGTGGCATCCAGGTGCACGTTGACGCAGCCCTCGAGCTGCTGCGCTAAGGCGGTCAACTCGAAGTAATGCGTGGCAAAGAGCGTGAATGAGCGCACTTCGGCCGCGAGATGGTGCGCGACCGCCCAAGCGAGCGACAG
>DASWBL010000173.1:0-9866 GCA_036390615.1 Steroidobacteraceae bacterium | reverse complement strand
GGCTGCGCGGATCAGGCTGGTACGTTGCTCCACAGCGCCGAAGACAGACAGTCCGATGTGCTGCCAGATTTCCTGCCGCGATTCGAACCACGCATCGTTGCTCAGGTCCGCAAAAAAATCTGGATGCCGAGCGCCAAGTTGTCGCGTGGCTGCAGCCAGGATGTCCTCGTAGCAGATCAGCAGGCCAACTGACCAGACGCGGGACCCGGCGGCGCTCGGGATGTTGATCGCGCGCAACTCGCTGCCAGGGTGCAATCCGGGTGCGGTGCCGAGTGCCAGTCGCCGTAGCCAGTGAAAATTGACCCACGACGGGATGTATTCGCCAAACGGCAGAAGATTGACCTTGTCGTACCGCGCTACAAGTTTGCCCCCAGAAGATAGGACCAGTGCCGAATTGAACTGCGCCCAATCCGTCGCACGGACACTGACCGTACCGAAGATGAGCGGCGCATTCAGGCCAGCGCTCGCGCTGCGGCTATCTTCGGCCGGGTAGTCCTCGAGGCGCTCTCGCGGATAAAGCGTCGGATAGCTGTTTTCCGGCCACAGCACGAGTTCAGCGCCGGCTTCGGCGAGCGCCGCACTGCGGGCGCGCAGCGCCGGCAATCTGGCGTCGGCCGGCAGCAGCCGCCGATGCAGGCGGGCGAGCGACATTTCCGGCGCATCAATCGGCGCATTGGGCTGGACGATGCCGATGCGGGCCACCGGACTGTCGCGCAGCTCGCCATCAAGCTCATGCAGGCGCAGGTCGCCGTACCCGAACGCGCCAACCACAATTGCCAGCGCGGCCAGCGCACTGTTGCGGTGAAGCCGGCCGGAAGCGTCCACCGGCCATGCCAAATCGTAGGCGGCAGCGGCGCCGAGACCAAGTAGCACCGTAACGCCGAATCGCCCGGTCAGATCGGCGATCTGTAACGCCAGTGGAAAACCCGTCTGCGACAATTCCAGGCCGTATGGATACAGATAAGGAATCAGCGCCTCCGCGGCGACGAGGGCGACGGGAACGAGCGCGACCATCGGCAAGGCCAGTCGCTTGCGCCCGAGCCATACGATCGCAGCGAAAAGCAGCCAAACGAGCGCCTGATAGGCGCAATACAAGCCGTGGATTGCCGCGGCCACGAACCACGGAAAATCCAAGAACCGCGTCATCAGGCCGATCATCCATTGCAGGCCGCCAAAACTGGCGACCAGGCCGGCCCACCATGCCAGCCACAACGCTCGGCGCAGATTTGCAGAGCGGTCGATTACCCACAGTAGCGGCAACAGAACCAGCCAGCCGAGTGCGGTCGCCCATGAAAAGGAGAAAGCCAGAACGGCGAGCACACCGGACAGGCTTGCCAGCGCAAACTGCATCCGCTCCGGTCGCAGCAGATCGGGTGACGACCGTGGCTGATTGTTCAGGTTGAATTCCGTTTGCCGCTTGGCACGCGGTGCGAAGTCACCATCTCTTTCGCGCCCCGGCAAAACGAGCCTCGGCCCGCCGGCATGGGTAGCATGTTGTCCCAATGAAACGGGGCTGTCGAGCGCCGAGCGGCGACCCCTAAGTCCGATTAGTGTGCGCCAGTCTGCCATTGCGTCTGGCCCCAGCTAAGATAGCGGCCTGGATGACCTATGCGGCGACCGGCGCCGCGGTGCGCCTCGACTTTTGAATCTGCGCGGCGCCGAACGCCGGTCCAACCGAAATTATCTCGAACGGGCAGGGAAGTTCATGGCTGATCCAACTGTCAAGTCGTTATCAGGCGCGGTGCTGTATCTGGAGGACCTGACGGTCGGGCAGCGCTATTCGACCGGCCAGTACGCGCTGGATGCCGATCAGATCCGCACATTTGCAGCGCAGTTTGATCCACAACCTTTCCATCTGGATGAGGCAGCGGCGCGCGGCTCACTGTTTGGTGGCCTCGCCGCCAGCGGCTGGCACACCGCAGCCATCACTATGCGGCTACTGGTCACCAGTGGATTGCCGCTGGCCTGGGGATTGATCGGGGCCGGTGCTGAGATCAGCTGGCCGAAGCCGACACGCCCCGGCGATGTGCTGCATGTCGATAGCGAAGTGCTGGAAATCACGCCTTCGCGCTCGCGGCCGGATCGCGGCATGGTCAAAATCCGTAACGAAACGCGTAACCAGCGCGGCGAAGTTGTGCAGCTGTTTGTGGGTGCGGTCGTCGTGCCGCGGCGGCCGGCGGCAGGCTCGTGATGCGGGTTGAACGGGAAGCAAATCCCTTGCAATTACTCGAACGAGTTGAAGTGCAAACCGGTCCGAATCCGGTAGGTTCGGTCATCTGGCTGCACGGCCTCGGCGCCGACGGGCACGATTTCGAGCCCATCGTGCCGCAATTGGTGCAGCCGGCCGAGCGGGCACTGCGCTTTGTTTTTCCGCATGCGCCAATCCGGCCGGTCACGCTCAACAACGGCTACAGAATGCGCGCCTGGTTCGACATCATGAGCCTGGAGCGTCGCTCGACGCAGGACGAGGTGGGCATCCGGCAAGCGGACCAGGCCGTCGCCGAGCTTATCCGTCACGAGAATGAGCGGGGCGTGCCGAGCAGCCGGATCGTGCTGGCCGGCTTTTCTCAAGGTGGGGCGCTCGCGCTATTTTCCGGTACGCGTTGTGCGGAGACCCTGGCCGGCATTATGGGATTGTCCTGCTACCTGCTTCTCGGCAGCAGCTTGGCCGCCGAGCGGGCGGCCGCCAACCAGAACACGCCCATATTCATGGCGCATGGCGTGCAGGATCCGGTAGTCGCGTATTCATTTGGCGAGGCCACCCGGCAGCAGCTGGCAGCGAACCAGTACGCGGTCGAGTGGCACAGTTACCCGATGCCGCATGCGGTGAGTCCACCAGAGGTGATTGATATCGCTGCCTGGCTGCGCCGCGTTCTGTAGTCGGTCGACCGCTTCCGGCGCTATAGATTCATCGAGACGACAATGGATCCAAAAACATCGTCGCCGTCATGCGGCGGACCCCGCTGATAGTGGTCGCAATACTCCCGTCCGCGGCGTGTGGTCGTAAAATCGATCGGTATGGCCCACGGCAGGAAAAAGGCGCCGTCGACTAGCACATCAACGACCGAGCACGCAGTGCGGTCGGACCGACGTGGTGGTTTGCTATTCGGCCGGCGCGTCCGCAAAACTCATGCTGACGTGGCTGAATCCGCCATCGACGTACAGCACTTCACCGGTCACGCCGCTGGCCATATCTGAACAGAGAAAAGCGGCCGCATTGCCGACTTCCTCAGTCGTGACATTGCGGCGTAGCGGTGCCACCTGCGCCACGTGGCCGAGGATCTTGCGAAATCCGCCGATGCCGGCCGCCGCGAGCGTCTTGATCGGGCCGGCCGAAATGGCGTTGACACGGATGTTCTGCGGTCCCAGATCTGCCGCCAGGAAACGCACATTCGCTTCCAGGCTGGCTTTGGCCAGACCCATGACGTTGTAGCTTGGCAAGGCCCGCACCGCGCCGAGATAAGTCAGGGTCAGCACGGCGCCGGCGCGGCCAGCCATCAGCGGTGTTGCGGCCCGGGTCAGGGCGGTCAGGCTGTAGCTCGACACGTCGTGGGCAATGCGGAAGGCGTCGCGCGAGGTATTGGCAGTAAAGCTTCCCTCCAGCGCTTCGCGCGGCGCGAACGCCACGGCATGCACCAGAATGTCCAGCGATCCCCACTCGCTTTTCAGGCGCGCGAACGCCTGCTCGATCTGCGCATCCTCGGACACGTCCAGCGGCATGAGCAGGGTGCTGCCGATCGATGCGGCCAGCGGCTCGACGCGCTCGCGAAAGCGATCATTGGCATAGCTGAAGGCGAGGGTCGCGCCTTGCTCGTGGAATGCCTGGGCGATTCCCCAGGCAATGGACCGGTCTGTGGCAACGCCGACTATCAAGGCGCGCTTGCCGGAAAGCATCCCCATATTGACCTCGGGCGTCTTTTTTTGAACTGGCCGGCTCAGTCTTAGCTGCGCGCGGTGACGAAAGCCACGAGCTTGCGCCCGGGCCGGAGAATATTTCTGCTGCGCAACCCGTTCCAGTCCAGCAATTCAGCCACCGACACCTGGAGCGATCGGGCGATGCTCGAGAGCGTATCGCCAGGCCGAACCGTGTAGCTGATCTGCCGTTCCGGGCCGCCGGCCGAATCCGATACCTTGGTACTGGTCGGGACCGTGCGGCGGCTCAGTACCAGGCGTTGTCCGGTACGCAGCGGCGTGGATTCGTCCAGTCCATTGAGGTTCGCGAGCGTGTGCACGTCGGTGCCCATGCGGTGCGCGAGGCTGCTCAGCGTATCGCCGCGGCGGACCACATGAACGACTGAACGGGCCGCATGACGGTGATGCCGGCCGGACCACGGATCATCCACCAGCGCGGCCGCACGCAGCGCCTTGGCCGGCAGGTCGGCAGTGTTCGATGGCACGCGCACGTCACTGCCGATTTCAAGCGGTGCGGAATTGCCGAGACCATTTAACTCCCGGATCATCGCCGCGCTTGTGTCAAAGTGCTTGGCGACGCTGGCGACCGTATCGCCCCTGCGCACGCTGTAATGGTCCATCGGCACGCGCTGCTCCGGTGTCAGCTTCAGCAATGCCGGCTCCACGCCATCGGCGACTTCGATCGGTATCAACAGCGTGTAGGGACCGGTCGGGTCAGTGATGCCGCGGTGATAGGCCGGATTAAGGTCGAATACCTCTTCCTTCAGGATGCCTGCCACGTCGGCGACGACCCGCAGATCCACCTGGCCGCCGGTGTTGATCTCGGTGAAATACTGCTGATTGGGAATCTTGCTGAACTCCAGGCCGTAATCGCCCGGGTGTGCCACGATCCGGCGCATCGCCAGGAGCCTCGGCACGTAGGTGCGGGTCTCACGCGGCAGCTTCAGATGCCAGAAATCGGTCGGCAAGTGATGGCGGCTGTTGCGGTCGATGGCGCGCTCGACATTTAACTCCCCGCAGTTGTAGCTGGCGATGGCCAACAGCCAGTCACCGTCGAACTCATCGTGCAGGTTCTGCAGGTAATCCAGCGCCGCCTGCGTCGATCGCACGACGTCACGTCGGCCGTCGTACCACCAGTCCTGCTTGACGCCGAAGCGCGATCCGGTGCCGGGAATGAACTGCCATAATCCTGAGGCGCGGGCCCGCGAATAGGCGTAGGGATCGAACGCGCTTTCGATCACCGGCAGCAGCGCGAGCTCGCGCGGCATGTTGCGCTTTTCAAGCTGCTCGACGATGTAATACATGTACATCTCGGCCCGGCCCCACACCCGCTCCAGGTAGTCGGGGTGGTTCGCAAACCAGTTCAGTTCGCGGTCGATTGCTTTCTGGTCCACATCATCGAGCGCAAAGCCGCCTCGAATCCTTTCAAACAGGTCGGCCGCCACCGGGGCGGCAGGCGGTTGCTCGGCGGCCGTGCCGGCAGATTCGAGCGGCGGGGATTCGGTGGTGTTGTCTGAACTATTGTCTGCTGGCGCTGCGGCGACTTCGGCGACTGGCGGCACCGCTGCGGGCGTCGCCGCACTACTCGCGTCCGCCGCGTTGCCGGACTGGGCTTGGCCCGCAGCTGGAACTTTGGTGACCGTGACCGAGTGCGGTTCGGTAGCTGCGATCGCGGTGCGCTGGGTAGGCTGGTGCGCGCAGGCTCCCAGCAGGGCTGCCAGCGTCAGTAATGGGCAGGTGAAGAGCCTGATGGTCCGGTTTGCCATCAAAATTTAAATCCTCAGGCCATTGAGTGGCTGAAAATCCCCGTGACCGCACCGTGGCGTGCTAGGTTAATACCGACGCGATGTTAGCCGCGGTGCGCGGCGGTATTTAACCTGTAAGTTCACATAATTGCTAGCAATTTGCTGGCCCAGTTCACACATTGGAGCGAGCCCTGCCGTGACCGACCCCTACCTGCAGACCGCGAGGTCTGTGCCCCTGCTGCTAAAAAGCCAATCGGCTCATTTGGTGCGCCCTAGGCTTCTGGAAGGCCATGTGGGAACAACCTAAGGGCCTGTTGCAATGGCAGGCCAGTCCGCTGGGCACGGCGCTGTTTGAGGCCGAAGCGGAATTGCTGGGCGCGGCGCTGGACGATGTCTTCGGACAAGAGTTGTTGCAGCTCGGCGATTGGGACCGATCCCGACGCTTGCTCGGCCGCAGCCGCACGCGCCGGCAGTCCGTGATCGGTGGCGGCGGGCCGCCGGCAGACTCTGACATTGTGGCCAATCTCAGTGCCTTGCCGGTGCTCAGCGGAGTCATCGACGCAGTAGTGCTGCCGCATAGCCTCGAGTTGGCCCCGGATCCTTATGCGGTGTTGCGTGAGGCCGATCGCGTGTTAGGCGCTGAAGGGCAGTTACTGCTACTCGGTTTTCGTCCTTGGAGCGCATGGGGGCTGCGATCAGCTGTCGGCCAGGTATCCTTTCCGCCGGGGTTGCGGCGGATTATTTCGGAGCACCGGGTGCGCGAATGGCTGGTGCTGCTCGGCTATGAGATTACGGCCACGGAGCGGTATCTCTACGTGCTGCCGACGGAACGGGCCGCGAACCGCGGGCTGTTGCGCCGCGGCTTGCTGAACCCGCTGCCGGCCGGGGCCTATCTGATCAAAGCCCGTAAAAGGATTTATGGACTGACACCGCTGCGGCCGCGGCGGGCAGAACGCCGCTCGGTGCTGGGCGGACTGGTGGAGCCGTCAACGTGAAACCGATACCGGGCATCGTAGACATTTATACCGACGGCGCCTGCCGCGGCAATCCCGGACCGGGCGGGTGGGGTGCGCTTCTGATCACAGGCGAGCACGAACGGGAGCTTTCGGGCGCAGAGTCCATGACGACCAACAATCGGATGGAGCTGTTGGCCGTCATTGAGGCGCTGCGAGCGCTGAAGCGTTCGGTCAAGGCGCGGATAATCACTGACTCGCAGTACGTGCGTCAGGGGATTCTTGAATGGTTGCCCGCCTGGAAGGCCCGCGGCTGGCGGACCGCCGCCCGCAAGCCGGTCAAGAATCAGGATTTGTGGGAACAGCTCGATGCGCTTGCCGCCAGCCACGATCTGAGCTGGCAATGGGTCAAGGGCCATTCGGGCGTACCGGGCAATGAGCGCGTCGACGCCCTGGCCAATGCCGCGATTGATGCGCTGCATGCGGTACACTCGCGCTGATGCGGCAAATCGTACTGGATACCGAGACCACGGGTCTCGAAGCGAGCCTGGGGCACCGGATCATTGAGATCGGCTGTGTCGAGCTGATCAATCGGCGCACGACCGGCCGTACCTTCCACCGTTACCTGAACCCGGAGCGGGAGGTCGAGGCGGCGGCGTATGCCGTGCACGGCATTGGCCGTGATCAGCTGGTGGATAAGCCGCGTTTTGCCGAAATCGCCGAGCAGCTGACGCAATTCATTGCCGGAACGGAGCTGGTCGCCCATAACGCGGCCTTTGATGTCGCGTTCCTGGATGCCGAGTATGCGCGGCTGTCTTCCGACACGCCGATCCGGGTCAATGCGCTTTGCCAGGTACTCGACACGCTGGCCCTCGCCCGTGAGATGCACCCAGGCCAGCGCAACAGTCTCGACGCCTTGTGCAAGCGCTATGGGATCGACAACTCCCGCCGCGAACTGCATGGCGCGCTGCTGGATGCGCGGATTCTGGCCGATGTCTACCTGGCGATGACCGGCGGTCAAAGTGCGCTGCAGCTCAGTGGCTCGCAGCGGCGCGGCGCGGCCGAGAGCATAGCGGCGGCGGGCGACGGCGCAGCGATCGGCAAGCTGCGGGTGATCGAGCCCACCGCCGCGGAACTTGCGGCGCACATGAAACTGCAGCAGCTTTTGGATCAGCAAAGCGGCGGCCACTGCCAATGGTGGGTGCTGGAGGGGCGGCCGTCGGCGGCTGCCGCACCGCTGGCTAAAGCAGCGGCTGCGGAAACCGGGGGCGCCTGAATCCCGCGCATAGGCGGCTCTTGCCGTATTTTCGTTAGTTCAATCAGTCGGAATGTATGCTGGTCAGCTTGCGCAGTCGTCGAATCGGTGTGATCGGCCTGGGCGACGTGGGGCTGCCCCTGGCAGTCGAGTCCGGGCAGCGCTTTGACAGCGTGGGGTTTGATGTCATCGCCAATCGGATCAGAGCGCTGTACGCCGGCCGTGTCGCAAGCCTTAAGGCCACGCGCCGGGAATTGCGGGCCGCTACGCGCCTGGGCTTCACCGCGAATCCGTCAGGCCTGAAGCGTTGCCGCGTATTTACCGTGACCGTGCCGAGCCCCATTGATGAGCATAAACGACTGGATCTGGGGCCGCTGCGGCGTGCCAGCGAGACGGTGGGCCGGATGTGCAAGCGCGGCGACGTGGTCGTCTATGAATCGACCGTTTATCCGGGCTATACGGAAGAAATCTGCGTGCCCATCCTGGAGCAAGGCTCCGGGCTCAGGTTCAACAAGGATTTTTTCAGCCGCTACAGTCCCGAGCGCATCAATCTAGGCGACCAACACCACCGGCTGGCCAATATCCGCAAGGTCACGGCCGACTCTGACGGACGGCGATGAAGGTTCTGGTCACCGGCGCCGCCGGATTCATCGGCTCGTTTACGGCGCAGCGTTTGCTGGCGCGCGGCGATGAAGTCGTTGGCCTGGATAATATGAGCGACTATTACGACGTCGCGCTCAAGCGCGCGCGGCTGGCGCGGCTTGAGGCCATGCCGGGCTTTCGGTTCGTCAAAATGGAGCTGGCCGACCAAACGGCGATGGCCGGCCTGTTCGCAGCGGAGCGCTTTGATCGCGTGGTGCATCTGGGCGCACAGGCCGGCGTGCGACATTCGATTGAGCATCCGCATCTTTATGTGTCGAGCAATGTAGTCGGTACGCTTAATGTGCTGGAAGGATGCAGGCACAGCGGCGTAGCTCATCTGGTGTATGCCTCCACCAGCTCGGTATACGGGGCGGGGACCGCGATGCCGTTCTCGGTCCATGAGCCGGCCTCGCACCCGTTGACGCTGTATGCGGCCTCTAAACGGGCTACCGAATTGATGGCGCACAACTATTCGGCGCTATTTGGGTTGCCGACGACCGGGTTGCGGTTTTTCACGGTCTACGGTCCCTGGGGCCGACCGGATATGGCCCTGTTCCTGTTTGCCCGCGCGATCATCGACGGCGAGCCAATCCGGCTGTTTAACCATGGCAACCACACCCGGGACTTCACCTACGTCGAGGATATTGTCGAGGGCGTGGTGCGCGTGACCGATCAGATCGCAACCGCGGATCCGGCCTGGGACAGCGCGCATCCGGATCCGGCCCGGTCACGTTTCCCCTATCGGCTGTTTAACATCGGCAGCAACCGGCCCATCCAACTGATGCGCTACGTGGAATTGCTGGAGCAGTGCCTGGGACGGAAGGCCAAGAAACTCATGCTGCCCATGCAGACCGGTGACGTGGCCGACACCTTCGCCGACGTCTCCGACCTGGTCGCCGCAGTCGGTTATCGGCCGGATACGCCCATCGAGGTTGGAGTCCGGAATTTTGTCGACTGGTTCTGCGCGTACTATCAGGTCAGCTGACGCGGCTGCTCATGCGGGCCGTGGGACTATTGGAGCTCAAATGACTTTCAAGATGCCTGCCACCGGCCCGGACTGTGCAGTGTGGCCGGAGCTGGCGCGCGCTGCGCGCGCCATCGACCACATCCGCCAATTGATTGACGCCGACGCCGAGCGCTTCGCGCATTGCTCGGCCGAAGCCGCCGGAATCATGCTGGATTTCTCGCGGCAGCGGATCAACGCTGCGGCGTTACGGGGTCTTGCGCGCCTGGCCGATGAGCTCGGCCTGCGAGAGCGGATTGCGGCAATGTTCCGTGGCGATCCGATCAATGTCACCGAAGGCCGCTCGGTGCTGCACACCGCGCTGCGCCGCCCGGCCGGCTCACCCGCGCTGATTG
>DASWBL010000172.1:0-3789 GCA_036390615.1 Steroidobacteraceae bacterium | reverse complement strand
CGTCGAGCTGCTCAACAGCGCCATCGAGGCCACGGTTGACCGGATCGGGTTCGAGCGGCACGAGCTGGCGGGACTTGCCAAGGAAATCGGTTCCGCGGCGGTGCTGCTCTCGCTGGCGCTGGTGGCGCTGATCTGGGTGCTGGTACTGACCGGCCGCTGAGCAGCGCCGTTCCTCATTGGAGAGACTGATGACCGAGCCCTTCGACGGCCGGACTGGGCCGCATGGCCGGACGGATCGACCGCAACCGATCGCGGGCGCGGCGCTGCGCTGGTGCCTGGCCGTGGCGCTGGCAGCCTGCGCTCACGGTGCGGTTGCCGACGAGGAGGACGCTGATTGGGCGCGCACGCTGGAGCGCATTGCCAGCAGCGTCGTGACCATCGAGGTCGATCAGACCCGAGCTTTTGATACCGAACGCAATACGTCGGCTCAGGCCACCGGCTTTGTCGTCGACGCCGAACGCGGCCTGATCCTGACCAACCGCCATGTCGTGACGCCAGGGCCGGTGACGGCCGAGGCGATCTTCCTCAATCATGAAGAAGTGCAGCTGTATCCGGTGTACCGCGATCCGGTACATGACTTCGGGTTGTATCGCTACGATCCGGCCAAGCTGCACTTTATCGCGCCGAAGGCGCTGCCGCTCGCGCCGGAAGCCGCCCAGGTCGGCCGCGAGATTCGAGTCGTCGGCAACAACGCCGGTGAGCAGCTGTCGATCCTCGCCGGGACGCTGGCGCGACTGGATCGCGAAGCGCCGGATTACGGGCTGGGGCGCTACAACGACTTCAATACCTTTTATATCCAGGCGGCCTCCGGCACTTCCGGCGGCTCATCGGGCTCACCGGTTATCGACGTGCGCGGCCGCGTGGTGGCGCTGAACGCCGGTGGCGCGACCGGCGCCGCCTCGAGTTTTTATCTGCCGCTCGGCCGCGTACAGCGGGCGCTGCAGCTGATCCGGCAAGGGCAGCCGGTGCCGCGCGGCACGCTGCAGACCGAGTTTCATTACCGGCCCTACGACGAGCTGCGCCGGCTCGGTCTCGATGGCGTGACCGAAGCGGCGGTTCGCCGCGCGCACCCCGATACCACCGGGATGCTGGTAGTGGAAAACGTGCAACCGGGCTCTGCGAGCGACGGTATTTTGCAGCCCGGCGATGTCCTGGTGCGCCTCAACGGTCAGCTGCTGACCAGTTTTGAGCCGCTCGAGGCCGTGCTCGATGCGGCAGTTGGCAAGCCCGTGACGCTGGAACTGCAGCGCGGTGGCAAGACCTTCACCACCCAACTTACGGTTGATGACCTGGATGCGATTACGCCATCGGCTTATCTGGAGATGGGCGATGCGGTGCTGCACACACTGTCGTATCAGGAGGCGCGGCATTTCCATCTGCCGATCCATGGCGTGTTCGTCGCCTCCGCCGGTTATAGCCTCGATGCCGCAGGCGTGCCGCGCGGGGCGGTGATAGCCGCGATCAATGAGGCGCCGATCAATGCGCTGGCGGATCTGGAGAAGGCAGTGACCGGCTTAGGCGACGGTGCCCGCGCGGCAGTGCATTTTGTGACCCTGGATGACCCGACGCGCACGCAGGTGCGATCCTGGATAATCGATCGACGCTGGTTTCCGACCCGTCATTGCCAACGCAACGATACCGAGGGCTTGTGGGACTGCAGCGAGTTGCCGGCCGTGGCGAGCGCCGTGGCGACGCCGGTCGGCTCGGCGCAGTTTCCGCAGACGGCTGAGCGCAACGCCGCGCGCCTCGCGCCGTCGCTGGTGGCGATGAGTTTCGACATGCCGTACGCGCTCTCGGGCATCACCGAGCGCAACTACCACGGCACGGGCCTGATCATCGATGCCGAAAGAGGACTGATCATTACGGATCGGAATACCGTGCCGGTCTCGCTTGGCGACGTGCGCCTGACTTTTGCCGAGACGCTGGAGATTCCCGGCGAAGTGGTCTACATCCATCCGCTGCACAACCTGGCGGTGGTGCATTACGATCCAAAGCTCATTGGCAGCACACCGGTGCAGGCGGCACGACTGTCCACGCACGGCCTGCGTGCCAACGAGGCAATCGACGTAATCGGCCTCGATGGGAACGGCGAACTTAAGTCCCGGTCGACCGCGGTCGCGGGCGTTGACCCATTGTTGCTGCCGCTGTCGCGCTCGGTCGGATTTCGCGACGACAACCTGGAAACCGCGACCCTCATCAATCCTCCCGACGACATAGTCGGCGTGCTGTCGGATCCGTCCGGAGAAGTGCGCGGTCTATGGGCGAGCTTTGCCACCGATAACGGGCGCGAGCTGGTGCAGGAGAGCCGCGGCATGACCGCTGATCTGGTCAGCGAGACGCTGCAGATCGTGCGCAGTGGCGCACCGCTGTACTCGCTCGAGGCCGAGTTAGCGCCCGAGTCGCTGGCGACCGCCCGCGAGCTGGGACTGCCCGACCAGTGGGTGCAGCGCATCGAGCGCAGCAATCCGGCGCTGCGGCAGGTGCTGAGCGTTACCCGCCTGGTCGGCGGCAGTGATGCCGCACGGGTACTGCAGGATGGCGATCTGCTGCTCGCGATCGATGGCCGCCCGGTGACCCGCTTCCGCGATGTGGAACGGGCGGTTGCCGGCCGTCAGCAGGTTGCGGTGACCGTGTGGCGCGGTGCCGCCGAGTGCACGGTGACCGTGACGACTGCAGCGCTCTCCGGTCGCGACCTGGATCGTGTGCTGCTATGGGCCGGGGCAACGCTGCAGGCGCCGCACCGTGCAATCAGCGCCCAGAGAGGCATTGCGCCCGAGGGCGTTTACGTCGCCACCTTCGCCTTTGGTTCGCCGGCCACACGCTATGGACTGGCGCCAGGCCGGCGCATCGTCGAGATTGACGGGGTCGCAACCCCGGATCTTGACGCCTTCGTCAAGGCAGTGGCAGGGCGCGCCGACCGCTCCTCGGTACGCATTAAGACCGTAAACTGGAACGGTGCTGCGGAAGTCATTACGTTAAAGCTCGACCAGCACTACTGGCCTACCTACGAATTGCGGCGCACCGCCACCGGCTGGGAGCGCCATGCCATTGTGTGACGCGCCGGCAGTTCGGCCGCCGGCTCCAAGGTAGAATCCCGGCATGGTCAGAGCAGTCCGCGCCACACAGCTGGAACTGGATACGGCGGTGCAGGCGCTGCGCGACGGCGACGTCGTCGCGTTCCCCACCGAAACCGTCTATGGCCTGGGCGCCAACGCACAGGATCAGCGCGGCCTGCGCCGCATCTTTGAGCTCAAGGGCCGACCTATCACCCACCCGCTCATAGTGCACCTCGACAGTCCGCGCTTCCTGCCTCGCTGGGCGCGCGAAATGCCGGCGGCAGCCACAAAACTTGCCGCACGCTTTTGGCCCGGGCCGCTGACGCTCGTGCTGCCGCGTGCCGATGGTGTGCCTGATCTGGTGACGGGTGGCCAGGACACCGTGGCGGTGCGGGTACCGTCGCATCCGATGGCCCAGCAGCTGCTGACCGCTTTCGGCGGCGGCATCGCGGCCCCGTCGGCCAACCGTTTCGGCCACGTCAGCCCGACCCGCGCCGAACATGTACGCGAGGAATTCGGCGAAGAAGTGCGCGTCGTGCTCGACGGCGGTGAATGCAAACTGGGGCTCGAATCGACCATCGTGGCCTGCGTGCAGGACACGGTGCAGCTGTTGCGACCCGGTGCGATATCGCTGAGCAAGCTGCGCCAGACTGTCGGTGAGGTACTGGGCGCACCGCTCCCGGACGCGCCGCGTGCGCCCGGATCGCAGCCGGCGCATTACGCGCCGGCGACG
>DASWBL010000171.1:0-7794 GCA_036390615.1 Steroidobacteraceae bacterium | reverse complement strand
CTCGCCAAGCAATCGACGCTCGATCTGGAATTGACGGACAAGGGACTGATATTCGGCACGCCGCACTACATGAGTCCCGAGCAGGGGCACGCCGAGCCGATCGACGGCCGCTCCGATCAGTACAGCCTTGGCGTAATGCTTTACGAAATGCTGACCGGCCAGAAGCCTTATGTCGCCGACAATCCCATGACCGTGCTGTACATGCAGCGCAACGCCCCGGTGCCACGCCTGCCTGCGGAGCTGGCGACGCTGCAGCCGCTGCTCGACCGGTTGCTGGCCAAGCTGCCGCAGCATCGCTATGCCGACTGCGCCGCAGCAGCGCGGGCGATCGCCGCCGCCCGGGCGGCCTGGCTGGCTGCGGAAGCCGCAGTGTGAATCCGGCCATTTTGGCGATACCGACGCCGCCACAGTGGGTGGCCGACGCCGCCGAGCATTGGCAGGAGCTGCTCCTGGACCACGCGGCCTGCGAAAAGAAGGCCGCATCCACCGCTCTGGCGCTGCTGTTTTCCTATCCGGAATTTACGGCGCAGAACCTCGCCCTGGCGCGTCTCGCGCGCGAGGAGCTGCGGCACTTTGAGCGTGTCACGCGACTGCTTGGCCAGCTCGGTGTCACCCACCGCCGCTTGCAGCCGGGTCGCTACGCCGCGGGACTGCGCGCGGCGCTGTCAAGCCGTGAGCCGCAACGGCACCTTGACTTGCTGCTGATCGGCGCGTTGATCGAGGCGCGCTCCTGCGAGCGCTTTGCATTGCTGAAAACAGCGCTCGACGCGCCGCTGGCGGAGCTCTACGCCGAACTTGAGCGCTCCGAAGCGCGCCACGCATCGCTGTACCTGGAACTGGCCGAAGAGCTATGCCGGGCCGAAGAGCTGCCTGCTTGTCAGGCGCGGCTCGCAGAGCTCGCCGCGATCGAGGCGCAGCTTTGCAGCACGCCCGATGAGCAGCTGCGGTTTCATTCCGGACCATCTCGCGCCAGCGTTTGCAGTTCAAATCCGTCCTGATCGAAGCGCAGGCAGCTGCCCTGTTCGTACCACGCGCCGAGCACCAGGCGCTCGGCGTTCGAGCCATCCAGCATAAAGCGATGCACGCCGGGCCGGTGAGTATGGCCGTGGATGAGCGTGTGCACGCCACATTCGCGCATCAGCGCCTGCACCGACGATTCGGCTACGTCCATGATCTGCACATGCATGCGCCCGGTGTGCGCACGGCTGCCGGCGCGCGCCAGTTGCGCGAGGCCCTGCCGTGTCGCGAGCGGCAGCGCCATGAAGCGCCGCTGCCAGGCGGGCCTGCGCACGACACTGCGCAGCCGCTGGTAGGCGAAGTCCGCCGTGCACAGCACATCGCCATGCGTCAGCAGTGTCCGCCGCCCGCGAAGCTCAATGATCGTCGGATCAGCCAGCAGCTGGCAGCCACTGCGCGCTTCAAAGCCTGATTGCAACAGGAAGTCCCGGTTGCCGTGCATGACGTAACAGGGCACGCCGCTTTGCGTCAGCGTATGTAGCGAAGCCAGCACGGCGGCGCGGGCCGGATCCGGATCATCATCGCCGACCCAGGCCTCAAACAGGTCGCCGAGAATGTACAGCGCCTGCGAGCTGTGCGCCGGGCCGGCCAGAAACCGCTCAAACTGCCGGATCGCGCCTGGCCAGGCGCCATCCAGATGCAGGTCGGAGACAAACAGTGTGCTCAAGCGCGGCTCCGTCGGCGCGGCAGGCCCGGCGATCCCGGCTGATTAGCGCGGCCGATTCCCGTAACATTACACGGATGTGCGCCGATATCGTAACGCGCTTTGCGCCGAGCCCCACTGGCGAGCTGCACCTGGGCAACGCCCGCACGGCATTGTTTAACTGGCTGCTGGCACACCACAGCGCCGGACGCATGATCTTGCGCCTTGAAGATACCGATGCCGGGCGCTCCGATGCCGCCAAGACCGAAGCGCTGCAGGCCGATCTTGAATGGCTCGGTCTGCGCTGGGATGAGGGTCCAAAGGTTGGCGGCCCGGCCGGGCCGTACCTTCAGTCGGAACGGAAAAAAATCTACGATTCCTTTTTCGCCGAGCTCGAAGCCTCGGAGCTTGCCTATCCATGCTTTTGCACACCACTTGAACTTGATCTGTCGCGCCGGGCGCAGCTCGCGGCCGGGCGGCCGCCGCGCTACGCCGGCACCTGCCGCGAGCTGACCGAGGCCGAGCGCGCTGACCGGCGCGCCAAGGGACTTAAAGCGGCGTTGCGATTTCGCGTGCCGGCCGGGCAGCGGATCGAATTTTCCGATCTGGTGCACGGCCTGCAGATCACGGCAAGCGAGGAGATCGGCGATTTCATCATTCGCCGCGAAGACGGCACCGCCGCCTTTTTCTTTTCCAATGCCGTTGATGACGCACTGATGGCTGTGACCGATGTGCTGCGGGGCGACGATCACCTGGCCAATACGCCGCGCCAGCTGCTGCTGTTGCGGGCGCTCGAGCTGCCGATGCCGCAGTACGGACACCTGGCGCTGCTTACAGGTGCTGACGGCGCGCCGCTTTCGAAGCGCAACGGCGCCCTGAGCGTGCGTGAACTGCGCGAGCGCGGCTATGCGGGTTTGGCGCTGTGCAATCTGCTGTTTCGCCTGGGCCACTCCACCGGCCGCAACGAACTGCTGACGCTCGCCGGCATGGCTGAAAGTTTTGATGCCACGCATCTGCAGCGGGCGAGCGCGCACCTCGATCCGGGGCAGCTGCGGCACTGGCAGGGCGAGTGGGCGCGCTCATTGGGCGCGGTCGAGGCAGTGCAGTGGCTTGAGCCCTGGCTGCCGGCGGAGCTTACGGCCGCGCAGCGCGCGGCATTTGTCGAGGCGGTACGTCCGAACATCGTTGCGGGCGCCGAGGTGCAGGAATGGCTGCCGGTTTTCTTTGGCGAGCACTTGGCTTGTGAACCGCAGGCACTCGAGGCGGTCAAGCGCGCCGGCGCGGCATTTTTCGCGGCCGCAGCCGGCAGTGTGGCCGAGCGCGCCGACCTCGCCCTGATGCGCGCGGCCACCGGCAAGGGCGGGGCGGATTTTTTCATGCCGGTGCGCGCGGCGCTCACCGGTCGCCTGCACGGACCGGAACTGGCCCCGCTGCTGCAGGCACTAGGGGCAGCGCGGGTGCGGGAGCGGCTGCTGGCCGTCAGTCGGAGCCTTTAATTGCTCAAGATCCATAATTCCCTGACCGGCCAGAAGCAGCCATTGGTGCCAATCCGGGCCGGCCAGATCGGCATGTATGTTTGCGGCGTGACGGTTTATGACTACTGCCACGTCGGGCACGCGCGTTTTCTGGTCGTCTTTGACATGGTGCGCCGTTACCTGCGCCACCTGGGTTACCAGGTGACCTACGTGCGCAACATCACTGATATCGACGATAAAATAATTCACCGCGCCGCTGAACTCGGCCAGCCGATCGGCGAGCTGACCGAGAAATTTACCCGCGCGATGCAGGAAGACTGTGCGGCACTCGCGGTTCTGCCGCCCGATCACGAGCCGCGGGCGACCGGATACATACCCGGGATCATTGCGCTGATCAGCCGGCTGTTCGATCGTAAGCTTGCCTACCTAACTGCCGACGGCGATGTGGTGTATGCGGTGGCCGGATTCAAGGACTACGGGCGCTTATCCGGCAAGCACCTGGAGGACCTGCGCGCCGGCGCGCGCGTGCAAGTCGACCTGGGCAAGCGCGATCCGCTGGATTTTGTGCTGTGGAAGCGGGCTAAACCCGGCGAGCCGTCGTGGGACTCGCCCTGGGGTCCGGGACGGCCGGGCTGGCACATCGAATGCTCGGCCATGTCGATGGCGCTGCTCGGTGAACATTTTGACATTCACGGCGGCGGCATGGATCTGAAGTTTCCGCACCACGAAAATGAAATCGCCCAGTCTTGCGGCGCGACCGGCGGGCCGTTCGTCAACCTGTGGATGCACAACGGCTTCGTCAACATCGACAACGAAAAAATGTCCAAGTCGCTCGGCAATTTTTTCACTGTGCGCGACGTGCTGCCGCGGCTGCGGCATCCCGAAGTACTGCGTGCTTTTCTGCTCTCGAGCCATTATCGCGGTCCGATCAATTACAGCACCGTGCAGCTCAAGCAGGCCGACGCGGCGCTCGAGCGCCTGTATATGGCGCTGCGCGGCCAGCCGGTTACCGGCACCGCGGTCCGCGATGCGGCCACCGAGCGCTTTGAGGCGGCGCTGAGCGATGATTTCAATACGCCTGAGGCTCTCGCGGTGCTGCAGGGCTTGGCGCGCGAGTTAAATGCCCTGCGCGATCGCGGCGATGCCGCGGCGGCTGCGCAGCGTGCAGCGCAACTGCGGCAGCTCGGCGCCGTGCTTGGATTGCTGCAACTTGCCCCTGAGGAGTGGTTCAGGCTGCAGGGTCAGGGATTCGGCGCCGAGCCGGATGCTGATGCGCCGATGGCAGCGCTCAGCGAAGGGGAGATTGAGGCGCTGATCGATGCGCGCCTGGCGGCGCGGCAGGCGCGCAATTTTGGTGAGGCCGACCGGATCCGTGCCACGTTGGCTGCGGCTGGCATAACGCTCGAGGATCAGCCCAAGGGCCGCACCCTGTGGCGGCGCAGCTGAGCGCGCCGTTTGTCCGCCTCGCCGGCTAGCTGCGACGCTGGAATGCCTCGAGCGTGTTTTGCATCAGGATGGCAACTGTCATCGGCCCGACTCCGCCCGGCACCGGTGTGATCCACGATGCCCGCTCGGCCGCCGCCTCGTAGCCGACATCGCCGACCAGCCGACCGTCGGGCAAACGATTGATGCCAACATCGATCACCACGGCGCCTGGCTTGATCCAATCACCGTGTACAAAGTCCGGCTGACCCACCGCGGCTACCAGTAGCTCGGCGCGTCCGACGTGCGCCTGCAGATTCCTGGTTCGGCTGGCACACACGGTCGTCGTTGCTCCCGCCAGGATCAGCTCGAGCGCCATCGGGCGCCCGACGATGTTTGAGGCGCCAACCACGACTGCGTCCATGCCAGCGGCGGAGATTCCTACGGCCGCGAGCATGTGCATCACCCCGTAAGGCGTGCACGGTCGCAGCAGCGGCTCGCGCTGCGCCAGTCGCCCCAAGTTATACGGGTGAAAGCCATCCACATCCTTCGCCGGGCTGATGGCGTCGATCACTGCGCGGGAGCGGATCTGCCGCGGCAGCGGCAACTGTACGAGTATCCCGTCTATCGCCGGGTCGCGGTTCAGCAATTCAACCAGCGCCAGCAGTTCAGCCTCCGAGGTGGACTCCGGCAGGTCATAGGCGCTGGAGACTATGCCGGCCTGCTCGCAGGAGCGGCGCTTGTTGCGCACGTAAACCTGGGAAGCAGCGCTCTGGCCTACCAGAATGACGGCCAGTCCCGGCCGGCGCTGACTGCGGGCCGCCAGCGCGTCGGTCGCGACCCGGATCTTTTGCTTGATGGCTTCGGCTATAGCTTTCCCATCGATGATTTTTGCAGGCATCATTCCCATCCAGCCAGGCTTAAACTTCCATTCTCGCACGACCGCCGGTCCCGGTAGCAGCGCACAAATGGCGATCGCGGAAATTGACGCTTTGCAGAGCCGACCCGTATGATGCGCGCCCCCGGAAGGTGGATCTGAAGTGGCGGCCTTCGGTGGGGACTTAAGGCGGGGCATGGCGCAGTCTGGTAGCGCATCTGCTTTGGGAGCAGAGGGTCGCAGGTTCAAATCCTGCTGCCCCGACCAGCTCAAGGTGCTGTGCGCCCGTAGCTCAGCTGGATAGAGCACCGGCCTTCTAAGCCGGTGGTCGCAGGTTCGAGTCCTGCCGGGCGCGCCAACGATTTAGACGGTGGACGTAGCTCAGTTGGTAGAGTCCCGGATTGTGATTCCGGCTGTCGCGGGTTCGAGTCCCGTCGTCCACCCCAATTTACCGGCCGCTGCGGCCTCATTGGCCGAAGCGGGCGGGCGCCGTGGCGCAAGCCAGAGAAGAATGTACGCTGATAAGGCAGGCCGGCTAAAATTCCAGTCGCCGGTGACAGACAGAATGAGGGCCGTTAGCTCAGCTGGTAGAGCAGTTGACTCTTAATCAATTGGTCGTAGGTTCGATCCCTACACGGCCCACCATTTATCTCTTCCGAAGACCTCCACCGACATTCAACCTCGACCCCTAAAAGGCCGCCAAAGGCTTTAATACTAGGCTCTTGCGTTGCATTCGACGTCCAAGGACGTCCAGAGCTGGAGTTAGGCAGCCACTCAAAAACCGGGGCCTCTGGTGGTTCTGCTGCATCTCGGGAAATCGTCCTAAGATTCCGCCTCTTCCGGCGGTCCAAGCAGGGTACGCTTACCAACGCCGCTGAGGTTGAAGAAGCCAAACGATCTACGAGGGAAGCGGCGCAGGCGAGGATCGCTGCCGCTTTGAGATAAAAATCTCAGTTCGCGACAAGGCCTGCAAACTGAGCGACGCGAAGGGTCTCTATTTGTTGGTCAATCCAAATGGCTCGAAGCTCTGCTCTACTGCGCTCGATTCCGGCCGCACACCAACCACAGACCCCCGGCGACTACTATTAGGACTATTAGGGCATACACACTACCCTCTGGCCCCGTCGTACCGCCGCTCCATATCGGCGCTCCAATGGGATGACTCGCGATTAGCCCCCCCTGCGATTCCGAACCACTGCTGATCATGCCGTACAAATAGGATTCCGCCCAGTTCATCCCGGTATGCATGCCTATCGCCCACCAGAGCGAGCCCGTCAGCCACAGGCTGAGACAAAGCACGAGGCCGCCAAGGGCCGCGGTAATCATTCCTATGGGGGATTCGCCGGGGTTGTGGCCGTGCGCGGCGCCAAATAATACGGACGTGATCAGGGCCGCCCACCAGAAATTGAGGCCGCGCGTCAAAGTGTGGAGAAGATATCCCCGGAAGAGGCCTTCCTCGAAAAACGCGACGAGCAGATCCAGCGCCGCCCACAACGCCGCGTATTTCCATATGGCCGCACCGCTCAGCACTCTCCCGTCGAACACCAATAGGTGGGTTGTCCAGAGTGCCCCCACCAGCGCGGATATCGACAGTAGACCAACCGCCAAGCCAAAAAAGAATCTTCTCATCATTCGGCTATCGGTTAGGCCATAGCTCAAAACCGGACGCTTTTCGATCTTCGACATGACCCATGTGGCAATGAAAAGTCCGAGGACCAGCGCAGCTTCCCTCGGGATTTGGGTATCCGGCGACACCACATGCATGTCTTCAGCCGGGAAGAAGTGCCCCACCAGCGTGCCGCCTAACGCACTCAAAACCACGACGATCGCCAGGACTATCAGCACGCTCCAGCCTGCCCGCAATCCCCGTTCACTAACAAACAACCCGCGTAGCACGCGCGACTTGGAACCAGCCATACCCGATGTCTCCACCGAATTCTATTTCGCAGCAGTCCGATTAGATCTGCTTCATTCAATGAGAGTATTGGTATAGGGCGGGTAGTTCTTGCACAGAATATGCAAACTGGAAGAGGATTAGCGCACTAAACGGCGATATACCGCTGGCGTTACTCCAAACTGGCGTAAGAAGCTGCGATTGAGGTGACTCTGGTCCGAAAAGCCGCATTGCATCGCGATCGTCGCACCGCGTTCCGACGTGGCCAGAAGAAGCCGACGCGCCTCTTCCACCCGAAGACGCCGCAGGTACTCAACGGGTGAGCAGCTAAAGTGCCGGCGAAAAGCTCGGGAGAAATGTGCGGGATGTACCCTCATTTCCTCTGCAAGCTGCCGCATTCTCAAGGGACTACTGAACGACTCATGCATGATATTTGTGGCACGGGAGAGCCACTTCGGGCGGAGAT
>DASWBL010000170.1:0-7539 GCA_036390615.1 Steroidobacteraceae bacterium | reverse complement strand
ACCATGCCGCGCGTGATCACCAGCGGCGCATTTGACGGCAGCTGCAAACTCAGCGTGATCGTATTATTGGGCGCGACCAGCGGATTGTTGGTGCTGCCGTTGATGATGTTGCCCGCCGGCACCGTAAGTCCGGCGGCGCCGTTGTCGACCACGATCACCGCATTCGGATCGGCGGCCGTACCGTTGCCGTAATCGATCGTCATCGATGCCGCGACATATTCGCCACTCGGGATCTGCCCGGCGCTGATGATCTCCGACAGATTGACGAGCTGCGCAAAATCGACCTGCGTCGCGGTCGATACGGTCTCGACCATCGTGCCGTCGGACCGGATCAGCTGCAGCGAAACCACGTTGACCACGTAGCTGAGGAAATCGCCCGGCGCGTCCGTGAGCGTAATCATTGCGGTGCCGGTATTGCCCATCGGCTGCGTGGGCGAGGTTCCGCCGTAGTTGCCGCCGCCGCTGCAAGCGCTAAGCGTCAGCAATGCGGCCGCGCCTGTGGCCAGAAGTAAGTGGTAAACATGGCTGGCAAGGCCAGCCCAGGAGCCTTTATTGGTTATCACGGCAATACCCCTTTATTGACTCGTCCCATTGCACAATCGGTCCGAGGCAATGGCGGCGCCCCTAAAGCCAATTACCGCACGCGCTTTGTTCTGCGCAAACCTGTCGCTGCATTCCGACAGCAGCCGGCAAACGGCAACCGTACATCAACCTCGAGGCCGCCACAGATTGGCAGCCGACGCCATCAATCAGCGCTGCATTTGACTTATGTTGGATTTGCCGCGTAGGACGCGGCCGACTGGCTCAAGCAGGAAACGCGGTGCTGCGGCGCCTGGCGCGACCGTAGCGCGCCGCAATATCAGCTGATCTTGCGGTACCGCGGGGCGACTAAGCTGTCACTGCCGCGCTGATAAGCGACCGTGAACGCATCGAGCGCCGTGACTGCGCTGGCCAGGTCCTCGCCCTGGGCAAGGTCAAAGCTGTCGAACCCGCAGCGTGCCAATAAATACAGATAGTCGCGCTTGATCGCGCCGCTGGCGCGCAACGACGCGGCGTAGCCGAATCGCTCACGCAGGATCCGAGCCTGGGAAAAACCGCGCCCTTCGCCGTTCTTCGGAAAATGAATCACCACCAAATCGATATTTCCAAGATGCGGCGCCAACCGTTCGACGACGTCTTCGGGCTCCAGTTGCACGGCACTCCCGGCCGGCACGAGCTGCGCTGCCAGCAGCTGCGTCAACGACAACACCGCCGGCCCGGCGCCCGCTTCGCCCGGATAGCGCCACTCATCCGCAACTATTTCACGCCGCGATATAATCTGCCGCATAGGCGCGCTCCTTGAACGGCTCGATCCCGATGCGCCGCACCGTCTCGAGGAACGATTCCTCGGCGCTGTCGCGCTCTTCCACATAGACGTCGAGGAGATTGGCCAGCGTCTCGGCGACCGCTTCCTTGGGTACCGACGGGCCAATGACTTCGCCGAGCGATACCCGGCCGCTCGATGAACCGCCGATCGTGATCTGGTACCACTCCTCGCCGTGCTTATCGACGCCGAGAATGCCAATGTGCCCGATGTGGTGGTGACCGCAGGCGTTCATGCATCCGGAAATCTTGATTTCGATGTGCCCGAGATCATAGAGGTAATCAAAATCACTGAACCGCGCCTGAATCTGCTTGGCGATGGGGATTGAGCCGGCGTTGGCGAGGCTGCAAAAATCCAGCCCGGGGCAGCAGATCATGTCGGTCAATGTGCCGATATTCGGAGTCGCCAGCCCATGCTGGTTCAATCGCTCCCAAAGATGCGGCATATCGCGCTGCCGCACTTCGCCCAGTACCAGGTTCTGGTCGTGGGTTACGCGAACCTCGCCGAAGCTGAATTCATCCGCAGCGGCGGCTATCGCATCGAGCTGCGCAGCGCTGGCATCGCCCGGAGCCGCGCCATGTTGCTTAAGCGAAATGAACACAGCCCGATAGCCGCTGATTTTGTGGGCTCGCGTATTGTGCGCATACCAGGCGGCAAATGCGGCCCCGCGGCCTGCGACTACATCCATATCCGGTAGCTGCTCATAAGGGTGCGGTGCAAAGCAGGCACGCACCCGTTCGATCTCGGCTTCCGGCAGGCGCGCGGCAAACGGCTCGTTGGCCACATACTCCGCCTCGACCTGGCGTGCGAATTCCGCCGCGCCCAGCGCTTTGACCAGCACCTTGATGCGCGCTTTATTGATGTTGTCGCGCCGGCCGTGGCGGTTATACACGCGCAAAATCGCTTCTAGATATGCCAGCAGCTCGGTCGGCGGCAGGAATTCCCGGATCCGCTGCCCGATTATCGGCTGACGACCGAGGCCGCCGCCAACCAGCACTTCGAAGCCCAGCTGGCCTTCCGGGCTACGCACCATGTGCAGGCCGATATCGTGCACTTCGGATGCAGCCCGGTCGGCCGGCGACCCGGTAACTGCAATCTTGAACTTGCGCGGCAGGTAGTTGAATTCGGGATGCACGGTCGACCATTGACGGATGATTTCGCAAAACGGCCGCGGATCGGCAATTTCATCCGGGGCGATACCGGCCAGGTGATCGGAGGTAACGTTGCGAATGCAGTTACCGCTGGTCTGAATGGCGTGCATTTCGACGGTCGCTAGCTCAGCCAGGATATCGGGGACCCTGGCGAGCTCTGGCCAGTTAAACTGAAGGTTCTGCCGCGTGGTGAAATGACCATAGCCCCGGTCGTAGTGACGGGCGATATGAGCCAGCATCCGCACCTGGTGTGCGGCCAGCAAGCCGTACGGCACTGCGATCCGCAGCATCGGCGCGTGCGTCTGAATGTACAGCCCATTGCGCAATCGCAGCGGGCGGAACTCGTCTTCCGTCAGCTCGCCGGCGAGAAAACGGCGGGTCTGGTCGCGGAATTGCGCCACCCGCTCCGCCACCAGCGTGCGATCGATCTGATCGTAGCGATACATGATTGGCACTGTATGTCAGTGCCCCCTGCGGCTCTACGCGCAGACCGGTTATCTGGTTTGTGCCTGGCCGTTATCAGTCGCCGGTACGCAGGTCGCGCCCGCGGCAGCGTATGTCGTAGGCTGGTGTGGCTCTATGTGCAGATCGGTTATCAGGTATGTGCCCGACCGTTATCAGCCGGTCGTTTGCAGACCGCGGGCGATGCCGCTGACCGTGGCCACCAGGGCACTAAACAGTCCACCATCTTCTCTTCCGCCGGCGCGCCAGCGCGCCAGCAGATCCACCTGCATCAGGTTCATCGGATCGACATACGGATTACGCAGTGAAATCGCGCGCTGCAGGGTCGGATCGGTGTCCAGCAGCCCGTGACTTTGCTTGATTTCGAGGACCATGGCACAGGTGCGGTCAAATTCAGCGCGAATCTGGGCACCGTAACCGCGCAGCTCCGCAGGCGCCAGGGACTCGTAATAAGCGCCAATCCGCAGATCCGTGCGTCCGAGCATCGCCTCAATTTCATCGACCAGATTACGAAAGAACGGCCAGCCGCGGTAGCAGCGGCGCAGCGGGTCGATGCCCTGCTGGACGCTGAGCGCCTGAAATCCCGCGCCGGCGCCGAACCAGCCGGGCAGCATGTGACGCGACTGCGACCAGGCATAAACCCAGGCGACCGGCCGCACCGAGTCGATTCCAGTACGGCAGCGGCGCGGCGCCAGATAGGTTCCAATCTGCATCCGTTCAATCACGTCGATCGGCGTCACGGCGTGAAAGTACTCATAGAACCTTGACCCGGCGTGCACGAGCTCGCGCCATTCGGTGCGGCTCTGGGCGGCAACCGCCGCCGCGCATTCGGCCATTGCCGCCGCCTCCTGGACCGCCACGCCGCGTTTCACCGCCAGCGTGGCGCCGGTCAGTGTGCTGAAGGCACGCTCCAGTGTACGGATCGCGTTGGATCGCAAGCCGTAATTCTGATTGACGCTCTCGCCCTGTTCCGTAAAGCGCAGCACGCCGCTGACCGACTCGGCCGGTGCCGCGCGCAACAACTCGTCAATGCGGCCGCCGCCGCGCGGGATACTGCCGCCGCGGCTATAAAAGAGCACGTGATCTTTGCCAGCCTGCTGAAGTGCCCGCGTCAAGCTGCGTTGTGCGCGGTAGGCGGCCAGCCGGGACGCCACGATGCCACTTTCGCGGTTGCTGTCTGAGTACCCGACCAGCACGGTCTGCAGCTTGCCGCGCGCGTCGAGGTGGCGGCGGTAAACGGGCTCATTCAGCAGCTGGCTCATGACTTCGCCACATGCTTCCAGCGTATCGACCGAATCGAACTGCGGCGCCACGTCGATGGCCGCTTCGCCGCTGCGCCGGTCACAGGCCTTGGCCCAGCGCGCCAGCACCAAGGGCGCGAGCACGTCATCGGCCGTGGCCGCGCCGCTGATGATGTAAAGGCCCACCGCGTCGGCGCCGTAGCGGTGCCGGCCCTGCATGATGGCGTCGAACACCGCCAGCGTACGCTTGCCCAGCGCATCGAACACGCCGCACGGCCCCACGTCCCGAGTCAGCAATTCGAGCAGTTTGACACGCCGCTCCTCGGGGCTGCGCTGCGGCCACTGCGGATCGTCCAGCCCCTGTGCCAGCACATCGTGATGCACGTCGGTATGCTGGCGCAGATCCAGCGTCGCCAGGTGGAAGCCGAAAGTATCGATGCGCGACAGCAGCCGGCGCACCGCAAAGAAGCCAGCGTGAACGCCGCGATGGGCGCGCAGGCTCGCCGCCACGAGTTCAATGTCAGCACGAAACTGTGCCGGCTGCTCATAGGCATTGGCACGGCCATCCTGGGTGAGCTGCAACCGCTCCGCCACCTGGCCAAGCAGGACCCGATACGGCATCGGGTCGTGGCGCGACGGGGTGAGGCCATGGGCACCCGGCAACAATATGCGGTATTCGGCCACGCGCCGCGTCAGCTCCGGCGATACGCTGACGCGACCGGCGCTTTGTGAGAGTACCTGCGCCAGTTCCAGGCATTCGGCGTAATAGCTGCCGATGATGAATTGCTGCTGCCGGGCCAAGGTATCGCGGATGCTCTTGGCGTGCACGTCGGTCAGGCCATCCATATCGCCTCCGACCCACGTGCCAAAACGCAGCATCTGCGGCAATTCAATGGTTGCCGGCTCTACCCCATACTGCGCGCTCAGTGCCGCCGTGATCTCCTCATAAAAATCCGAGACCACGAAATACAGCACTTCGCCAAGATAGAAGATGGCGTGCTCGCGCTCATCCGCCACTGTCAAGCGCTCGCGCGGATGTTCGGCGGTCTGCCACTCGGTCGTCACTTCCTGACGAATGCGATCCAGCAGCTGCTGGCGCTCATAGGGGGCCAGCAGCGGGTTCGAGCACTCCAGCAACAGATCGGCAACGCGCTGCTGACGCCGCAGCGTGGTGCGACGGGTCGATTCGATCGGGTGGGCGATCAGCACCGGCTCAATGCTCAGGGCGCCGAACAGTTTGAGCACGGCCGCGAGGCTCAGGCCTTGTGATTTGAGCTCTGCCAACGCTTCGCCGATGCCGCCAGGCTGTGGCTGCGCACCGGGTTGCCGGTAGTACTCGCGCCGCCGGCGGATGCGGTGCACCTTTTCGGCAATGTTGGTCATCTGAAACCAGCCGGAAAACGCCCGCACCATATCTAGCGCGAGTTCGGGCGGTCGGCCACGCACGCGCAGCTGCAACTGCACATCGACTTCGGGAGCGTCGCTGCGGCCCAGGATGGCGGTCTTCCGGTCGGCCTCCACCAGCGCAAACAGTTCCTTGCCGCCCTGCTCCTGCAGCGTGCTGCCGAGCAGCTGCCCGAGCGTGTGAATGTCCTCGCGCAGCGGGTTATGGCGGGGCGGGAACTGGATGTCTTCGCGAAGCATAGCGGCCCGGCATTGTACCCGTCCGCTGCAGCGACGGCGCAGCGTTGCGCGCTTCAGCCGGCCAGTAGCACGGCCTCGGCGTGTTCCAGCGCTTCCGGTTTGCCGTAGATGACCAGGATGTCGCCTTCGCGCAGCACAGTGCTGTGCGCAGGTTGCCGGCCGCTGATGCCCTGGCGTCGCAGGGTTGAGAAAGTCACGTCGGCGCCACGCGCGTGAATTTCCGCCAGCGTCCGGCCAATTCCCCAGGCCTCGGGAGGCAACACAATCGTGCGCAACTCTTCCCGGAAGGCATGCGACTCATCTATGGGAACTTCGCCGCCATGGCGAAAGACGCTGCGCAACGTCGCGTAGCGGCTAGCCCGGATTTCGCCCACGGCGCGCACCACCGTGGCAACGGGCACTTTCAGCAGCATTAACACCTGGGATACCAGCGTCAGACTGGCCTCGAAAGTTTCAGGGACGACTTCAGTTGCGCCGGCCTGCATGAGCTCGGCCAGTCCCGCATCATCCTGCGTGCGCACCAGCAGCGGCACGTCGGCGCGCAGCCGCCGCACAGCCTGCACGATGCCTTGCGAAACCGCCGGATTGGCAAAACTGACCACGACCGCGCTCGCCTGCTCGATGCCGGCGGCATGCAAGAGCTCCTCATCGGCACTGTCGCCGAACAGCACCGGATCGCCCGCCTGACGAGCAAGGCGGATTCTGGCCGGATCCAGATCTACCGCGATGAACTCAAAGCCCTGCGATTCAAGTACGCGGGCGATGTTCTGGCCGACGCGCCCAAAGCCACACAGCACGACGTGCTCGCGTTGTGCCAGCTCCTGCGTGGCCGCACTTTCACGCTCCAGCGCATCCGCCGGCGGCCCGCGCTCCCCGAGCGCCAGCCGCGCAGCTTTGCGGTTGTAGCGGATCAGCAGCGGGCTGACGAGGATGCTGAGTACCAGGGCAGCCAGCAGTGGCTGGCCGACGCTGTTCGGCAGTAGCCCGCCGCTTTGCAGCAGCAGCGTCAGCAAGGCAACGCCAAACTCGCCGCCACCGGCCAGCACCACGCCAGTACGCACGGCCTTAAAGGTATTGGGCACAAAAAACCGGGTCGCAGCAGCTGCCAGCATGATCTTCGCCAGCAGCAAGCCCAAAAGCAGCAGCGAAATCAGGCCAAAGCGCGCGACCAGCACGTGAACGTTGAAGAGCATGCCCACCGAGATGAAGAACAGGCCCAGCAGCAGTTCGCGAAACGGCCGGATTGCCGATTCGACCTGATGGCGGTATTCGGTTTCAGCGAGCATCATGCCGGCGAGAAAGGCGCCCAGTGGCATGGACAGGCCCGCCGTTTGCGTGATCCACGCCGATGCCAGCACCACCAGCAACACGGTCAGCGTGAACAGCTCGCGTAACCGGCTGTGGGCGATCTCGTAAAACAGCGGCTGCAGCACGCGCCGGCCGATTAGCATGACCAGCAGCAGCGCAAACACGCCGCCGACCAGTGGCCGGACCAGGCCGGCAACGCTGACTTCACCGGCGCCGAGCGTCACGGCATTGGCGAACGCCAGTAGCGGCACAAACGCCAGATCTTGAAACAGCAGCACCGCGAACGACAGCCGGCCGTGAGTGCGGTTCAGCTCCGACTGGTCGGTCAGCTGATGCAGCACGATCGCGGTCGAACTCATCGCCACGGCAC
>DASWBL010000169.1:0-18667 GCA_036390615.1 Steroidobacteraceae bacterium | reverse complement strand
GGCCTGGAATTCAATGCCGCGGGATACGTGCGTGCGGGTAAATTCCGCGCCGTTGGCCTGATTCGTGTCGGAGTCGCGGCGCAGATAGCCGACGTCATGGAACAGCGCCATGACCATGCCGGCCATCGCCCGCTCCGGGCCAAGCTTCCACATCGGCTCGACCTGGCGCTCATAACCGGCCACCAGCCGGCCCATCGCCAGCGTGACATCGAGCGTGTGCTGGCGGTCATGATAAATCGTATCGACACCGGCATAGCCGGGCATGCGCCCGGCAAACAGCTGCTCAAAATCGGCAAATGCGCGCCGCACCGGCTGCATGTCGATCTGCGGCCAGGTCGAGGCGCTCAGCTGTTCGAGGGCGAGCAGTACGGCCTGCGGCGAACTGACGCGCACCGTATTGGTAATGTCAAAATCGCTGCGACGAACGTTGGTTGCGGTCGAAGAGGTGTCCCATCGCGAATTGACAGGGCGTTCGGCGGCTGGCATCTGTGAATTTTATGCCTACGCTGCGGCGCACACCAGCGACGCGCAGCACAGTTTTCCGCCGGTGCGCCGTCAAATGTCGAATCGCGCCACGACCGGGGTGTGATCGGAGGCACGTTCAGCCAGCCGTGGCTCGCGGTCCACGCGGCATTCCGCGCAGCGGCTGGCCAGCGCCCGGGACGCGAGAATCAGATCGATTCGAAGGCCGTTATTGCGCCGAAAAGCCCCGCTGCGGTAATCCCACCAGCTGTAAATCCCCGGCGGCTGCTCGAAAATTCGAAACACGTCGAGAAGGCCCGCCTGGCGCAGGGCGCCAAGCGCCGCCCGCTCGGCCTCACTGACCAGCACCTGCCCGGCCCAGGCCGCCGGGTCGTGCACGTCGCGGTCTTCCGGCGCGACATTGAAATCTCCCAGGGCCACCAGCTGCGGATATCGCTGAAGCTCGGTTTGCAGCCAGTCCCGCACCGCGGCCAGCCAGCGCAGCTTGTATTGATACTTGTCTGAATCGATCGACTGGCCGTTCGGAACGTACAGGTTGACGACGCGCACGCCGGCGACCGTTACGGCCAGCACCCGCCGCTGCGGATCGTCAAATCCGGGAATGTCCCGCACCGGATCGGCTGGCGTCGCACGGGCGAGCGTCGCTACCCCGTTGTAGGTTTTCTGGCCGCTGTACTGCGCGGTATAGCCTGCCGCCGCGAGCTCTGCAACCGGGAACGACTCATCGACGACCTTGGTCTCCTGCAGCGCCATCACATCCGGCTTATTCGTCGCCAGCCAGTCGAGCAGCTGCGGCAAGCGCACGCGCAGTGAATTAACGTTCCAGGTGGCGATCTGCATGAATGGTCGGCAGGCGCCTAAGCTGCAATCCCGTAGAGGCGCAGCAGCGCGGCGACGTCCGGCTTGCGGCCGCGGAACTCGACGAAAGCCTCGAGCGCATCGCGGCTGCCGCCGCGCGCGAGAATGCTGTCGAGGAAGCGACGCGCGGTGCGCGCGTCAAAGGCGCCGTGTTCGACGAAGGCCGAAAAGGCGTCGGCCGCCAGCACCTCGGCCCACTTGTAGCTGTAGTAGCCGGCGGCATAGCCGCCGGCGAATATATGGCTGAAGCTGTGCGGATAGCGATTCCACGCGGGAATCGGCACGACGGCGACTTCGCTGCGCACCTCGGCGAGGATGTCGTAGACCCGCCCGCCGCGCGCCGGATCGTATTCGGCATGCACTCGCATGTCGAACAGCGCGAACTCCACCTGCCGCAAAGTTTGCAGCCCCGCCTGGAAGCTGCGCGTGGCGATGAGCTGGCGCTGCTGCTCGGCCGGCAGTGGCTCGCCACTGCCTACGCGGGCGGAAATGCGCGTCAGCACTTCCGGCAGCCAGGCATAGTTTTCCATGAACTGGCTGGGCAGCTCCACCGCATCCCAGGCGACGCCATTGATGCCGGCGAGACTCGGATAATTGACTTGCGTGAGCATGTGGTGCAGACCGTGGCCGAACTCGTGAAACAGCGTCACCACATCATCGTGGGTCAGCAATGCCGGGCGGCCATCGCGCGGCGGCAGCGAATTGCACACCAGGTAAGCGACCGGCAGCGTGGTCACGCCGTTCAAGTGCTTGCGGCCCACGCAATCGTCCATCCAGGCGCCGCTGCGCTTGTTGGCGCGGGCGTAGCCGTCGAGGTAAAAACTCGCCAGCGGCGCGCCGCTGGCGCTGCGCACCTCGAAAAAGCGGGCGTCGGGGTGCCACAGCTGCACGCCGCTTCGCTCTTCGATGCGCACCGCGAACAGTTTCTCGGCGACTTCGAACAAACCGGCCAGTACGTTGGGCAGCGGCAGGTATTCGCGCAGCTGCTCCTGCGAAATGGCATAGCGCTGCTGCTGCAGCCGCTCCGAGTAAAAGGTGACGTCCCAGGCGTCGAGCGGCCGGCCGGCGAATCGCTCGAGCTCGGCGTATTCAGCCGTCGCGGCGTGGCGCGCCGCGTGCGCCAGCGAGCGCAGGAACTCGAGCACCTGCGGGACCGAGCGGGCCATCCGGTCGGCGAGCGCGTATTCGGCGTAGCTCGGAAAATCCAGCAGCCGGGCCGCCTCGTGGCGCAGTCGCAGGATCTGCTCCATGGTCGCGGTGTTATCAAAGCGGCTGCCGCCCGGGCCGTTCGCGGAGGCGCGGGTCGTCCACGCGGTGTAAAAGGCGCAGCGCAACGGCGCTGATTCGGCGTCGGTCATCACCGCAACATAGGTGGGCTGGTCGAGCCCGAACTGCCAGCCGGATAGCTTTTCACTCCGCGCGCGCGCGGCAGCCGGCTCGATGATCGCCGCGTTCAGGCCCGCGAGTTCCTCCGCGTCGGTCACGTGGTGAGTCCAGGCGTTGGTCGAATCGAGTATGTTTTCCTCAAAGCGCGCGCTTAAGCCCGACAGTTCGACCATCAGCGCCTTGAAGCGCGCCTTGCGCTCATCGTCCAGTGCGACGCCGGCCAGGCGAAAATCACGCAGTGCATGCTCAAGGACTTCACGGCCCACCGGGTCGAGGCCAGCTCGCTCGCGCTCAGCGATCGTCCGGTACGCACGGTACAGCGCCACGCTCTGCGACAAATCGGTGCTGTAAGCCGAGATCAGTGGCAGGCAGGCGTTGTACGCGGCGCGCAGGCCGTCGCTGTTCATCACGCCGTTCAAGTGGCCGATGGGCGACCATAGTCGCGAGAAGCGGTGTCGCATCTCCTCGAGCGGCAGCACCACGTTCGCGAAGGTCGGTTCGGCCAGCGCCTCGATAGCGCTGACCCGTTCGCGGTTCTGGCGCAGCAATTCGGCAACCGCGGGCTCCACGTGCTCGGGGCGGATGTGCGCAAATTCTGGCAGCGGTGTGTCGGTCAGCAGCGGGTTGTCAGTCATGGTTAAGCGGGCCGGGCCGCAGTCAGTGGACGGACGCGCATTCTAGCGCGACACGCCGGTGTAACATGGCATGCAGCGACGCGATGGGGCGAGCTTATGAGTTTTGACTTTGATCTGGCGGTTATCGGCGGGGGGAGCGGTGCGCTGGCCTGCGCCCAGCGTGCCGCCGAATACGGGGCCCGGGTGGTGCTGATCGAATCGCACCGGCTGGGGGGCACCTGCGTCAATGTCGGCTGCGTGCCGAAGAAAATTATGTGGAACGCAGCGCAGCTGGCCCAGGGCGCGCTGGATGCGGCCGATTACGGCTTCGATCTGACGCTCGCCGGACACGACTGGCAGGCGTTGCGCGCCAAGCGCGAGGCCTATATCGGCCGGCTCAACGAGATTTATGCGATCAATCTGCACAAGCGCAAGGTTGAGTTGATACGCGGCCGCGCCGTGCTGCGCGGCCCGCAGCGCGTGCAGGTCGGCTCGCGGGAACTGAGCGCGGCGCAGGTGGTGCTGGCCACCGGCGGGAGGCCGGTGGTGCCGGCGGTGCCGGGCGCGGCGCTCGGTCTGACTTCGGACGGCTTTTTTGCGCTGACGGAACGCCCGCGCGGCGTGGCCGTGGTCGGCGCCGGTTACGTGGCGATGGAACTGGCCGGCGTGTTCTCGGCCCTCGGCACGCATACCACGCTGGTGTTGCGCCGTGAGCATGCGCTGCGCGAGTTTGAGCCGCTGCTCGGCGAGACGCTGCTGCAGATCCAGCGCGATGAGGGCATGGACATCGTGACCCACGCCGTGCCGCAGGAATTGCGGCGCACCGAGCAGGGACTGGCACTTGGGCTCGCCGACGGGCGCGCGCTTGGACCGTTCAACGCCGTGCTGTGGGCGATCGGCCGCGAAGCCGTTACCGATTGCCTTGGGCCCGAGCCGCAGGCGGTGCGCCGCGACGCCCGCGGATTCATCGTCACCGACGCATGGCAGCAGACCAGCGTGCCGGGCGTCTACGCAATCGGCGATGTGACCGGCCGGGCGCAACTTACCCCGGTCGCCATTGCCGCCGGGCGCCGGCTCTCGGACCGGCTGTTCGGCGGGCAGGCGGACCGCAAGCTCGATTATGAAAACATACCGACTGTTATTTTCAGCCACCCGCCCATTGGCACGGTCGGGCTCACCGAGGCGCAGGCGCGCGAGCGCTTCGGCGCGGCGGTGAAAACCTACCGCAGCGGCTTCGTGCCGCTGTACTACGCGATGACCACGCGCAAGCCGCGCACCGAGATCAAGCTGATCACCGCCGGCGCCGAGGAGCGGGTCGTCGGCCTGCACGTCATCGGTGACGGCGCCGACGAGCTGCTGCAGGGATTTGCCGTGGCGGTGCGGATGGGTGCAACCAAGCGTGACTTTGACGACACGGTCGCCATTCATCCGACCAGCGCGGAGGAAATCGTCACGCTGCGCTAAAGGCCGCGCAGCCTCAGCGCTCAGTGCGGCGGCTGCAAGCCCGTGGCCAGCTGCTGCAGGGCAGTACTGCTCGCCTGCTCGAACGCGTTGATGATATTCACCATGCGGTCGCTGGCGGCCGGCACGCTGCTTTCTGCCGTCAGCGTCTGCACGATGGCCCGATCGGAACTGCGGCCTAAAGTCGCGTCGATGGCAACGTGCGCAACGGGCGCTCCGCCGCCGCTGTAGTCGGCCTCAAAATGCCGGATCTGCAGCTGCAGCACATAGTCGGCGGCGAAAGGCGCGGTGTCGGTCTGCACACTGCGATACTGCCCGCCGCCCCGCAGTGCGTCCATGGCCAGCGACTGCACCAGCTCGGGGAGCGATCCGGACCAGCGGCTGGCGGCAAAGTAATCCAGCCGGTGCCCGGCCTGCAGCAAGGCGATGCGTTCGCTGTGCAGGCCGGCGGCGGCATCCGGACGCAGCACCGACAGCACGGCCGTGGGCGCCGCCGCGGCATTGGCAGGGGCCACGGCCGGAGCGGTCAGCGTATAGATCTCCGCGGCCGGCTGCTTGCCGCCGGTGCTGAGGCAACCGGCGAGCGTCGGCACGATGCACCCAAAAACCAGCAGTAATCTGTTCACCGGGGCACCTCGACGCCGCGATCGGCGGGCGGGTAAAGCAGCTGCGCGGGATTGTCACGCAGGCTGCGCGTCAGCTGCTCGAACTGGCGTGCGGCCTCGCGGCCTTCACGCGCCAGCGCCTCGACCTGCGGCAGGCCTTGGCTCATAAAACCGTGCAGCGCAGCGCGGTTCTCGGTCAGCAAGCCATTCAACTGTTCGCTGGCCGAAGCGAGCCGGTCGGCCGTGGTGCGCAGCTGCTGCAATGCTGCGCCGAGGTCCGGTCTGGCGGAGGTCACTGTGGCGTTGAACTGGCTGATGGCCTCGCGGCCTTCGGCGGCACTGGTGCGCAGTTCGCCGATCAATTGAGCCAGGTCCCGGGTGGTGGCCGGCAGCGTCGTGCTAGCCCGGTCCAGATTGTTTATCACGCGGCTGACCGCCGCGATGTTCTCATCGGACAGGGTGTGATTAACGCGACTGACCAGTTCGCCGACGCGCACCTCAAGATCCGGCAGTTCCGTGATGAAGACATCGAAGTCCGAGTGCACCGAGCGAATGACAGGGTAATTCATGCTCGGCACCACCGGCCCTAAGCGCTGCGTCGGGTCGTTGCGCCGTTGCTGCAGCAAATCGATATAAAGGAGCCCGGTAATGCCCTGCAGCGACAATTGCGCCAGCGTCTGGTCCGACACCGGCGCGGTCGACTCGATGTCCACCACCACCTGCACGCGGTTGGCGGCGCGTCCGTCGATCCGCAGGCGCACCACGCGGCCGATATTGACACCGAGGTAGCGAACCGCGCCGCCCTCGGCCAGACCGGTCACCGAGCCGTCGAAGTAAATTTCGTAGCGGACGTAGTCGCGCCGTTCATGGCTGTAGTTGTACCAGTACACGAACAGGCCGGTCATGGTCAGCACCAGCAGCACAAACGCACCGATGGCCGCGTAATTAGCTTCCCGTTCCATGCCGCCCCCTGCGCTGCTTCGCCCGCTCCCCATGAAAGTAGGCCCGGATCCAGGGCTGCCGATTCTGCACGATCCCTTCCAGAGTATCGCTGATCAGGCTGCCGTCGACGAGCATGCCGACGTGATTGGCCACCCTAAAGATCGTATCCAGGTCATGCGTAATCATTACCACGGTCAGCTTGAGCTCGCGCTGCAGGTACACCAGCAGCTCATCGAGCGCGGCCGCACTGACCGGATCGAGTCCCGCCGTCGGCTCATCCAGAAACAGCAGTCGCGGATCCAGGGCCAGTGCCCGCGCCAGCGCTACGCGCTTGATCATGCCGCCGGAAAGCTGCGACGGGTACTTGCGGGCTGCATCCGGCGGCAGGCCCACCAGCTCGAGCTTGAACAGTGCCAGTTGATCGAGGAGTTGTGAATCGAGGTTAAGGTACTCGAGCATCGGCAGCTGCACGTTTTGCAGCACGGTCAGCGAGCTGAACAGGGCGCCGTTCTGGAACGTTACGCCGTAGCTGGCCTTGACGGCGCGCAGCTGCGCCGCGCTCATGCCGGTAATGTCCCGTCCTTCGAGCAAAACCCTGCCGGCCGCCGGCTTGAGCAGGCCGAGGATGGTCCTGAGCAGCAGTGATTTGCCGGCGCCCGAGCCGCCGACGATGCAGAAGATCTCGCCGGTCTCAACCTCGAGGTTCACGTCCTTGTGCACCAGCTGCCGCCCGAAGCGGTTGACGATGCCAATGGCCTGCACGGCGTAGTCCATCAGATGTCGAGCTCCATAAACAGCACCGCGAACAGCGCATCGGCCAGCAGCACCATGAAGATGGCGAGCACTACCGCGGCGGTGGTCTTGGTGCCGAGGTCACGGGAGGAGCCGCGTACGCGCAGGCCGCACCAGCAGCCGGATATCGCGATCAGCACCGCAAATACCGGCGCTTTCAGCAAGCCCACCCAGAAAGTGGTCGGCGCGATCGATTCCTGCACGCGGTTGAGGTATTGCGCCAGCGGCATGTGCAGCAACACATGGCAGAGCAGCCCGCCGCCGACCAGACCGATGATGTCGGCGATGACCGTCAGCAGCGGCAGCGCGATCACCAGTCCCAGCACCCGCGGCAGTACCAGGACTTCGATCGGCTCGACGCCCATCGCGCGCAGCGCATCGATCTCCTCGTTCAGCTGCATGGCGCCTAATTCGGCGGCAAAGGCGCTGCCGGAGCGGCCCGCGACGATGATCGCGGTCAGCAGCACGCCAAGCTCGCGCAGCTGACCGATCGTGACCAAATCGACCACAAAGATATCGGCGCCGAACTTCAGCAGCTGCTGCGCGCCCATGAAGGCCAGGATCACGCTGATCAGAAAAGCGATCAGCGAAGCGATCGGAATGGCCGTCACGCCGGTTTCGTAGACATGGCGGGCCACCGAAATCGGATGCAGGCGCCTTAAGTGCACGCTGGCGTTGCCGGCAGCCACGGCGAGGCGGCCGGCGAAATCCAGGGCCGAATACAGCCGCCACCAGGAATTGACCACACGCCGGCCGAGGCCCTCGACGGCGGCACCCGGATCAAGCAGTGAATGCAGCGGCATTTCCTGCAAGGCCTGATCCGGAAATCCGCTCAGGGTGCGCTCCACGAGCGCGAGTGACGCCGGCGGCGTGCCGTCGAATTCGGCGCTAATACCAGCGCCGCGCACGCGGGCAAGAAAGTTATGCAGCAGCCAGGCGCCGGAAAGATCAAATTCGGCCGCCTCCGCCCGGCAGTGCAGTGTTTTCAGGCCGGTGAGGTCGACAGCATCCAGCGCTGCATCAACCTGTTGCAGTTCGTGGCTGCGCCACTGACCCTCAAGCCTCAGGTCGAGGCGCGAATGATCCCGCTGCGCCTGAAGGTACATCCAGTGCCTAAATCATGTGAGCGACTTGTGCGAACCGTCGCACAGCGGCGCTTGTTTCGACCGCTTGCAGCAGCAGAAGAATACCTGCGTGCTGGCGGTGGCATGGTACGGACGGGGTGAAAACTCGCTGCCTTTATGCGAGCCGTCGCAAAGCGGCTGGCTGGCCGAGCGGCCGCAGGCACACCAAAAGTAGGTCTTGCCGGCCTCGACCTTCATCGCGATGGGATCGCGTCCCGCGATCGCTGGCTCCGCCATGAGAAAACCGTCCCGGTTGCATTGCAATGGAGCTGCTCAGGCGGCGACATGCTACCAGCAGGCGCGAGAGGTGAAGCCGCAGGCAAGGCGCCGCCGGCTTGTAAGAGCCTCGGGTTGGCGGCCGTGGTAGTCCATATTATGTTAAATAATACAAGGAGATACGATCTCCTGCGGCAACCCAAACCGCCCGGGCCCATTGCCGCACGGTGAATCCCCACTAAAATCTGCGTCCCTTTCCGACCCTCGCGCGCTCCGGAGCCCTCATGAAGCAGCCCCTTAATGTGACCATTACCGGTGCGGCCGGCCAGATTGGCTATGCCCTGGCCTTCCGTGTCGCCTCCGGTCAGATGCTGGGCGCCGACCAGCCGATCAATCTGCACCTGCTGGAAATCACGCCCGCACTGCCGGGCCTGCAGGGGATCGTGATGGAGCTCAATGACTGCGCGTTCACCACACTGAACAAGGTCATCGCCACGGATCAGGCCGCGGTGGCGTTCCAGGACTGCCAGGCAGCAATGCTGGTCGGGGCGCGGCCGCGCGGACCTGGCATGGAGCGCAAGGACCTGCTGCTTGCCAATGCGCAGATCTTCTCGGCGCAGGGCCGGGCGATGAACGCGGTGGCAGCGCGCAACGTGCGGGTGCTGGTCGTCGGCAATCCGGCCAACACCAACGCGCTGATCGCCCGCAGCAACGCGCCGGATCTGCCGGCACGTAATTTCACGGCGATGACGCGCCTCGATCACAACCGCGCGCTCTCGCAACTGGCCGAGAAGACCGGCACGCATGTCAATGACATCCGGCGCATGACCATCTGGGGAAACCACTCCTCCACGCAGTATCCGGACTTGAGCCACTGTCTGGTTGGCGGCCGCGCGGCCAAGGGCCTGGTGGACCAGCCATGGATCGAGGAGCATTTCATTCCGACCGTGCAGCAGCGCGGCGCGGCGGTCATCAAGGCGCGCGGCTCCTCGTCCGCAGCATCGGCCGCGTCGGCGGCCATGGATCACATGCGGCTCTGGTTTCTTGGCACCACCGAAGGGGACTGGACCAGCATGGCCGTGCCCAGCGATGGCAGCTACGGTATCCGCGATGGCATCACCTATTCCTATCCGGTGACCTGCCGCAACGGCGATTACCAGATCGTGCAGGGACTGGCCATCGATGAGTTCAGCCGCAAGCGCATGGAGCTGACCGAGGCCGAATTGCGCGAGGAGCGCGACGGCGTCAAGGATCTGCTCGGCTGACAAGGCCTGCGCGGGTCGGCGTCCGGTCGCCTCGCACGGCCGCCGCAGCAGCGGCTATAGTCACCGGCGGGCAATGACCTGCCCGGCGTGGAGGCTGAAATGATCGGCGCGTTGATTACGGTTTTTTTCATCGTGGCGGTGCTGTACCTGACCTACCGCCGCCTCTCGCTGATCAGCTACACGATCACCTTCACGGTGCTGCTGCTCGCGTACTCGGTGATCGGCGCGGGCGCCGAACTGTGGAACGGCATCCTGTGGGTGGCGCTGGCGCTGCTGTGGCTGCTGAACGTGCGGCCGCTGCGCAAAGCGCTGATCAGCGGCCCGTTCATGAAAGCCTACCGGCGCCTGCTGCCGACGATGTCCAATACCGAGCGCGAGGCGCTCGAAGCCGGCACAGTCTGGTGGGACGGGGAGCTGTTCACCGGCAATCCCGACTGGAGCAAGCTGCGCACGCTGCCGCCGCCGCGACTCTCGGCCGCCGAGCAGCAGTTTCTCGACGGGCCGTGCGAAGAGCTGTGCCAGATGCTCGATGAGTTTGATATCACGCACCGGCGCGCGGATATGCCGCCGGCGGTGTGGCAGTTCCTGAAAGCGCACGGCTTTTTCGCGATGATCATCCCGAAGCGCTACGGCGGCCTGGAATTTTCTGCTTACGCGCATTCCTGCGTGCTGGTCAAACTCGCCGGGCGAAGCGTGACTTGCGCCTCAACGGTCGCGGTCCCGAACTCGCTCGGGCCCGGCGAACTGCTGCTGCACTACGGCACCGAAGAACAAAAGGACCATTACTTGCCGCGCCTGGCGCGCGGCGACGATGTGCCCTGCTTCGCGCTCACCGGTCCGCGTGCCGGCTCCGATGCGGCTTCGATTCCGGACACCGGCGTGGTCTGCCGCGGCCAGTGGCAGGGCCGCGAGGTGGTCGGGCTGAAGCTGAACTTCTCGAAGCGCTACATCACGCTGGCACCGGTCGCCACGGTTATCGGCCTGGCCTTCAGGCTCTATGACCCCGAGGGCCTGGTCGGCGAGCACGCGGATCGGGGCATCACCTGCGCGCTGATTCCGCGCGATGCGGCTGGCGTACAGATTGGCCGGCGCCATCTGCCGCTCAACATTCCGTTCCAGAACGGCCCGATCCACGGCCGCGACGTGTTCGTGCCGCTCGACTGCATCATCGGTGGCCCCAAGATGATCGGCCAGGGCTGGCGCATGCTGGTTGAGCAGCTATCGGTCGGGCGCTGCATATCACTGCCGTCGAACGCCACCGGCGGCGCCAAGGCGGCAGTGTTTGCCACCGGCGCGTACGCGCGAATCCGTCGCCAGTTCAACAGTCCGGTCGGCCGTTTCGAGGGCGTCGAGCAGGTCATCGCGCGCATGGCGGGCCTGACTTACATTGCCGATGCGGCCCGCAGCGTCACGATCGCGGCGATTGACAGCGGCGCGCGCCCGGCGGTCCCGGCCGGGATCCTCAAGTACCACGTGACCGAGATCGGCCGGCGCGTGGCCAACGACGCGATGGACGTGCAGGGCGGCAAGGGCATCTGCCTCGGCCCGAACAATTACCTCGGGCGCGGTTACCAGTCGATACCGATTGCCATCACGGTCGAGGGCGCCAATATCCTCACCCGCAGCCTGATCATCTTTGGCCAGGGTGCGATCCGCTGCCATCCGTTCGTCCTCAAGGAAATGACCGCGGCCCGCAACCATGACCACGCGCAGGGCGTGGATGATTTCGACCGCGCGCTGTTCGCGCACATCGGCTTTGCACTGTCGAACGCGGTCCGTTCACTGGTGATGGCACTGACCATAGCGCGCTTCGGCAACGCGCCTAACACCGGCGCCACCCGCCGTTATTACCAGCACATCGAACGCTTCAGCGCCTCTTTTGCCTTTGCCACTGACGTCGCGATGCTGACCTATGGCGGTTACCTGAAGAAAAAGGAAACCATCTCGGCCCGCCTCGGCGATGTGCTGTCCTCGATCTACCTCGCCTCGATGGTGCTCAAGCATTATGAAGATCAGGGCCAGCCGCCGGAGGATCTGCCGGTGGTGGAATGGGCCTGCCGTGAACTGCTGTACCACGCCCAGGAACAGCTGCACAGCGTGCTGCGCAACTTCCCGATGCGCGGCGTCGCGGCGCTCATGCGGCTGATGATCTTTCCGCGCGGCCTGACCTATTTCGCGCCGGCCGACCGGATGGGCCGCAAGGTCGCCGATCTGGTGTTGAACGCCGGCGCGCCGCGGGACCGGCTGTGCCAGGGCGTGTACCGCACCGTGCAGCCGGCCAATCCGCTCGGCATGCTGCAGGCAGCACTCGAGCTCGCGCCGCGCGCCGAGCTGATCGAAAAAAAGATCCGCGTCGCCGGCGTCAAGGCCGGGACCGTCACCGCACTTGATCTGCCGGGGCAGATTGAGCAGGCGCTGGCGCAGAATCTCATCACCGCCGAGGAAGGGCAGTTCCTGCGCAACTTTGACGGCCGCGTGATGGACATCATCAACGTCGATGACTTTGACAGCGCGGAGCTGGGCCACCAGCCCTGAGCGCCGACCGGCCATGTATCCAGCGTTTTTCGGACTGACGGAACCGCCGTTCGCGATCACGCCAGACCCGCGCTACCTGTACTTGAGCACGCGGCACGCCGATGCGCTCGCCCACCTTATGTATGGCATCAACGAGGCCGGGGGGTTCATACAGCTGACCGGAGAAGTCGGTACCGGCAAGACGACGACGATTCGCACCTTGCTGGTCCGCGCGCCCGAAAACGCCGTGATCGCGCTGCTGCTCAACCCGCACCTGACGCCCACCGAGTTCCTGCAAAGCCTCAACCAGGAACTGGGGCTGGAAGTGCCGCCGGGGCCGGAGCGCCACACCAAAGAGCTGATCGACAACCTCAACCGCTACCTGCTGCGCGCCCATGCCGACGGACGCCGGGTCGTACTGATCATCGATGAGGCGCAGAACCTCGCGCCCGAAGTGCTCGAGCAGGTCCGCCTATTGACCAACCTGGAAACCGCGTCCCACAAGCTGCTGCAGATCATTCTGATTGGCCAGCCGGAACTGCGTACGCTGCTCGGACGGAGCGATCTGCGGCAGCTCGCCCAACGCGTCACCGCACGCTATCACCTGCAGCCGCTGTCGGGTGCGGAGACAGCCGATTATGTGCGTCATCGCCTGCGTGTGGCGGGCGCCACCAGCGAGCCGTTCAGCGCCGGCGCGCTGCGCGAGGTCTACCGCTTAAGCCGCGGCGTGCCGCGCGTCATCAACGTGATCTGTGATCGGGCGATGCTCGGTGCCTATACGCAGGACCGGCGCATCGTGTCGGCAGCGCTGGTGCGGCGCGCCGCCGGCGAAGTTTTTGGCCGCAGGGTCTGGCCCCGCTACAGCGCCGAAGCCGCGGCAATCCTGCCGCTGCTGCTATTCGCCGGCCTGTTGTGGGTTTTTCACGGGCATTGGCCAGGCTGGCCGCTGCGGCCGCCAGCGGCGGTTGCGCCACTCAAGCCCGTCGCGCCGTCGCCGCCATCGCTGGCCGAATTGCTGCGCCAGCACGGCGCGGCCAGCACGCCGGATACCGCCTTTGCCGGTTTGCTGAAATTGTGGAACGTGCCGTACACGGCAGGCGGCGCGGCCGCCTGCACGCAGGCGAGTGAACACGGACTCGAGTGCGCGAGCCTGCACGGATCGCTCGCTGAGCTTCGGGAACTGAACCGCCCGGCGGTTTTGACGCTGAGCGATGCCTCGGGCGCAAGCTACTCGGCGCTGCTGCTCGGCGTTGGCGCCACGACCGTGACCTTGCGGCTCGGCGATCAACAGACCGATGTCGGTATTGCCGAGCTGTCGCGCTACTGGTTCGGCGATTCTGTGCTGCTGTGGCACCCGAGCATCCGACCGGTCACTGATCTGGCCGCCGGCATGCAGGGGCCCGCGGTGCAGCAGCTGCGCGCACTGCTGACGCGCTGGAACGGCAATCCGGCCGATGTCGCCCCCGGCAGTGGCGGCGCGAAGTACGACCGCGACCTGGTGCAGCTGGTCGAGCAGTTTCAGCGCGCGCATCATCTGGCAGTCGATGGCATAGCCGGGCTCGACACGCAGCTGCTGCTCGATTCTTCGCTGCCCGCGCCCGCCACGCCGCTACTGCGGCCCGTTGCCGACTCGCGGGGATAGCTCATGTCATTCATTCTCGACGCGCTGCGAAAATCGGAAAGCGAACGGCAACGACAGCTGGGTCCGGCGTTGTTGAATCTGCCAGTGGGCACGGCCCGGCGCGGCATGCCGATGTGGGGCTGGCTGGTCGCGGCACTGCTTGGCATCAATTTGCTGATCCTGATCTGGCTCGGGTTGCGCAGCCCGGCGACGGCGCCGAAGCACGCCACCGCGCCAGCCCAAGCTTTGCGCGCGCCGCCCGTTCAGGCCCCGAACGTACCGGCGGCACCGATCAACGCCTTCGTGCCCGAATCTGCGGCGCAGCCGCAACCGTTGCCGGCAGCGCCTCCGGGCATCACGCCCAGATCGCCGCAGGCCGCGAGCCACGCGGCGGAGAATTCCGACAATCCGGCGGACATTGCACCGGCGGTCGAGCCGCCGGCGGGCGCGGTCAATCGCCAATCGATCGCAAGCTACGCGGCCGTCAGCGACCACGTGCCGGCGCTGCGGCTCGATCTGCATGTGTATTCCGCGGACCGCGCCGACCGCTATGCGCTGATCAACATGCACAAGGTCCGTGAAGGCGACACGCTGCCCGAAGGCCCGCGCGTGCAGCAAATCACGCGTGATGCCGTCATCCTGAATTACCAGGGCGAGGATTTTTCGCTCGGCCGCGAATAGGCTCGGAGCCGACAGTACGGTCCAATCAGTGCGCTGAATCGCCGCTTGGCTCGGCGGGCGCGACCGACGTGACGACACTCCACTGGCCAGCGGTTTGCGGCTGCTGCAGCGACACGTGCACGGTGTAACCGCTGACGTTCTGCCAGCTTGCGAGGGACTGGGGTCCTCCCGCGATGCTCAGGAACTGCTTGCGATCCCCTGCTTTCAATTTCCCGGAGTCAAAGTCCGCGGGGCCGAGCCGCGCCGTCGCAACCGTCTTGGCCTTGGTGTAAAGACTCTGGGCCCGCGACTGGTCCGCGGTCGAGACCGTAATCGCATAGTTTGCGACCGCCGCCGGCGATCCGGCGCAGCCGTACAAAATCACCGTGCTTTGGCCCGCCACGCTGTCATCTTCAAACAGCAGCAGGCCTTTTTGCAGCATCAGATCGGCGCCAAACTTGGGCTGCGCGCCGAGCGCCAGCTCGCCCGGCGGCACGCTCTGGCACGGCGTGCCGATGTCGACGCCGCGCAAATCGAGCACGCCGGCCAGGGCCGGACTTGAAGACAGGATTAACAAGGGCAGCCATCGCATGCAGTTCACCCGATTGATTTTCAATTGCTCAAGGTCTCAGGCGCGCAGCAGGCTCTGCAATTCGAAATTGACGTCCGTGGCCTGCTCCACGGTCGGCGACAATTTATTATCCAGCAATTTGCGCGCGGCCATGTGATCCTGGATGCGGCTGAGCGAATCCACGGCGATGAGCCGGCCCTGCCGATAATAAAAGGCCGAAAACGCGGGCTTATCGACATCGCCGCGGGTAATGACCTGGTCGTACCCGTGACTTAAGCCCACCATCTGCAGCTTCATGTCGTACTGATCGGACCAGAACCAAGGCGTTGCGACAAATTCGCGCTCCCGCCCGAGCAGCGCACTGGCCGCCGATTTACCTTGCTCGATGGCGTTGTGAACCGACTCGAGACGCAGTAAGGAGCCGTCCGCACGGCGACGGGCCGTACAATCCCCCGCGGCGACGATGTGCGGAGCGGACGTGCGTGAACAGCCATCGACGATGATGCCCCGGTCGCAATCAAGGCCCGCGGCAGCGGCCAGCCGGTCCTCGGGGTGCACGCCGATACCGACGATGACACAGCCGGCCGGGTATTCGATGCCCTCCGCCGTGCGCACCGCACTGACCTGCCCGTCGACATCGCTGATCGCGGTGATCTGGGCATTGAAAATCAGCTCGACGCCGTGATCGGCGTGCACGCGGGCCGCGGCCTCCGAGACAATTGGCGCGACCACCCGCGACATCAGCCGACTGAGGCCTTCGAGCACAGTGACTTTGAGCCCGCGCTTGGTCGCGGTGGCCGCAACCTCAAGGCCAATGAAGCCGCCGCCGATCACCACCACCCGTTCATTGCGCGCAGCGCAGCGATCCAGGCAATCCCCGATCTGCTGCGCGTCGTGGATCGTGCGCAACCCGAACACGCCGCGCAGCTGCGCTCCCGGCACCGGCAATTCGCGCAGCCGCACGCCCGTGCAAAGCGCGAGGCCCGCGTACGCCAGCCGCGCACCATCCGCAAGCACCACCTCGCGCGCGGGCGTATCGATGGCAACAACGCGGGTATTGAGCTGCAGGTCGATCTGCCGTCGGCGCAACGCATCGATCCCGCGGATCGAAAGGCTGGCCGGATCGGGCCGATCGAGCATCCACTTCTTGGACAGCGGCGGCCGGTTATAGGGAATAAAGGCTTCTTCGCCAATCAGCAGCAAGGGCCCGCTATAGCCTTCCTGGCGCAGGGACTCGGCCACTTGCCAGCCGGCCTGGCCGGCGCCAACGATTAATATCGGGTGATCCATGCGATTTAGGATTGCCGCGGCGGCACGGTGAGCGTCAGCCCGTCGAGCGACGGGTTCAGCACAATCTGGCAGGACAGCCGGCTGCCCGGCAGGCGCGGCGCGACCACGTTTTCGAGCATCACCTCTTCGTCCGCCGACGGCGGCGGCAGTCTTTCCAGCCACTCATCGGCGACATAACAGTGGCAGGTTGCGCACAGGCACTGTCCGCCACACTCGGCCTCAATGCCGGCGACGCCCTGGTCGACCGCCGCCCGCATGGCACTCTGGCCATCGCTGGCCTGCACCGCGACGCGCCTGCCGTCGGGCTCGAAAAACACCACTTGCGGCATCGCGGCTCCACTGGCCCGTGACTCCCCGATCCGGGTTTTCGAAGTGTACCGCAACGATTGCAGCCGTCGGACGCGACATTGCCATAGCCACACGCCAGCCCGGAAAAAACGGCAATTCAGTGCCGTGGTTCGGTGACCAAAATTGCCTGCCGGGCCTTCGCTGAAGCCGCCCCGCCACAGGTGAGCTACATCACATTCCGGGCATGGCGCCGCAAACCCACTTCACAGAATGCCCCGATAAGCGTGAACGGCCCTAGGTGCATTTCAGGCAAGAAAGTACAGTCGTAACGGTTACAGCGTCCGCCATTCCGAGCCTGCCGGAGTCCGAAGAATTCGCGTGTCAAAATCAGTGCCAGAACTCAGCCCAGCGACGGCCGTTCCGGCTGCGGGCGCGCTTGTCCGCGCCGAGCCCTTGGTCGTCGTGCTGAGCGAGGATCTGGCGCTGCTGCAGTCCATGGATGAAGCGCAATTCGCCGGTCACTTTATCGGCGTCACCTCCCTCGAGCGCTTTGTCGACCAGCTGGTCTCCGGCAACGTCGCCGTGGCTGTCGTCGACTGTTCACTGGTGCCGGAACCCGCCGGGGAATTCATGCTGCGCCTGCGGGATCAGTTTCCGGTTCTGGCGCTCATCGCCGCGGGCGATAGCACTGAACAGAGCTGCATCAGCGGCTTGATCGCCGACGGCACGGTCTGCCGTTTCGTCCACAAACCAGCCTCCGGACAGCGCCTGGGGCTGTTCCTCGAGGCCGGGCTGCGCCGCCACGCGGCACTGCTGCGCGAACAGCCAACGCCTACCCAGACTACGCCGGCGCGGGCCGCGCACTCACCACGCCGGCGGCCGTTCGGTGCGCTGCTCACTGCCGCGCTACTCGGTGTGGCGCTGTTTTTTTACTGGCTTTACTACGAGCAGCCGTCAGCCGCGAGCGATTCGGACCTGGCGGCCGTTGACACTCAACCTGCCACCGTGGCCGAAAATGTCACGCCAGCCGTGACGCCGATCGTCCGCGAGACTATTTCACCGCTTGCAAAACTGCTCGATCAGGCGCGTCAGCGTATGGACGACGGCGCACTGCTCGAACCGGCGGGCAACAACGCCCGTCAGTACATTGACGAAGCGCATGCGATTTCGCCCGATGACCCTCAAGTGCGTGCGGCGGCTATCAAGCTCGGCGAGCTGATCATTGTCGCCGCCCGTCGCGCGATCGCGGCCGGCAACAGTGACGATGCCAGACACTGGCTGAGCGCGGCCACCGACTATCACATTAACCCGGCCACAATTGATCGGCTGCGCCGGCAAGCCGATGACCTGGATTCGCCGACACCGAGCGTGCCTGCGGAACGACCGGCTGCAACGACTAAGCCACCGGTAGAAACGACTAAAACACCGGCAGCGACGACTGAACCATCGGTTGCGCCGACTGAATCACCGGATGCGACGACGGCACCGCCAGCCGCAACGGCAGCCCCACCGGCCGAGACCACCGCACTGCCGACTGAACCCGCTGCGGCGGAGCCGAACTGATGGCCCGTCAGGCGCCAGCCCGGCGCGTACTGATTGTCGAGACCGACCAGCAGTACCGCAGCTGGCTGCGGCTGCATCTGGAAACGCTTTGGCCGGATTGCGCGCCCGAGTGCATCGACCACGACCAGTTTGAGCAGCGCTACCGGTCGTTGACGCAGCAGGATTTTGACCTGGTGCTGCTCGGCTGCAGTTTTGCCCAGTGGCCGAATGAACCGGCCGGCGGCATGAAATGGTTGCGACGATTGCGGCATATGCCCCAGTTGCCGCCGTTGATAGTCATTGCCGCCGGCGGCAGCGAGCTGACCGCGGTGCGCGCGTTGCGCCTTGGGGTGACCGACTACCTGCCGCGCGATCTGCTCACGGGCGCGTTATTGAGCAACAGCTTGCGGCTCGCATTGCGCCGGGCCAGACGCC